>JAADIU010000303.1 GCA_013151185.1 Planctomycetota bacterium
GCCTGGTCAAAACATGGCGTGCCGAAGACGCTGCCGGCGCGTCGGCTGCGATCGCTTCCCTTGCCGACAAGATCGCCTCTGTGAACCCGGAGTTGTATCCCGATCGCGACAAGCTCAACCTCGAAAGCTGGTATTTCAAAATGAACGCGTTCGTCTGGGTGTGGATTGTCTACGCCCTTGCGGCGATTCCGCTCATCATGTTCATCGCGTATCGAATGCGCCGGGCGCTGACGTTGGGCGTGATTGGGCTTACGGTGGCATTTGGCCTGCACACGTTGGCCCTCGGGTTACGCTGGTACATCTCGGGCCGCATCCCAAACGCCAACATGTTCGAGGCTATTTTGACTTCGGTTTGGTTTGGCGTTCTCGGTGCGTTCATCCTGGAAATCTTCGTACGCAAGACCAACATGCAGGGGCTATTCTATTTTGGCTCGGCGATCTGCTCGATGGTGGCGATGATGTGCCAGGAATTTATGCCGACGGCTCTCAGCAGCGACATCAGCAACGTCATGCCCGTGCTCGATGATGTGTGGTTGTACATTCACACGAACATGATCATCTGGAGTTACGCCCTGATCGGTATCGCCGCGATCATCGCTTTGCTGTATCTTCGCTATCGCTTGGGTGGTGGTGATCCATCGACGGCGAAAGTCGGCGGTGCGGGCAGCTTGATTCTCGACGGAGCCATCCCGAAGGGCGATTCGTTTCTGCGCGATAGCCGCGGTTCGACGGGTAAGGTGCTGGATGCGGCAACCATGGTCACCCTCGAACTCGCATTCGTCACGCTGTGGGCGGGCTTGGTGATGGGCGCGATATGGGCCGACCATTCGTGGGGGCGTCCGTGGGGCTGGGACCCCAAAGAAGTATTTGCCCTATGCACGTTCTTCGTCTTCATTATTCTGGTCCACGTCCGGTTCAAGGTGCGTGACAAGGGACTGTGGACCGCACTGCTCGCCGTTCTTGGGTGCGCGGTGATGCTGTTCAACTGGATTGTCATCAACTTCAAGATCACCGGCCTGCACAGTTACGCCTGATCCAATCGCACCGGTGGTCGATTCCTCTGGAACACATTCTCGGTAGAAGCGCTGAGTCGCTTCTTTCGAAAATAGACGTGGCGAAAGGTTGCCCTGCACGATGAACGAAAAAACAACTGGACAGCCACAACAAACCAGCCACGCACCTCAAGAGAGCGTTCGCGAAACGATCGACTCCATTGTCATCGCGTTTATTCTCGCGTTCGTCTTTCGCGCATTCATCATTGAAGCGTTCGTCATTCCCACCGGTTCGATGGCCGCAACGCTCAACGGTGCCCACGGAACGATGATCTGCCAAAACTGCGGGTGGGAGTTTGCCTATGGCCTGAACGATCCTGCGAGTTCGCCAAGGTCGGGCGTTCGGTTCGACGAGCAGAGCATCGCCATCTGCCAGAATTGTCGCTTTGCAAACGACACACGCGAAACCAACGACGCCAAACACAACCAAAAAAGCGGTGACCGGATTCTCGTGTTCAAATGGCCCTTCGATTTAGGCGGCGAACTGCTCGGCCCACAGCGGTGGGACGTGGTCGTGTTCAAGACACCGAGCGATGGCGTAACGAACTTCATCAAGCGCCTCGCCGGTTTACCGAACGAAGTGCTGCAAATTGTGGATGGCGATCTCTACACCGTTCCAACCGGGGAGCTTTCGAAGAAAACGTTCGCAACACTCGACAAAGCGCGCCATCTTAAATACCTCCAACGCGCCGACGGAGATCGCAGCGAAATTGCAGAACTAGAGCGGGAGCTTGCAACATCCTTTGGCGATGCGTTGACCGAACTCGATGGGAAAATGCGAATCGCACGCAAGACAGACATTGCCCAACACGTTTTGTGGCGGATTGCCTACGACCACGACTACCCACCGCAGAAAGTCGGAGACGATCAGCCACACTGGAGTCCGACTGACGATGAGAGCGGCTGGTCGGTTGGCACGCGATCGCTGACGTTCTCAAACGACGACGACGAACACCATCGCGTCAATCTGTCGGTGCAGTTGGATAGTTTTTGCTCGTACAACACGCTGCCGCGATGGGCGATGCGATCCAGAAACCGATACTTCCCCGTGTCCGACCTGCGGGTTCGATGCGTGCTTGCGTTCGAGGCGACGACGGGAAGTGTGCGGATCGGGCTGACCAAACGCGACGACGTCTTTGTTGGCGAACTCGGTGCAGATGGCACCGTACGAATCCTTCGCGCCACAGTCGCAGCCCCGAATGATCTGACGGAAGTTTGCTCCAAAAAAATCCAGGACTTCGATCCGCACAAAAGCGTCGAACTGAGTTTTCAAAATCTCGATTATGAACTTCAGTTAAGCGTCGGCGGTACACCCGTATTGGCAACCAACAATAGCCAATACGCCCCGGACATCCGGCAACTTCGCCGGTCCCTTGCACCCCAGGCAGAACCACCGTTCATCTCGGCGACTGACACGCAATTGACACTCACCCACATCGTCGTTGATACGGATCAGTACTACGTTTCCAACAGCGCCAGGCCGCCCCTGGTGACGAACTGGGGCACGCAAAATAACCCTATCCTTCTGCGGGAGGGTGAGTTCTTTATGCTGGGCGACAACAGTGCTCAAAGCAAAGACTCGCGCATGTGGAGCCGCGACGATGTCGGACCGCACTTGACCATTCGCGGCGAGGCGTACCAGCAGGGAACCGTTCCGCGTGATCAATTGATCGGCAAGGCGTTCTTCGTATACTGGCCCAGCGGATTGAGAACGTCGCTGATCCCGTTCCTGCGCGAGCGGGGGTGGATTCCCAACATCGGTCAAATGCGCTGGATTCGCTGAGACTGAGAAGGTACCCAAGGACAGCCAAATGCCGTCCGAACGGCGCCGATGCGGCAACGGGTTATCCACAAATCATGCGACAAGTGCGTGAAATGCCGCAGCGTGTCACTCTGTGAGAGATCAAGCAGGCTGCTAACTACTCCAAGAGAGGGCAGCCGATCGCGCCACGCTCAGTAAATCGATGCTGTGAACCGGGTTAGACCCTATGTCCAAGACAGAACGAACCGCTCCCTGCATTTCCATAGACGAGAGCACAATTGTGAACATGGGAAACCTAGAGCGATGGGCGAAGCAACGAATGGCTGTTTGTCCACAACCTTTCCACACATCGTCGGAGGCTCACGGAGCTTGTGGAAGTCCTCAGTCCGGTGGGAGGCGTGAGCGTGGCTGATCATCCGCTGTTGGAATCGAAAGGACTGGTCAAGCGGTACAACGACCGGGCGGTGGTGGATGGCCTCAGTTTCTCCGTTTACCCGGCAGAAATTGTCGGTCTCTTGGGACGCAACGGTGCCGGAAAAACCACCAGCTTCCGGATGACCGTGGGAATGATCGACCCCGACGGCGGACAGGTGATGTTTGACGGCGAGGATGTCACGAACCTTCCCATGTACAAACGGGCACAACGCGGGATGGGTTACCTTTCGCAGGAACCCAGCGTGTTTCAACGCCTGACGGTCCGCCAGAATCTCCTCGCCATCCTCGAAACGTTAAAACATCTTTCCAAGTTCGAGCGCAACGAACGGGCTGACGAACTGATCGATCAATTCGGTTTGACCCGCCAATCCCGCCAGGAAGCCCGCACACTCTCGGGCGGTGAGCGAAGAAAACTCGAAATCGCGCGCGCACTCGTCACCGACCCGACGCTCATCATGCTCGATGAGCCGTTCAGTGGTGTCGACCCCATCGCGGTGGAGCAACTGCAAACGGAAATCCTCCGCCTGCGCAACGAAGCTGGCATCGCCATTTTGCTGACCGATCACAATGTGCGCGAGACGCTGGCGGTCACCGATCGCAGCTACATCATCGACGAAGGCAAGGAATTGCGATCCGGCTCACCGGCAGAACTCATCCGCGATCCGCTCGTCAGAAAAACCTACCTCGGCAGCACATTTCAAGGCAACGAGTTTGACGAACCAGCCCCCGAAGCCAGCACTAAAAAGCCGCGAAGCACCGGGGCACAGCCAAAGAAGAATCTGTCCTGAACAATCACCTGCCAGCACCTGCCGAACAGGTCGAATGCGAAGCCCATTCTAGCAGCACTGACGCCGAAACGACCCGCACCTGCGATCGAAGCCGCGCAGACCATCTCGCATTCTGACCATTGAAGCGACACTTTCGGCGGCGCAATTACCATTGACTGTAGGCGCAAGCGCCATCAA
>JAADIU010000245.1 GCA_013151185.1 Planctomycetota bacterium
CACGACAGCGAATCCAGCGGGGGGCTTGAACGGGGCGGGCATGTTCGGGGGCTCGCCAAATGCACCTGCGTTCGGTCCGGTTGCCAATAGCACAGCAACGATACCGCCCGGACGCAATCGCCTCCCGGCAAAGCCTGCAAGAGCACAGATTCTTCCAATGCCCCCGGCTCAGGAACCCATTGAACCGACGTCTTCGCAAGCGAGCCTGCCGCGTCGTCTTGTCGGGCCCGACTATGTACTCACCGAAGATGAAGCCACCAACGCCATCATCGCGATCGGCTCGCCGGAGTTTCACGAACAACTGGCCGATCTCATCACAGAGTTGGATCAGCGTCCCGCCCAGGTGCTCATCGAGATGACCCTTGTGGCTGTGACGCTGAGTGATGCGGTCAGTTTGGGTATCGAACTGCAAGGGCTCGATCTCGGCGACGGGTTTGATTATCTGCTCTTCTCGAATTTCGGGCTGTCGAGTGTCGATTTAGCGACCGGACAACGCGTGCTCACGCCCGGCGTGGGTCTCAATGGCGTGCTGCTGGGGCCGACTGAAGTGCCGATCATCATCAAAGCGCTCGCCACCCACGGCAACAGCCGCGTGATCAGTTCGCCGCGGATGGTGGTCAGCGACAACACCACCGCGACGCTGCGCAGCGTGGAAGAAGCCCCGTTTACCAGCGTGAACGCTTCCAACACGGTCGCAACAACATCGTTTGCGGGCTTCGCATCGGCAGGTACGACGCTCACCGTGACACCCCATGTGGCCCAGGGCGATCACCTCACGTTGAACTACGATCTAAGTTTTAGCAATTTTTCGGGGGCAGCCGGTTCGGCGACCGTGCCTCCGCCGCGTACGACCAATTCGTTTACCGGCGACGTGCAATTGCCCGACGGCTATACGGTGATTGTGGGTGGTCTCGAAGTCGAAAACGAGTCCGACACGGTGAGCGAAGTGCCCATCCTGGGACGCTTGCCGGTGGTGGGGCCGTTGTTTCAATCATCGTCGACATCGCGCACACGGACCCGCGTCTTTGCGTTCATTCGTCCCGTGATTCTACGCGACGATCGGTTCGCGGATTTGAAGTTCATCAGCGAAGACTCGCTTGAGGCCGCTGAGGTTGGGAGTGGGGATTTTCCAGAGGATACCTTGATGTGGATGCGATAACGCAACAACCTGAAACAGCAAATTCGGTTGAAGATGCCCCCGCGTCATCGGATGCTCGGGTCGTCAGCGAGGTCTTCATATCTCGCATCCCGATCGCGTTTGCACGTCGCCACAGTTTGATTGGTCTTGAAACACCAGCGGATGGCGTCATGCCATTGTGGGTGACACCACCCGTCAATACCAACGTGCTCGACAACATCGCGATTCACCTCGGCGTACCGGTGTGTCCCATCGAAACGCCCGCTGAAGAAGTCCAGCGACTCATCAACACCGCTTACTCCGCGCAGGATGCGGGCGTCGAAATCGCCATCGACGCGGCACAGAACGGGCAGGCCGCCGAACTCGTCGACGCACTGCGTGCGGACGGGGACCTTCTGGATCACGATGGCAGCGCACCTGTCATCAAGCTGGTCAATCTGGTTCTGTTGGAAGCGATCAAGCGCCGGGCGAGCGACGTTCACATTCAACCGTTTGCAGAACATCTTCAAATCCGGCTTCGCATCGACGGTGTGCTGTACGACTACGTTCAACCGCCGCTGCACCTGCTCGATGAGATTGTCAGTCGCATTAAAATCATCGGACGCATGGACATCGCTGAGAAGCGGTTGCCGCAAGACGGGCGAACCACCGTCTCCATCGGTGAACGGATGGTCGATTTGCGCATCAGTTCGCTGCCAACAAGCTGCGGTGAACGGATCGTGATTCGTTTGCTGGATAAATCCGCAAAACTCTATTCGCTTGCCGAAATCGGCATGAAGGATGCGGTGGGCGAAGCGTTTCGCGCCATCGTGCAGCGTACGCATGGCATCGTGCTGGTCACGGGTCCGACCGGTTCGGGCAAGAGCACCACGTTGTACGCGGCGTTGCAGGAATTGGACGCCACGGAACTCAACGTGCTCACGTTGGAAGACCCCATCGAATATGCCTTGCCGGGTGTCAGCCAGACGCAGGTGTCGGACAAGAAGGGGATGACATTCGCGTCGGGATTGAGAACGGTTCTGCGCCAGGACCCCGACGTCATCATGGTGGGCGAGATCCGGGATGAAGAGACCGCCCGCATGGCGGTGCAGAGCGCGCTGACCGGGCACTTGGTCTTGTCAACGCTTCATACCAACGATGCTGCGGGTGCCGTGACACGGCTGCTCGATCTGGGCATCGAACCGTATCTGGTAGCGAGTTCGCTCCTGGCCGTACTGGCCCAGCGGCTCGTGCGACGGGTGTGTCCGGGTTGTAAGAAGATGACACCCATCACACCCATCGAACGACTCGAAATAGGTATGAGCCCGGACAACGATCTGCACGTTGCCACCGGCGCGGGTTGCGATCGTTGCCTGGGTACCGGTTACTTCGAGCGTGCGGGGATTTTTGAATTGCTTACCGTCGACGAACAGGTTCGCAGCCTCATCGTCGGGCTATGCGAAGCGGCCGCAATCAAGAACGCGGCCGTCACCGCTGGGATGAACACGCTGCGACAAGATGCGATCAACAAACTCGTCGCCGGTGAAACCACTGTGGCGGAGGTCAACCGGGTCACGCAGGCCAGCGAAGAAACGGGAAACTGAAAGCCTGCGAAGCAGAAGGGCGGAGACCACACTGTGCCAGTATTCCATTACAAGGTGCTCGATGTCGCAGGCCAGGTGTCGGAAGGCACGCTCGCCGCAGACGCAGCCGAAGAGGGGCGGCGGAACCTGCGCGAACGCGGGTGGCGGATCGAACGATTCGGTCCGGTGGCGGACGGGTCTAAATCCGAAGCGTGGTCGACGCACGGCGTGTTGGAAACGCTTCGAGGGATGTTGGGGCGAATATGGGATCGTCCATCGCGTCGTGCGGATCGGGTCGCTGATTTTGCGAGGCAATTGGCTTTGCTGCTGCGTAGCGGTGTGCCATTGACCGAAGGGCTCGATGTTCTCATCGGACAGGAACATCATCGCGGCTTTGAAACCATCCTGCGCGATGTGTTGGATCGGGTGCGTAGCGGCGTGTCTCTGGCCGACGCGCTGACGCCTTACCCCATGTGGTTCGATGCGACGTTCTTGGCAGCGGTACAGGTCGGTCAGCGCAGCGGCGGTCTGGACAAGGCACTGACCCAGCTGGCGACGTTCTTGAAAGAGCGATCCGGATTGCGACACCAAGTCACGGCTGCGCTCACATATCCGTGCATCTTGCTGGTGTTGGGCGTGTGTGTGACGCTGTTCCTGATGACGCGGGTCATCCCGCAGTTGCTGACGGTGTTGATGAGCAGCGGCAAACCGCTGCCGACTGCCACTGCGATTCTCAAAACCTGCACAGATGTGTTGGTGGGGTACTGGCCTTGGTTGTTGCTGGGCGTTGTGGGCATTGCGGCGTTGGGTACTGCTGTGATTCGCAGTCGGCGTGGACGACGTGTCTGCGAGGGCACCATCCTGCGAACGCCGATTGCCGGGTCCTTGATCCAAAAAACGCTCGTGGCCCGGTTCGCCCAACAGATGACGATGCTGCTGGGCAGCGGTGTGCCGTTCATCGAAGCGATCCGCATCGTGCGAAACGCCGAGCATCACACGCTGCTGGTGGAGGAACTGGGCGGTATCGAACGCGCCATCGAAGCTGGCAGCGATATCGCACCGACGCTGGCCAACTCGCGGGTGTTTCCACCGCTGGTGGTTCACTTGGTTGCCGTGGGTCAAAGCGCAGGGGAGTTACCCCAAATGCTCGACGAACTTCGCATCGGCTACGAAACCGAAGTGAAGATCGCCTTGACGAAGTTCACCGCGGCGCTTGAACCGTTGTTGATCGTCGTGATGGCCGCGTTGATCGGCTTCGTCATCTTTGCGACAGTGATGCCCATTTTACAGGTTACGGAGGTCATGCGATGAAGATCCACGAACCAGTTTGCAACCGCCGCCAACAGCACTGCGCCTTCACGCTGGTGGAACTCATGGTGGTGCTGGTCATTTTGGGATTGTTGGCATCGCTCGTCACGGTTCGAGTCAACGACTATCTCATTACGGGAAAGCAAACGGCAGTGAAAGCCGAGATCGCTCAAATCTCCAACGCCCTTGAATTGTTCTACACCGA
>JAADIU010000347.1 GCA_013151185.1 Planctomycetota bacterium
CGAGTTGCAGCACTGTTCAATGATCGAGGCACCTTGGACACGCACACCGCCCGTGTCGAATGGGGTGACGGAACGACTGATCCGCTTCCGCTCAACGAAGCACCGTTCGGACCTCCAGGGTTTTTCCGCGGTGCCGACGGTCAAGGTTTTGGAGAATTCACTCACATCTACAACGACGTAGGTACGTTCGGAGTCAAAGTGTGCGTGCTCGATAATGACGGCGGTGAGGGTTGCGACGACATTGGTGTTGTCGACGTTCAGTTGGTCGACCTCTTTGTCACCAAGAATGTCAGCCCCGCACCTGGTACACCCATTCCAGTGGGATCTGAATTGACCTACACACTGAACGTATCAAACAACGGTCCCGGATACGCACCTGATGTTCGCGTGACGGACGTGCTCCCGGACGGAATGGAACTGGTTTCCGCGATGCGAAGCGGTGAAGGCCGCATCGAAACCAAGCTGGTGCCCGCGGACGCAGCATGCGAGGACGGCCACGGATTGAGCGTTGACGTCAGCGATGAATATATGCTCGTGAGTTCTCCACAAAAAGACCAGGGTCTCGGTGCTGTTTACATCTACAAAGCCACCGGCGCTGTTTGGACAGAGCATCAAAAACTGACCACTACCATCTCATCGTTGTTCGGAGCAGGCTTCGGTTCCGACGTTGCCATCGAGGGCGACACAGCCGCGATCGGCGCACCTGGCGAAAATTCTGGTGCCGGGGCTGTACATGTGTTTCAAAACTCCAACGGCATCTGGACGGATCGCGCAGCCCTTGTCACAACGAACGGTGCTCCGGGTGATCGATTCGGCTTCGATGTTTCGCTTAGTGGCGACACCATCGCGGTCGGCGCCGAGAAGGCAGGCGCCAACGAGATCATCATTTACGAATTCGACGGCACAACCTGGACACCCCAGGATTCGATTTCCATCGGCCTCGACAATGGTCCAGGATTTGAATTCGCGCTCGACGTGGATACCCTGGCAGTGATTGTACGACCCACGTTCTCTAATCCGGGTACTCTGACGATTTACCGACGCACCAACGGAACTTGGAATACCGAAGCAGTGATTGTCGAAGCGACTGTTGCGGGCCTACCAACACCCAATTCATTTGCCCATTCGGTCGCGATTGGTGGTGACGTGATTGTCGTAGGTCATCGGGAAACAATTGGCGATGGGATACCAAGTACCGCGTCCGTATTTGAAAGAAGTGGCAGCACATGGACACAGCAAACGACGCTTGCCGCAAACGACGGAGCTGAGAACGACGCGTTTGGAAGCAGCGTTGATATCGATGGTAGTACGATTGTCGTCGGCGCCAGACTTCGTGACAACGGAAAGGGCGCGGTTTACTTGTTCGACCGCGACGGGTCCAACTGGTCACAGACTGGGCGACTGACGGTGAGTGATGGCCAATTCGGTGACAGACTTGGAGAAAGCATCGCCATTGACGGCGCGACCATCGTCGGTGGTGCACCATTGGCCGACGATTTCGATTCCAACGGCGCGCCGATTTTCGCAGGGGCTGCGTATGTCTTCGCCACCTGTCCACAATCACCCCGCGGAACGGTGACGTGCGGCCTCGGAACCATCGCGAACGGAGACAGCGTCGAGGTGGTCATCGTCGCACGTGCAGGTTGCAGCTTAGCCGACGATCCGTTTGTATCGACAACTTTGGTCAACAACGCAGACGCGCTGGCTCACGCACTTGAAGCCAACCTGACAGACAACCACGCATCGGTGACATCCACCACCGCTTCGCCACCACAAGGCGTCTGCGGGGCTGACTTCACGCCGCCGATCGTTTCCCCTGTGGTTTCCGGTACACTCGGAGACAACGGTTGGTACACGTCGGACGTCGTCGTAACGTGGGTCACGAGTGATCCCGATTCGCCGATCTCCAACCTGACCGGCTGCGACGTTACCACTGTGGAATTCGATACCCAAGGCTTTACTGTCACTTGTGTTGCTACGTCTGTTGGAGGTGTCACTTCAAACGGCGTCACAATCAAACGTGATACCACACGACCGAGTATTTCACCAGTGCTCGTTGGAACGAACGGCCTGAACGGATGGTATACATCTGACGTGCAGATCACCTTTGTTTGCACCGATGGTGTATCCGACATCGCCAGTTGTGAGGGTGCTACGACACTCACAGATGAAGGCCAGAATTCCTGTCAATTCGGTACGGCAAGGGACCAAGCGGGTAACATTAGCACTGCCCTGGTAGATGGCATCATGATCGACAAGACGCCACCAACCATCACAGCATCGCGTACGGCTGCGAATGCAAATGGATGGAACAACACCGACGTAGCCGTGACCTTTGAATGTATCGACGGAACCTCTGGAATAGGCTTCTGCCCACCTGTCGCGACACTAACAGGCGAGGGAGCCGCTCAAAGCGTTGACGGTATTGCAACCGACTTAGCCGGCAACCCAGCTACAGTTACCGTCAATGACATCAATATCGACAAGACGCAACCGGTTATCGTGGCCAACGCATCACCGGTAGCAAACGCATCGGGTTGGCAAAACTCCATCGTAACCGTGAGCTTCGTTTGCACGGATGGCTTATCAGGCGTCCAAAGTTGCACGCCCGCCGATGTGATGGACGTTGAGGGCAGCAACCTCAGAACGTCAGGTACCGTCATCGATTTGGCGGGCAACACAGCTTCTGCCAGCGAAGGTGGTATTAACATCGACTGGACCCCACCTACCATCACCGCCAGCGTCTCACCACCAGCCAACGCCAACGGTGCAAATGCTACTCCTGTCACCATCGGATACCTATGCAGCGACGACCGCTCAGGAGTTTCTGCATGCCCGACGGACGTATTGCTAAGTGACTACGGATTTGGGCAGAGCGTTGCCAGTGAAGTCGTAGACCTCGCGGGAAACACAACCTTGCTTTCAGTCGGTGGCATCAACATCGGTGTCCCGGTGGTTAGTACCACGGCTGATCTCACCGTGACCGAGGGCGAGCAGATTGACATGATCCTTGCCACCGCCACACCCTATCCCGCGACGACCGGCACTGCGTCGATCGAGTGGGGCGATCAGACCATTCGCGACACAGCAATGGCAACGACGTCGGGACTCGTAGCAGACCTATCCGGCGCACACGTGTACGCCGACGATGGAATATACAATGTCGAGATTTGCATTGGTGACCTCATTGGTCGTCCGACCTGTCAAACACTAGCGGTCACTGTGGTCAACCTACCGCCAACGTTGCTTTCGGTTGAATCGCCAACAAAACCAGTCGAGTTCGGAACGGCGGCACGCCTGAACGCATTGTTCAACGACCTCGGAACAAGCGACACGCACACAGCCACCATCGACTGGGGCGAAGGCTCGGGGCATGAAGCGGTTTCCGTCATCGAGGCACCATTCGGGGCCCCTGGTGACACCTTGGGGCAGGACGGGAACATCGAAGCGGATCACTTCTATGCCGCACCCGGTAACTATCCAGGCGAAGTATGTGTGACAGATGACGAGGGTGAATCTACCTGTGCCCTGTTTAGTGTGACCGTGGCTGCGCCATCCACCACGTCATGTAGTATTTCCGTCGGTCCTGCGACATGTACCAACGGGATAGCCTCGGTCGGTCTCGAAGTCACAGTGACCGGACACCAAGGTGTTCCAACAGCCTTCGTCTGGGACGACGATAATCCGGACGGCGTCTACAATAGTGTTGACGACAATGATTTTGGCGATGCAACAAGCCAATCACCAACGCTGATAGCACAGGCGTTTACGCAGTTCAATGTCTTCTGCACGGTTGCGTTCCCCGATGACAGTGGACTCGAATCGATCGTCTGTGAAGCACCCATCACGCCATGCGTGTCTGGTGAGATCAATTCATGGTCCAGCGTACGCTCGCATGGATCCGCCGGCGAAATCGGCATTCCGCTAGACGCCAGTAAAACGGCGAACGACCTGGGCAGCAACGGCTCGAACTCCGAACCACGCCGCGGTGGTATTCAAAAGATCCTCGTCACTTTCGACGAAGTCATGGTACCTGTGAATGCTGCATTAGAGCCAAGCGACATTTCAGTGGTCGACCAAACCCTTGTTGGCCATGTCCCGATGGCTGTGAGCCTCGACGAGGGGCTCCGTGGTACTACGCTGGTGATCGAATTCTTGGATGGTGCCCTACCCGACGCTGCTTTGTATACGATCGATCTAGCCGGCGCGCTTCGCTCGGAAGTCGGCGGAACGTTGCTGAGCGGCGACACCGATTGCGTCATCCTTAGCGTCGTCGGCGATGCCGATCAGGACGGTGAAACGAGCAGCATTGACATCGACCTAATATTGACGCGCCAAGGCGAAGGCGTGCTGAGCGCACCGAACGCGCGTTTGGACATCAACGCCGATGGCGTCATCAACCTGATCGACGTGGCGATCGCTCAAGCCAGTTTGGGCAATGGCATCCAATCGGGTAGCAGCGCCCCGACGGCACTGGACTTTGATCTTGACGGAGACCTGGACATTGATGACTACGCCGAGTTCAGTTCGTGCATCACGGGGCCAAACAACGACCCCACAGTAACGTTGCAACCCGGATGCACCGAACAGACTCGCACAATGGCCGATCTCGATCAAGACAACGATGTCGACCTACGAGACTTCGCTGATTTCCAATTGGGGTTCGGTGAATAGTCCCCACAGTATTCGCGACTAACGCTCGATTCGAACACCGCAAGTACTTGCTTGCCAAACGTAGACTGCAGTTTCTGGCAAGCTATGCTGCTGAGTTGGGAGCGAACTAGTGCGGCTTCTGGAAAGGTTGATGCACCTTTTGCGACATCTTTGGTAGGGTGGGCCGTGCTCACAGTGGGTTTATCGAAAGGCGAGATGGTGAGCACAACCCACCCTACATTCGCGCCAAAACAGAAACAACGTTGTTGGAAACGGTGCCAGGCCGAACACCTGTGTTTAGTATGACAGCGCTAACTTCGTTCCGAATCGGTGCTCGCGACTCCGAGAACGCCGATCGCGGATTCGTCGACCACGGGCGGCAAGAAAGGCTCGTAGCGCTGTCATATTGGGCACTGCCAATGGTTAGGTTCTGTCGGAAACCACGTTTATGTGGCCAATCTTAGGTAGCGTTGAATGAATGCCATTTTGATCATACCTCCGTAGTGCGTCGCGATCCTCGTTGACTTTCGTTCGACTTGGCTACGAAGCCGATCGGGAATCGTATGTAACGTACCATCGTGATTCCAAGTATCGAATAGATCCCACACCGTCGCCCATGGCCCCAACGCCTTCGGCAAATCACGCCACGGCGAAACGGTACGCAGAATCCAAAGTATACCATCCACAACCTCCTAGCGATCCCGAGGGGGCCGCCCCGTCCGCTTGGGTTGGGGATACACATCCGAAATCAAATCCCATTGCTCATCCGTGAGCCGATGTCGAAGCATGATGGACTCCTTTCATCCAATCGTTCCATCATGTCATCGGTTCAACAAAACAAAATCCATCATTTTCCCGACAGAACCTAACACTGACGCCACTTGGTGATGAAGTAGGCCATCGCCCCAACAAGGAAGGTCAGCACGCTGGCGACCAACTGCTTGGGCTCACCGTATGTCATGATCGCAGCCGCCCCGAGCGTGAATACGATGTACAAAGTCGGCGGCAGGGTGCTGGGATGTAGGTACGGACTGCGACGTATCGAAGGCGCAAAAAGACAGGCAACCGAACACGCCGCCGTGATCGACAGTGTAAGGCCCAGATATGAAAGAAGACCTTGAAGCGACGAAATGAGAATAAAGAGAATCGCCAATCCCGCTTGCACCGCGACAGCAACGCGCGGGGCTTCACCGCCATTGGCCAAGAATTTTGGCAACATGCCATCGTCCGCCATTTTTCGATAGACGCGTGGGGCAGCCATCATCATGCTTGAAACCGAGGTGAAGAGTGCAACCGAAATGATAACGCGTACAAACACCGCCAACCGATGCCCACCAATCCACGCGGCTGCGGCGGCTGCGATGTCTTCCTTTCCAGCGACCCTATCGCTTGGCGGGGCGTAGACGAACACGAAGTTCAACAGCAAGTACAACACAACCACGATGGATGTCCCGAGGAGCAGCGACTTGGGAACCGTTTGTTTGATCTCGCGCGCTTCCTCTGCGATGTAGACAGCCGCATTGAATCCAGAGTAACTGAGAGAAATCCAAACCAGCGCTGCGGCGAAGGCAACGATGACCGATCGCTCCGCGCTCGCAGATGACGCGGCGATCGCGATCACCCCACCCTGCCATTGATCGACCGGAAGCATCACCGCGGCCATCGCCAGGAAACCGGCGAGCATTGCGAGCTTTAGAAGGACGGATGTGTTTTGGAAGATAACGCCGATCCGCGGTTTGAACCCGTGAAAGAGCGCACCAACGATCACGGCAGAAACCGCAACGCTGTTCGCAGGTAGCCAGGCGGGCCTCAGGTTTGCGGGCATCGCGTAGCTTTCCAGCGCGGTCGCAGCGAAGGCGATGGCCCCCGTGAAACCCGCAATCAAGGAAACCCAGCCCGCAACAAAACCGACGAGTGGATGGACCGCGCGCGACAAGAATACGTACTCACCACCCGATTCCGGCATGGCGCGGATGAGCTGTCCATAGCTAGCGGCGCCCGCCAGGGCAATCACGCCACCTACGACCCAAGCGAGCAGCACCAAACGCGGTGAGCCGAGACTCTGCAACGTGAAGCCGGACGTGGTGAACACACCCGCACCCACCATGTTGGCAACGACAAGAAACGCGAGTGTCCAGAGTCCGAAGCCCCTTCCGAAGCCCTTGCTTTCCGACACCTATGGTTTCTCAAAGCGGAGGAAGTAGTTTTCCTTTAGCCCGGAAACTTCGACTTCTTCGATGAAGCGGAAGCCGGAACGCTTGATCTCGTCCGTGAACCGTTCTTTGCCTGCGCGAACGTGCCGAAGCATCCACCCGCGGGATACTCCGGGAATGCGTTCAAAATCGATCACGACGAGTTGTCCACCGGGGCGTAAGGCGCTGAAGATCGAACCCAACATCGCCTCGTAGTACTCGAAGTGGTGGTAGGTATCGCACACAAAGACCACGTCTACCGAGCCGTCGGCGAGTTCGACAGATTTCTCTTCCGATCGAATGACGACAACATTCGTCAATCCCTCACTCGCGACGCGTTCGTTCAAATGGTCGATGAGTCTTGGCGAGATGTCGACGGCGTAGACCTTGCCCTCGGGACCGACGGCGCTGGCGAACGGGCCGATGAACAATCCCGTCCCCGCGCCGACATCGGCAATTCGATCTCCCGGTTCAAGATTGACGGCATCGACGATCTCTTTTTGGTGGGCAAAAATCTCACGGGATTCGACTTCAAATCGGTTGACCCAAACTTCGGGCTTGAGGTCGTCGGCTAAAAACTTGGCGTTGATATTTTCCGGAACGACACCCGAGTCGGCCTTCTGAGTGACAACGCATCCAAAACTTGATGCGACCAAGAGACCTGCGAATGCGACAACAATTCTACGTTTCATACTCTGACTCCTTGATACCGGCGACTTGGCGAACAGGAGCGAACCCAAGCGGCAGCCACTCTTGTGGATTTTCCGACACACACTCGTGCGAACACCCATTCTGGTTGTTGTAACGGGTCCGAACGAAGGTTGCGAATTTTCTGACAACCGAAACCTGCACAAACCGCCGACGAGACCAGCCGGCAAAAGGAAGTATCGCTCACCTACAACGAGGATGAATAAGAACTCAACGTGGGTCGTCGTGATTCGACGCGGGAAGGTTTCTCGGGGTTTCAATCGAAGCGCTTTGATGGGCGAAACCCCGATTGAACAACAGACGCAGCGCGCCATAGGTTGGGAACGCATCCGCCACGTTGCCGCGTGTGGCTTTCCTTTGACATTTTGCGTGCCTATGATCGGTCCGGTGATCGCGCTGTCGGACGAGGCGGCGGCAGGGCAATCCGAGCAGTATCGCAATCCTATCTTTCCATTGTTCCATCCAGGTGAACGACCCGGCAGGGTGACCCGCAGGGTAGTTGTGCGCCGCTGATGGGATTCCTCCCTGCGCATACACCGGCGTAGCAAATGTCGGGTTCAAGATTGCCGATACGCATCAAAGAAGCGTAACAGACCTTACGAACGGCGCAAACGAAACAATCGTCCTCGGCGGCGTGTCTGAATGTCGGCCAGGGCAGGTATGCCATGATGGATCACACGCGAGATCGAACTCCAATTCGACCACCGAACGGTGCCAAGTCCCGCACCGTCCTAACCACAGGGCAAGTCGCGAAGATATGCAGTGTTGCGCCACGGACGGTGTCCAAGTGGTTCGACACCGGGCAGCTTCGTGGGTACCGCATTCCGGGCAGCAAAGATCGCCGCATCCCCGTGGATCAACTCGTACGATTCATGAAGGAACACGGAATGCCGACGGATCGCCTTGATGTCGGGGCGGTCGACGTGTTGATTGTGGATGATGATGCGGACTTCACCGCCCTGCTTTCGGAAGCGATCGGTGCGGGGGGCGACTATGCAGTTTCCGTAGCCGACTCTGCCTTTGAAGCCGGGGTAATGGCCCAACAACTTCAGCCAGCTGTCATCGTCGTTGATGTGTCACTCCATGACATCGACGCCCGACGCATCGTCAAAACCCTTCGCACAAACGAGCGGTTAGGAAGTTCAAAACTCATCGCAACCAGCGGCCTACTCACCGAAGGCCAATGTCAAAGTTTGTTGCAAGAGGGCTTTTCCGGTTTCCTAAGAAAACCCTTTGAAGTCCGGCAAATTCAGGAACTCATCGACCGACTCGTTTCAAACGGCGACGACGCCAACGGGCAATAGACTCTCTCCAAGGGCTAATTCTCAATTGCCTGCTCCACAAGAATTACGAACAAGCCGGAGCCGCACTCACACCGTCGGCGATATCGACCGACCGAAATGCAGCGTCGCCAAGAGTCATTGCTGACCCTTGGCGACGCGAACGAATCTTGATACTTCCTACCGAGCGATGCCCGGCGTGTTACTGACTGGAAGCGCACGCTCCTTGATGATCGACACTCACACTGGCAGCGTCGGCCATGCACTCGTTGCTGTAAGTCACTCCGTCACACCCGCACACGGGAGCGTAGATCAACGGGCATAGATCCGGAACCGGCGTGCAAACGCCTTGGAAATCGCAGCAGCATTCGCCCTCGTTGAGCTTGCAGAAGTCGTTCGGATCGCTGCACTGAATGCCCGCGAATCCGCCGCAAATCTCGGGCCCACCGCAAGTCGTCGCAGAACAGACCGGGTCGTTACCCCATACACCTCCACGATTATCGCAGATGCACTCGGTGGTCTCTGCGCAGCTTCCGTCCGGCAAGCAACACGCGGCAATGATGATCGGCGGGATGGGGCAATCCAAAACACCTGTACACGACGTACCCGCACCGGAGAACACTCCGCACTGCTCGAGACATTTTGCCTCGGTCGTCTCGGTACACGCGCCGCCTTCAAGACAGCATTTGCCGATTTCATCGCAGACCATACCCGCATCACACGACGGGGAACCGTCAGGATTGTTGCATGTCCATGTGCCATCAGCGCAGCAACTTGCACCTTCAAAGCAGGCTGGATTGCCGCCTACACCCGGCTGAGCGGCTGGATCGCAGCATGGGTCGCAAACCGGACCCGTGTTGCACGATGGTGTGCCGTCTGGGTTGTTACATGTCCACGTTCCGTCATCGCAGCAACTCGCGCCTTCAAAGCAGAGCGGATTACCACCAACGCCCGGTTGAGCGGCTGGGTCGCAGCATTGATCCTCGCAAACCGGACCGGTATTGCACGACGGTGTTCCATCGGGATTGTTGCATGTCCACGTTCCATCGTCGCAGCAACTCGCGCCTTCAAAGCAGAAAGGATTGCCGCCTACACCCGGTTGAGCGGCTGGATCGCAGCATGGGTCGCAAACCGGACCCGTGTTGCACGATGGTGTGCCGTCAGGATTGTTGCATGTCCACGTTCCATCGTCGCAGCAACTCGCGCCTTCAAAGCAGAAAGGATTGCCGCCTACACCTGGTTGAGCGGCTGGGTCGCAGCATTGGTCCTCGCAAACCGGACCGGTGTTGCACGACGGTGTGCCGTCGGGATTGTTACATGTCCACGTTCCGTCGGCACAACAACTCGCACCTTCAAAGCAGAAAGGATTACCGCCAACACCCGGTTCATCGGCTGGATCACAGCACGGCACATCGCACGCACCGACATGGTCCACGCTAACACCGGCCGCATCCGCGAAACACTCGTTGCTGTACGTCACGCCGTCGCAACCGCACACCGGACTGTAGAATTCCGGGCAAGCAACGGGAATCGGCGTGCAAACGCCCTGGAAATCGCAACAACACTCGCCCTCGTTCAGCTTGCAAAAATCACCGGGATCGCTGCACTGAACGCCCGCAATGCCACCGCATATCTCAGGGCACTCGCCCTGAAAATCCACGCTGACACCAGCAGCCGCAGCTTCACATTTGTTGCCATACGTCATACCATCGCAACCACACACGGGATCCCAAACATCGGGGCAAGCGTTCGGACGCCGCACACAAACACCGGGGTCATCACATTCGCCCAAGCTCAAGCAGTACCGATTCCCCGGACAGTCGTTGTTCGTGTCGCATCGACGATACGGCCACAACACGCCCACCGCCTCATTCACGATTTCGACCGACGCTCCCGCCGCCACATTTGAGCCGCCCGAAGTTGCCCCTTGATCCGCTTGCATCGCAACCTGCCCGAATGCACTGCTGCCTATTCCGACCCCACACACCAATATCCACACGCCAACACAATTCCTCATGGGCTTCTTCATCACACCTTCTCCTTTATGTTTGTTGACAAACTGCCACCACGCGCGGCACCGTGGCCTGCACAGGCCGCATTGCCGCACCATGAATGAACGGATGAACTGCTTCGTTGGACGTGGCCCGCATTATGCGCAAGGACCATGCAAAAAATCAAACGAATTGTTTAAAAAAATCGGTACCAGAACATCTCTCACCCACACAAGCTTTACCCGCAGCACCCCCTACCTCTTCCAACTTGACATTGAGCGCTCACATAGACCACCACATCGGGGTGCGTAAATCGAAACCAGTGATTACTACGGGGCAAAGGAATTCTCACTTCGGTGGTTTTGGCGAGATGCGGCATAGCTGCCGAATGGCACATGCAAACGGATCGCGTCGCGCGGGCGAATGACGGTGGCACTACGAAAGCAATCGGTGGCCGTTATAAGTGACCGGCGCGGCTCCGGTTGTGCGTAATTCTCAGGCTTGCCATCGCAAACATGACCGACCAGATGCAGCCGAGCACGCCAGCCCCACACACATCGGTCGCGCCTCGGGCAGCGTCGCCGTCGGATGCGGGATCGGCGCCAGACGGGCCCATCTCACCCGAATCACCCTCTTCGCCGATTCCTTCCGCAGACGTATCCTCAGGTGATTGCGGTGAATCTTCCCCCGCGTCGGTAGAACCGGACGTGACAGGATCGCTGACGTTCGGATCGTTCGGGCTGGCGTCGACACAATCGGGTGTACCGTCACTATCGGAATCGACGTCGGGTGTGCCGCATCCACAAATGTCGGGGCGGGACTTATTCGGATCATCCACGCATTGATCGGCACAATCCGGAACGTGGTCGCCATCGGTGTCGAAGTCGATTTGCCCTGGACACCAGTCAAGGCAGTTGTGTATACCGTCCCCGTCATCATCGAGTTGACTGCACGCACAACCGACGTCATCCGCCACGGCCCACGTTGGTGTGTTCGCGCATCGGTCTTGGCAGTCGTCCACACCGTCGGAATCGGAGTCCAGCGTATCGCAAGTTGGGCGCTCAAAGGAACTTCGACATCCGCCATCACACTCGTCGGGAATCCCATTCCCATTGCAATCCCGGCTGACGCCGTTTGAAATATCCAGTCCGTCCCCGACACCATTGCTGTTGCAATCGGATAACGCGAACGTAGTCGCGAGGATGTCAATGTCGGCGCCAACGGTTCCACTTAACGATTCTGATGAATACCACGCAACCAACCAGTTCCCCAAGCCGTCACCCATGATCCGCGGGACAAGATCGTCCTCTGTATCTGTCGTTGCGTTCACATTGATCGCTTCCGGCGAACTCCAGGTTGCCCCGCCATCTGTACTGCGAGAGACCAGGAGGTCAATATCGACACCGATCGTACCCCCGAGAGGTTCGGTTGAACTCCAGACCGCAAACCATTCGTCGGGTTGCACGTTTGCAACTTGGACCACAAAATCCTGACCGCTGTCGGTCGTCCCATTGTTATTCAACAGTTGCGCGGCTGACCATGTTTCTCCTGCGTCTGTGCTGACCGCCATGAAAATGTCTTGATCGGTCCCAGCCGTGCCACCTAGGTTTTCAGTTGACTGCCACACCGCGAGCCAATTGTCCGCGCTGTCCACACCGACATGGGGAAACTCGTCAGTGCCAGTGTCTGTCGAGGCATTCGTATTGAGAGCGGCTGGTGCGGTCCAGGTTGCGCCTAGATCTGTGCTGCGTGAAACGAAAATATCGCTATCAGCCCCGAGGGAGCCGCCTAGGTTTTCCAACGATTGCCATGTAGCTACCCATTGGCCATTGCCATCGCTGGTGACTCGTGGGTTCGAGTCGTTTCCGGTGTCGGTCGCCGCGTTGGTATTTAATGTGGCTGGCGCGCTCCAGCTCGCACCCTTGTTCTTGCTGCGCGCAAAGAAGATGTCGCGGTCGGTACCAATGGTTCCTCCGAGATTTTCGTCAGAATGCCAAACAACCAACCAGCTCCCCGCTCCGTCTGTCGTAACTTCCGGGGCTTCGTCAGTACCCGAGTCCGCTCCCCCGTTGCTATTGAGAACCTGAAATGCAACCCAAGTGTCGCCGTCGTCGGTGCTGTGAGAAAATCGAATGTCAAAATCATTGAGGTCGTTGTTCGACACCCAGACGATCACCCAGTTGCCCAGTTTGTCGGTGACGATCCTTACCCAAAAGTCTTCACCTACATCTGTTGTAGCGTCAGAATTGACTACCTTGGGCGGACTCCAGGTCGCACCATTGTCGGTGCTCTTCGACACAAATACGTCACGATCAGTCCCGATTGAACCGCCAAGATTTTCGGTCGACGACCAAGCCGCCAACCAAGTTCCCTTTCCGTCCGTCGCAAGGTCCGGTTGTTCATCAATCCCGCTGTCAGAACCCGCGTTCGCATTGATCACAAAGGGCGGTGCGAGGGGCACATTCAGCTGTGCGAATGCCGACGTACTTTCGATCAGGACGATCAGATAGGACAAGAAGGCGCACTTCGACACAACAACACTCCAGTGGCTTCTCTCTGGAAAGTTTCACCTCGGGGACACTGTTCATCGGAAATGAAGTACATCGGATAAAGCGCGAATAGGCGTCGAGCGGGTTGTCGAAAGCAAGGTCCAATAATCATGTCAGATGCGACCAAACCGCACGCATCCGCGAACCGCTAAAGACTGTACTGGTTCAGCGTGAAATGGACAATCCGTTCCTTTTGTTAAGCAACTCCCCGGCGCGCGTGTGGCAGGTTTCCTGGTTCTCACATCTGCCTCCAGCGAGAATGCTCGGCCTTGGTTCGGGAACTACCGCGGGCCGCCCCTTCCCTCCCGTCGCCTCGACATCGACCAGCACAGTGTGAGGCGACGCCGAGGCTACGGAACGACAGGGGCTTTCCAACTCGCATACATTTCACTTCCGGTTCGTGCCAACCATAGAGTTTGTTCGAGTCCTGCGGCTGCTGATTGCGCAGGCGATTGGCTTTGGCCAAGGTTGTCGCTAGGTCCTAGTGTAGTTTCTCAGGCTGTTTGCATCTTATCCAGTGCGGCTCGTGCTCGTCGGACTTTTTTTAGAATGGTGTCGGCTTTGGCGGTCCACTTGAATGCTTTGGGTGCTTTATTGTGCTCGTCGATGTAATCCGTGATCGCCTTCTGCAGTTGTTTCACGTTGTTGAACGTACCCCGTCGAATGCGTTTGTCGGTGATCTCCCGAAACCATCGCTCGACCAGGTTCATCCAGGAAGATGCCGTCGGCGTAAAATGCATATGAAACCGCCGATGCCGTTTGAGCCATGACTTCACCTTCGGATGTTTATGCGTGGCGTAGTTGTCCACGATCAGATACAGGTCCAACTCCTTTGGCGTTTCGGCCTAGAGACAAATCCTTGATACAATTCAACAGGGCAACGGGGGTGGATGGGAATCGAACCCACCGCGAGCCGCGTAGACGACCCGCCAACGGCTTTGAAGGCCGCGGAACCCACCAGGCGTCCGGACACCCCCAATGGTGGAACGTCAACATAACCCTCACACCTCCGCCGATCAAATCAGATGGGTGCACCGATAGTGGTTTCTGCCTTCGTGGACTTGGCGATACGGAAAATATTCGCGGTCGAAATGGATTCGCGGTTGTGCTATGATGCCACCTTGCCCACCGCCTATTTTGGCGGCCAAGGCGGGTTGCCCTCGGTTGTGCTGTATGGCATATCCAACGGTGACCTCGCGGATGAAACACACATGGTCACGAACGCGCCGAACGCATCTTTCTCCATCGCCCTTGACCAATTTGCGCCGAAGGTGACGCCTCCGCTACCGATGTCGCGACAGGAAATGCTCGACCGCGGCTGGGATTCTGTGGATGTGGTGTTCGTATCGGGCGATGCGTATGTCGATCATCCCGCGTTCGCTGCGGGTATTCTCTGTCGACTGCTGGAAGCGCATGGCTTTCGTGTCGGCGTTCTTGCCCAACCGGACTGGCAAAGCTGCGAACCTTGGAAAACGTTTGGCAAGCCCAACCTGTTCTTCGCCATCAGCGCAGGCAACATGGACTCCATGATCAACCACTACACCGCAAGTCGCAAAGTGCGCAACGACGATGCGTACTCGCCCGGTGGAAGGATCGGCTTGCGTCCCGATCGCGCGACCAAACCCTACTGCCAACGGGCCCGCGAAGCCTACAAAGGTGTGCCCATCATTGCGGGCGGGGTCGAAGCCTCGCTACGACGACTCGCACACTATGACTATTGGTCCGACAAAGTGATGCGGTCCATCCTTCTCGACGCAAAAGCCAATCTGATCGCATACGGTATGGGCGAAGATGCCATCATCGAAATCGCCCAGCGCCTTACGAACGGCGAATCGACGAAGGATATGCGCAACATGCGCGGGGTCGCCTATGTATGTGGAGCCAGCGAGTCCCCGCCAAGCGGTGCGGATGTGGTGGTGCTGCCTACCTATGATGAGGTGCTTGACGACCACACTGCATTTGCACGTGCGACGCGCCTGTACCACCTTGAGACGAGCCCGTTCAATGCAAAGACGCTGGTACAATACCACGACAGGCAAGCCGTCGTAGTCAATCCTCCGCGCCTTCCCGTATCACAAGGCGACATGGATCGCTACTACGATCTACCGTTCACGCGCAAAGCCCACGCTTCCTACGACGAACGCATCCCAGCCTACGAGGTCGTCAAGGATTCGGTCACGATCATGCGCGGTTGCTTTGGCGGGTGTACGTTTTGCTCGATCACGATGCACCAAGGGCGAACGATTCAGTCGCGCTCAAAGGACTCGATCATCCGCGAAGTGAAGAACCTTACTACCGACAAGCACTTCAAAGGTGTTATCAGCGATATTGGCGGTCCGACGGCGAACATGTACGAGATGCGATGTACGAAGCCCGAAGTCGAAGCCAAGTGTCGCCGCCTGTCCTGCGTTCACCCGACGGTTTGCAAGCTACTGGGTACCGACCACAAACCGCTGATCGACGTCATGCGTGAGTCGCGGCAAGTCAAAGGAATCAAGAAAGTATTCGTAGCCAGCGGGGTACGGATGGACTTGGCCCAACAATCACCGGAGTATATGGAAGAACTGACCCGACATCATGTCGGCGGACATCTGAAAGTCGCACCGGAACATACCGACCCCACGACGCTTCGCTTGATGAAAAAACCCGACATCGACGATTTCGCCGGATTTGCGGAATCGTTTGCAAAGGCATCCAAGAAAGCCGGCAAAAAACAATATCTTGTTCCCTACTTCATCGCTTCGCATCCCGGTAGCTCAATCGAGTCGATGATTCACTTGGCCATCTTCCTGAAACAAAATGGGTATCGACCCGACCAAGTGCAGGACTTTATCCCCGCACCCATGGACATCGCCACATGTATGTATCACACCGGCATCGACCCGATGAGCATGAAACCCGTGTTCATCGCCAAGCACCTGCGCGACCGCAAGTACCAACGGGCACTCATGCAATTCTTCAAACCGGAGAATTACTTTCTGGTCCGCCAGGCACTCATCAATGCCGGGCGCTCCGACCTGATCGGTGACGGCTGCGATGCGCTCATCCCGACGCACGCCCCGAAAGCGGCTATCCTCGCCCGCCGACAACAATCCAACAGAAACGTACAAAACGAAGATCACTACCATTCGACAGACCGCGAAAAGAAACTAACCGCCGGGTACCGCCCAGGCCGCTCAACCGCTCGACGTCAACGACGCCCGAAACGCGATCGATAGGAACCCTGAAGCGTCCTGCCTTCGTACGCTCTACTCACCAATCACGTACAGCCAGCCAATCGCCACATCGTCTGCACTGGGTTGAATATTCTTGATGAGCAGGTCGGCGTACTGGGGAAATGACTTTCCCCGTTGCTTTCTTGATCTTGCACCCGTGTCGGCAGACGTGTTGAGTTCGCTTCGCCTACTCAGGTTGCCGCCCCGCCAAGTGATCGCGTTGTACGTTTGCGGTGGTTCGCCGACTGACATGAGTTCGAGTTCAACCAACGCCTCAATCTTCGCAAGGTCAGCCGCAGAAACAACAACGAGAACTCCGACCCCGCCGGGGGAAGGCACCCGCCAACCATTGCTCGAAGCATTCACCGGTATACTGAAAGCGATTTGATTGGACCGCGATGGCGTAGCTACGTCCCACATGAACGCACGACCGTCGGGGCTACGGTAGATCACCACGACATTGGCAGGTTTCGATAGAACAATATCCAATCGCAGCGCGTCGCCAGCATACGACGCATGATCGGCGGTGGCTATTCTCTCGAATTCGCCTTTCGGACCATCCGCCCGCGCGACAAGTAGCTTCACGTCGACGATGCGAGATGGCCCACCTCCGGTCACACCCCACAACCCAAACAAACCGACAACCAAAGCACCCACAATAACAAAGGCCAGTTTGACGCTGGGCCTGGATCGGTTTCCATAAAGGTAGGCGTCCAGATCACGGATGAGCGAGTCGGCATCCAGGTAGCGATGCACTGGATCGGTTGCGAGAAGTTGGCTACAAATAGCCCGAAGTTCGGTGGGTGCTTCGAGGGCTACGCGATCGATGGGGGCGATGTCATCTGCAACTGAGTGCGGGCTGCTCATTTCGGCAAGTGGATGCTCGGTGGCTGTCTCGCCGGAGAGCAGTAGGTACATCACCGTGCCCAAGGCAAACAGGTCTGCCCGCTGGTCGAGTCTGAACTTGCGCTCTCGGCCTTCGTCTCCCTGGCGCGGGGGTTCACTTGATTGGAGCGCGTCCTGCCGAACTCCCATCCCGAACTCTGCGAATACCGGTAGATCGCTGTCATCAACCCACAATGTCCGGGGGCTAATATCTCCGTGTGTCATACCAACATCGTGGTAAGCTTTCAGAATCATAGCCGCTTCGCGAAAGAAGTGAGCGACTTGGCGATAGGCACCATCGTAGGCCGCGACTGCGTCGGCTACGCGTCGCCCCTGCGGATGATCCGTAACCAGGACTGCCGCCCCCTGATCACTGAGAAAACAGTCGCGGATTGATACCACGCCCAACTGCCCGGGTTGATGCAGTGGCTGTTGCTCCTGAACCGATCGCAGTGCCTGCATCGACACGCGCAGCTCTGCGAAGCGTGGTTCACCGACCTTGACATGAACCGGACCACCACCACCGCGATCGTAGCCCCGCCACACCGTCCCGACGTCGGTGACCGCGACCCGTTCACTTAGTATGTATGAACCGATTTGATGATGCACGGCACCTCGGTGTTGGTTCGAGCCAGAATTGTGTCCGACAATACGCGGTCACATCAGGATGGGATCTTGCTTCTTGGCGTCGAGCTTAAGTTCTTTCACCAAACGCTTCACGTCTTCGGGCTCGGCTTCACCTCGCTGCACCAGTTGGTACATTGCCGCAAGGCATATATGTTCCGCATCGATCTCAAAGTGTCGCCGCAACGCCGGCCTCGATTCACTTCGACCGAATCCGTCGGTACCCAATGAAGTCATGCCCGCCGGTGCCCATTGTTGAATCATGTCGGGCAGCAGTTTCATATAATCGGACACCGCGACGATCGGCCACGGTTCTTTGTCGAGCATCGTTTGAAGGTAGCACTTGTTTGGCTTGCGATGGGCGTTCAGCATGTTCTCTCGTTCAACAGCCAAGGCGTCGCGGCGAAGCTCTTTGTAACTGGTCACGCTCCACACATCGGCAGCTATGCCGAATCGCTCATCGAGAATGTCCTGAGCCCGAAGCGCTTCGCGCAAGATGGTACCACTGCCAAATAAGTGAACACGAGGTTTTTTGCCAACCTTGCCCAGCTTGGTGGCATCGCGATACTTGTACATTCCCCGGAGGATTCCGTCCTCGACGCCCTTGGGCATCGCAGGTTGAATGTAATTCTCGTTGTACATCGTGATGTAATAGAAAACGTCTTCGTGTTCGCCGTACATTCGACGAATGCCATCCTGCAGGATCACGCCAAGCTCATAGGCGAAGGCAGGGTCGTAGGCCACGACGTTGGGCACGGTTGAAGCCAGAATGTGCGAGTGCCCGTCCTGATGCTGCAACCCTTCGCCGTTGAGCGTGGTTCGCCCGGCTGTCCCACCCATCAAGAAACCGCGCCCACGCATGTCACCACACGCCCAAATCTGATCGCCGATACGCTGAAACCCGAACATAGAGTAGTAAATGAACAGCGGAATCATGGGGCGATTGTGCGTGGCGTAGGCGGTGGACGCTGCGAGGAACGACGCCATAGCCCCGGCTTCTGTGATGCCCTCTTCGAGAATTTGTCCGTCGCGGGCTTCGCGGTAGTACAAAAGCAAATGTGAATCCACCGGATCATACAACTGACCGGTGTGCGAGTAGATCCCCGCTTTTCGAAACAATCCTTCCATACCAAATGTGCGTGCCTCATCCGGGACGATCGGCACAAAATATTTCCCGGTCTCTTTGTGGTTGAGCAGTTGCGCAAGCATGCGCACGAATACCATCGTGGTGGATGCCTCGCGTTCGCCGCTACCTTTGTAGAACTCGGCGAAGACATCGCGACCCGGTATGACCACCTTCTTTCGCTTCACGCTGCGCTTGGGAACCGATCCGCCCAAGGCCCGGCGCCGCTCAAGAAGATACTGTATTTCCTTGCTGTTCTCCGCCGGTCGATAGAACGGGGCATCTGCAAGGTCCTTGTCGCCGATGGGAATATCAAATCGGTCGCGGAAATCGCGCAGCTCGTCTTCGTTGAGTTTCTTTTGATTGTGGGTGACGTTGCGACCTTCGCCCGCTTCTCCCAAACCGTAACCCTTGACGGTCTTCGCCAGAATCACAGTCGGGCCTTCGGTGTGGTCAACCGCATGTTTGTACGCTGCATAGACTTTCGCAGGATCGTGCCCGCCACGACGAAGCCCCATGATCTGATCGTCTGACAGATGCTCAACTGACTTGAGCAGTCCGGGAATCGAGTTGAAGAAATGTTCGCGCGTGAACGAACCGGGCTCCACGACGTACTTCTGACTCCAGCCATCGATGAGATTATCTGCCGCTTGAAGCAACAGACCGTCCGTGTCGTTTTCAAAAAGCGGGTCCCAGTCGTCACCCCAGACAACCTTGATGCAGTTCCAACCGGCACCGCGAAATGCAGCTTCCAATTCCTGGATAATTTTCCCATTGCCGCGCACCGGACCATCCAGACGTTGCAAGTTACAGTTGATAACGAACGTGAGGTTGCTGAGATTCTCGCGCGAGGCAAGCGTCAACGCTCCCAGGCTTTCCGGCTCATCCGTCTCACCATCACCGAGAAACGCCCACACGCGCGAACCCTGCGTTTGGGCAAGCCCGCGGTCCTGCAAGTAGCGATTGAACCTGGCTTGATAGATGGCATCGATCGAAGCCAACCCCATGGACACCGTCGGAAACTCCCAAAAATCAGGCATCAACCACGGATGCGGATAGCTCGGAAGTCCACCGCCCGCGGCTAACTCCCGACGGAAATTTTCGCACTGCGCCTGCGTGATCCGCCCTTCAAGAAACGCCCGTGCGTAAATACCGGGCGACGCATGGCCCTGAATGAAAATCTGATCGCCCGTGCTCTCACCGCTCTTGCCACGAAAGAAATGGTTGAACCCGACTTCGTAAAGCGTTGCAGCCGACGCGTAGGTCGAGATGTGACCACCGATGCCTTCGCACTGTCGGTTCGCGCGCACGACCATCGCCATCGCATTCCAGCGAATCAGGCTCTTGATACGACGCTCAATCCGACGATCACCAGGGTAGGGCGGCTGATGCGCGCGTGGGATGGTGTTGATGTAAGGTGTGTTCGCGCTGAACGGCATGGGCACACCGCGCA
>JAADIU010000211.1 GCA_013151185.1 Planctomycetota bacterium
GAGTTCATCGGTAAGCAGAAGAATCGAGACCCCAGGTCCAGAGGACCTGGGCCACCCGGCAACAAAGTGAGCGAGGACACCGAACCATAACGTACGAATGCGATTCTCCGTCAGTACGGTGCCCATGAAATCATGTACAAGGCCGGCAAGTACAGAAAACAAGAATTGATAAAGTGGGTTGCTTTGTGCTGCACCGTGGCAATCTGTGGATCGTGGGGTGCGTCATATTCGGCAGATTTGTATTGTCAGACGCGCCTGACTTCATGGGGAATTACCCACGGATCTGTGTTCTTTCATTGGAATGAATTGCACGAAGTTCCACCCCGTGAATCAGTAGACTGGGCTGGCGATCTTCTCGATGCTAATTGGTTGGAAGACCCTCTGTGGACGTTTGAATCCTATGATACTGAGTTACTCTTATCTATTTCGTTACTCTTTGTTGCATCCCCTTGCTTTCTAGTGTGGGTAGTCCTTGCTGTGAAAACGCAACGACGGAGACTCAGGGTATTGACGAAAGCATGCATACAGTGCGGGTATCCATTGACACCAAGTAGTTCACCAGCTTGCCCGGAGTGCGGTCTATCAAGACACGATCAATTCGTGGCCGCGATGGAGTCTGTTGGACCTCCGTCCAAGGGCTTCGCAAGAAAAAGCTTTCGATTCATCGCCGGAACCATGATATGCATCATATGGCTTGGATCGATGGCCTTGCCGGTTCTTTACGACAAGGCGCAGTGGTCATCCGGCGGCAGTCAGGTCGGATTGATATCTGGTTGGCTTGTTTATGAACAGGAACCCACGTTGCCCCGAGCATCATCTTTTCGGGACGGGAATATTCTTAGTCCAGATGATTGGTTGTTCGATACATGGCTTTCTTGGCAATGTTATCAAGCGTGCCATCAACTACGAATCAGGCTTCGTGTTGTGGCAATAGTTCTTAGCGTCTTCATAGGGGCACTGGCGGCAAGACTTGTCGTGCTGCGCATGCACACAACAGCATTTGGGAATGCCGTGGACTCACTGCAAGACAATTTACGGGCAAATCCGGCGGATTGAAACGGGGACGCAGCTAGTTGTTGTCCTTCCAGTACAATCCGTACAATCCGGGACAGTCACCTATTTCCATGTCCCTCATTGTTCATTGTTTTCATTGTTTTCATTGTTTGTCCCTCAGTGTCCGATGCCCGGCAATCACAGCGGGCCTTGTATTCAACTTGTGGTGCCGAGAAACAGTTCGACGATCCGCATACAATTAAATTCTCTACCAATTTCGCGTGCCACTTCTTCAAACATCGCCGTTTGCTCACTTTCTTCAAGTAGCATTGCGATTAGATAATCGAGTTCGTCTAGGAAGGACGCTATCCGTTTGTGCGACTCCCGCTCGTATGCTAGGAGGCGCGCCTGCGCTATTCCAAACTGAATTGCTCGCAACGCGCCTTCGCGTCTATCGTTTGCAATCATTCATGTACTCCTCCTGGAGGATCGAATCTAACTTCATCGATCGGGGTTCCAAATCCATCCTCAGTGGCCGGGTGGCCCAAGTCTTTAGACTTGGGGTCTCGATTCGACGTGGATGGGACGCGAGCGACCAGCCGGACGTTGCGGTCGGGAGCAATCGCTCCCCCAGGTCCACAGGACCTGGGCCACCCGGGTATTGAAACAGGTATTGAAACGGGGACGCAGCTTGTTGTTGTCCTTCGTTTCAATCGCCGTTTCATTGCAGCGTTTCAGTAGGGAGCTTTACGAAACAGCGGTGGGACTCTTGTTCGTTATCGCCTGAGTGCATTTTTCGGGGGTAGTAAACTCCCTCACGAATCGAATCTCGGCAAATCATGTCTACCCTGGCATCGATGAGTTTGACCAGGGCATCAGCGAGTTGTTTGGCCTGGGAATGGGTCATCGAATCTCTCCAAGTCGTTTTGCCTGTCCATACTATCAGTAGCCGAGTAGGGTCCGCTGTGCGGACCATTTGTTCGGCGGTGGATGATGACATCCGCGGTCCGCACAGAGTTTGGGAATTTTTCTTGACGGCTATGCTATAGCGGGTGCATGAAAACTTCTACTTTGTTGCCCGGCATGGATGCAGAACAAATCGCGGTTGTTGTGGCTCCCAAGGCGACGGGTGGCGGGGATTCTCCGCGTCCGCGGCTTGGTGCAAGCGAGGTGCATCGCGCTGTGGTGCGCGCTGACGTATAACATTCTGCATTTTGCGGGTGCGTTGACCGGGTAAAGGGGTCGCCTATGCGGAATCGTTCATAAGAACGGCCCCCAAACGGCAATCCGAAGCCCGAAGAACAGCGCAAGATGATCGCAAACGGCTGACCAAAACGAATGATGCCGAACAATTCCAAAAAGGTCAGCCCAACCGGCAAACAGAAAGTGCATCAAGACCAATAAATTCTCAAACTCACAGCGGACCCTACCAAGAACCTCGAACGCAACAGTTACGGCGACAAGCGTTCAACTAAAGGTGATGCCCGATCTTTCTGCTTCACACCACTAACCCTCGACGCGAGCTTCGAGTTGCCCAGGCTCGGGCAGCGCGTCGGCGATGGTGTCGCGTAATTTTTTCTGCTGATCGGCGTGTACGAAGTGCAGGTCGAGGGGAATCGAGTCCCCTGAGTGCGCGACCGAGTTATTCAAAGCCTCCCACAGCGCTCGAAGCCCTTCAAACTGGTGGTCCCCGATGCCGTGTTCGCCGGAGGCCACCGTCACCCCCACCCGGATGCTCGCATCGCCCCCAAATTGCTGCTGAGATCGCCAAGCGTTCTGGGCTGCAACAACACCCTCTTTTGAAACCACAAAGTGCAGGTCTTCGCGCGGACCGACGGCGACCAGCGATCGGCTTTCTTGCCGCGAATCGACGGGAATGATGGTCAACACCTGCCAGTTCTCGGAAAATATTGCACAGGTGGCTACGGCTTGGCGTGCAGCCAGCGAAGGACGGTGCGAATGAGCCGCGAACGCCGCCGAATCGGCATCGGGCTCGAGCCAGAACAGAATCCCCGCCCCGCCGGCCATCGCGAAGGCAAGACTACCCAACACCCGGAACATCCTTGTTCGCTCGTCCATCTGGTCTCTATTCAGTTTGGGCTGATTCAGTGTGCTAATATCAGTTTGGGCTGACTTTGAATTCAGGCGAAAGGGCGCATCCGAGCGCACGTTTCGTCGTCTGTCGTTGTAGTGGTTTCATCGGGCCACCACAAAGAAAAAGGTCAGCATTTTTAGGCAACACCCCACATGCAAGACATGGCACGCGGCACCTTCCACAGAATGTAACATCATTTTGAAACCACACCAAATGTAGGTTAAACCTGAAGCCGAACGAAACGCAGCTTATTTGAGCAATCGAATCCTGCCAGACTGTGATATGATGTCGCACAGTCGTGGAGACGAGGGGCACTACCGCCCAACCGAGTTCAATCCCAAACGAGTCCGATCAGGGTGGAGATCATGCTCGACGCACCGTGGACATGCCCGCATTGCGATGGACACTCGCCCCTGCCCAGCGCCGTGGACGAGCGCATCATCACATGCGAAGCCTGCAAATTCTCCTTCGCTGCGCACCAACAAGTCGCCAACGGCAGCACATGGCGAGAGCAAGCCGCCCTGTTTGAAACCGCCGGCGAGGCTTGGCCGAAATTTCGCTCCGATCGGTATCGCGTCATTCGAGCCATCGCCACAGGCGCCCAAGGCCGCATCCTCCTCGCCCACCATTGCCACCTCGATCAAATCTGCATCTTGAAAATTATCGCAACCCAGGACGAATGGCGCGAGTTGGCCACCGCAAGGTTGCAGGCAGAAGCCCGAGCCGGTGCCCTCGTCGCCCACCAAAACGTCGCCCGTGTCCTCGACTGCGACTGCGTCGACGACACATGGTATTTCGCGATGGAGTACATCGAGGGCGAGAACCTGCGGAAAATGCTCAATGCCGTCGGATCGTTCTGCTGGCAACAAGTCGTGGAAATCGGCGTGCAAATTGCAAACGGGTTGGAAGCAATCCACCAAGCCAACCTGATCCATCGAGACATCAAACCCAGCAACATCATGCTCGTCGGAGATGGCTCGGCAAAAATCACCGACCTCGGCCTCGTCAAAATCAAAGGGATCGACGGCGACCTCGCCCTCACCTGCGACGGGCAGATTCTCGGCACGCCATACTACATGGCCCCCGAAAAATGCGACGGAGACAA
>JAADIU010000222.1 GCA_013151185.1 Planctomycetota bacterium
CCGTCGACACCGAGGACGAGCCCGCCGACGTCGTGTTTGTCGGCGAGCCACGACGTGCGTTTGTGTCCTGTTCGCAGGCCAATGTCGTGCAGGTTTTCGACTTGGGCAACATATCCGCGCCCATGGCCACGATACCGATTGATGGGCAGGACCCAAGAGCCATGGCGCACAACGCCAGTCGCACCAAAGTATACGTCTCGATCTTTGAATCGGGCAACGCAACCACGATCGTCACGGGCAACGAGTTCTTGAATCTTCCTCAGCCCATGCAGAATACCAATGGTCCGTACGGCGGTGTGAATCCGCCACCCAACGACGGCGCAGGATTTGACCCACCGCTCAATCTTTGCAATCCGATGCCGCCGGGTTGCTTCGCCAATCCGCCGGCCAATTGTGTTTGCACACCGCCGTTGGTGTCGTTGATCGTACGCAAGGACGATGCGGGCAACTGGCTCGACGATAACTCTGCCGACTGGACAGACTTCATCAGCGGTCCAAACGCGGCAGTGTCAGGCCGACCCGTTGGTTGGGACATGCTTGATAATGATGTTGCCGTCATAGACGTGAATACGCTGGCGGTAACCTATATCAGCGGGTTGATGAATATGAACATGGCGATGGCGGTCCGACCGAGCAGTGGCGAGATCACCGTTGTCGGAACGAGCGCGACCAACGACCTCCGATTCGAGCCACTAGTCAACGGGCGTTTTGTCCGGGTAAATCTGGCAGTGGCGGACCCCACGGGTGCGGTCGCTCCGAACATCATCGATCTGAACTCGCACCTGACGTATGTAAACACCAGTTCGTTTTCACCGGTCCCGCAAGCGCAGAGGGATTTATCGGTTGGCGATCCGCGGGCCATCGTCTGGAACGCGGGCGGAACGCGGGGATACGTTGCGGCGATGGGGTCGAACAACTTGCTGGTGATTAACGCAGCCGGTGATCGCATCCAACCATTGAGTGCGCCCGATGTGCGTCCCATCGAACTCGACGAAGGACCGACGGGATTGGCGATCGATCGCGGGCGGAATTTACTGTTCGTGCTCAACAAATTCGCTGCGACGGTGCAGGCGCTTGACCTCACCACGGAAACGGTCGTGGCTACAGCCCCGCTCTTTGATCCGACGCCTTCGGCTATTCGTGTTGGAAGGAAGCACCTATACGACACACACAAGACTTCGGGCTTGGGGCATGTGTCGTGCGGGTCGTGCCATATCGACGCGCGCACCGACCGCCTGGCGTGGGACCTTGGGGATCCATCGGGGGACATGAGACCGTTCGACCAGAACTGTGGGAATGCGGAAAACGGGATGTGCCCATCGTGGCATCCGATGAAGGGCCCGATGGTGACGCAGACGCTTCAGGACATCATCGGAAAGGAGCCGCACCACTGGCGCGGCGACCGAACGGGCATTGAAGAATTCAATGGCGCGTTTGTCAGCTTGCTGGGTGACGATACGCAGTTGACGCCGGAGGAAATGCAAGAGTTCGAAGATTTTCTGGCGAGCATTGTGATCCCACCGAACCCGTTCCGTCCATTGGACAACACGCTACCCTCGAACTTGTCGTTGGACGGTCATTTTTCGACGGGGCGATTCAGCCCGGCTGGTACGCCCCTTCCGCCCGGAAACGCGCAAGATGGCCTGGACAACTATCGGTTGGGGCAACTGGATGGTGCTGATTGTTCGAGTTGCCACACGCTACCAACGGGGATCGGTTCAAACCTTCTCGTTGATACAAACGGTTTCATCTTTGAGTTCCCGACCGGGCCCGACGGCGAACTGCACCATTCCATCATTCGTGCGGATGGCTCCAATCAGCGAAACTTCAAAACGCCGCAGCTTCGGACGTTGTACGAAAAAACCGGTTTCGACGTGACGCAGCTGAACAACAACCGTGGCTTCGGGCTGCTTCACGATGGGTCGGTCGATTCCATCACGCGGTTTATCTCGCTGCCTCCATTCAGCGTCGCCGACGATCAGGAAGTCGCAGATTTGGTCGCGTTCATGTTGGCGTTCTCGGGATCCGATCTTCCCGTGGGCGGTACCGTGAATCCCCTGGATCTGCTCGGCCCATCCAGCAACGACACACACGCAGCCGTCGGTGTTCAGGTCACGTTCGATGGGGGCATCCCGAACGATGTCTTGAAGGTAAACTTGCTCAATCAAATGATTGTGCTGGCCGACGCTGGCGCGGTGGGCGTTGTCGCCAAGGGAAAACAGCTTGATTTGCAGCGTGGCTATAAATACGTCTTAGGGCAGACGATGCAGTCCGATCGCATGTCCGAACAAGTCACCGTGACTGCGCTGCGGCAGTCTGCCGGCGCGGGCAACGAAATCACATTCACCGTCGTACCGCTTGGCAGTGAGCATCGCATTGGTGTTGATCGCGATCAGGACGGGTTCTTCGACCGCGACGAACTCGATTCATGCAGCAACCCAGCCGACCCGACGAGTACACCGCTGTCTGTCGCGGCGAGTGCAGACTTCGACGGCAACGGGAATATCGACATCGCCGACTACGCACGATTTGCCGAGTGCATCACCGGCCCATGTCCATCGGATTCGTGTGCGACCCCGATTTATGGTTCCGCGTGCTGCGCGATTGCGGACCTCGATTCGGATGGTGACGTGGACGAGACAGACTTCGGATTCCTGCAAAACGTTTTCAACGGACCGTAGGCAAACTGAGTATCGCCATCACATGCGATGAAATCGGGTGTGTGTATCGGCTGCGGGCGTCGACGCGTAAAAGCGTGGCGTCCGCAGCCTTTTTTCATTTCCGAACAATCCCACGTTGGTTCCTGTTCCGTTCGAGCCCCACATCTCCCACTTCAAACCGACAAGAAACCACATCGAGAAATACTGACGCCCAAAGTGCGTTTTCGCGTAGTAAGATCGGGCGGAACTGTCGGCGATGGGTCGACTCCGCTTCCGCTTCACCATCGAACGAGGAACCCACGTTGATCGATCCATCACACCCGCCAGCTCGCGAGCAACAAAAGTCCGGGTCGTTCTTTTGGCGCGCATCGTGGGAGAAACGCAAGCGTTTGCTTCGCATCGAGGCTTGGGTTTTTCTTGCGTGTACATACCTGGTGATCATATTCGCGTACGCTTGGCCGCAGGACTATCGCAATCAGAGTGTCATGTACGTTGGTGCAGCATGGACGGCAACGATCGTGCGCACCTTTGAATTCCATGCCGGGTTGTTGGCTGTCGTGGTCGCGATGCTGGCAGGGGTCGCGAGATTCTGGCGGCTTGTGGGTGCAGCGATGCCTCTTGTTCTGTTCACCGTCGGGCCTTTGGTTGTGTCGTATTGGCCTTGGGGTCGGGTCGAGGTGGGCGCCGCGACGCCTACGGTGATGAGCGTCAACTTGCTCATGGTCAATCGCGACACCGATGCGATCATCAGCGAAATCGAAGCAGAGCAGCCGGACGTGTTGTTGCTACAGGAATACACCGATCATTGGCACGCTGCGTTGCAGGCCAGAATCGGCGAACGGTATCCGCACAGTTGCCACGTCGCGCGTGAAGATTCCTTCGGGACGGCGATCTATTCCAAACGACCGTTTCAGTCTGAACCGGAGTTGCGCGTTCCGCTTGGGCAGGCGACCGAGCCGCAAATCCGCGTGGTGATCGAGTTCGATGGCAAGCCCGTCGCGTTCTACAACGTTCACCTGTTGCCGCCTTGGGGCATGGCGTACACCATCGAACACCGTTCGCAATTTGCGGATCTGCTGGATGTATTGGAACGCGAATCGATGCCGACGATTGTGGGTGGCGACTTCAACTTCACGGAGAACAGTCCCAATGCCCGCGCGCTGGAACGACTCGGATTCTCCGACGCACAGACGGTGGGCGGCTTGGGGCGGGGCGCAACCTGGCCGGTCAATTCCTTCTTCCGGTGGATCCCAAGCATCCGGTTGGACCACATCTACATTTCGGGCGGTCTACAGTGTGGGTCATGCAAGGCAGGCGTCGGCGCAGGGTCAGACCATCGGCCTGTTGTTGCCAAAGTTGGATTCAGAAAAACAAAACCTAGAGTGTCGCGCGGATCGACAGATGTCGGGTGTCCCGCCCCTTCCAGGGGTGGGAGCAGATTGCGACATTTTTCAATCACTGGTGGGCCAGCTTAGTGCGGCGCATCTCCCTGCCGCGCATTGCCTTGTCGGTGATGCTCCAGCAAAGTATCGGCGGTAATCGGCGTCTTTTTTCAACTGCGCTCGCGCCTCTTCGTGGCCGTGAATCATTGCGCGATCACCGGTCGTTGCGAGTTCGGCCATGAAATGACGGAGCAAGAAGGTTTGGTTCAACAACTGTTGGTCGCGCGACTTGATGGCGTATTGATGAGCGGTATCGTAGAAGCGATCGAAAAGTGACCGCGCCTCCCTGAACCGGGCGATATCCATGCCCTGGATTGCCTCTTCCGCTTTTTCCATGGCATCGAGAATGTTGGCGTATATCAGCACGCCGTCATTCTTGCTGTTGCGAACCTGGTTGCTGCGCTTTGAGAATGTTGCGCTGCTTCGGGCGGTATGCCGTTCTCGCTTTC
>JAADIU010000021.1 GCA_013151185.1 Planctomycetota bacterium
AGTCGGCGCTGGAGGCGATGTCGCGAAAGATACAGGAACGTGCGGAGAAAGGGCGATGATGAGGCAAGTCCAAATGTGGCCCATAACGCAGAGTCGAGAACGATGTTCGCACACTTCAAGCCATCGCGGAGTGGGCGATGCTACCGTACTGGTATTGATTGTAACGCTCGCTTGCGCTTTCTCGCCCGATGTTGTCCGGGCCGAAGACACGTTCTTCGATCGCTTGCAGGAACACACCCGCGCGCTCGAATCCGTCGATGAAAAAGCCCGCGAAATTATCGCCGAAGCGATCGCCGACCTCGCCGATCCACAAGCCAACGTCGATCCCGACGCACTTCTCATCGAGATTCTTGTGTTGATTTCTCCTGAATTCCGCGAAGCGTTGGATGCGTACGACGAAGACGGTGCATCGCCCGAACTTGTTGCAACGATGAAAAAATTGGCGACATCAAGCAATCCATACGTCGGCTACAACGCGAACCTGTTCGTTGTCCGCCAGCTTGTCGAACTGGAACAACTGGTGGAAGCCGAAGCCCGAATCGCCGAAATGGTGGAGGGCATCGACGCGTTCAACGAACACGCCTTTGGTGAAGCCGACCTGCGCTACATGCTCGGATACTGTCAGCTTCACAATCTCAAACACGAAGAAGCCCGGCAAACGCTCGAAGATTTCTTGACGCGGTTCCCCGACGCTTCGCCGCGGTTCGTTGTGACGGCAAAGCAAATGCTGGCTGAACTCGCCCGCCGCATTCCCAAAAGCATTGGCGAAGTCGCCGACCTGATGTCGTTTTCGCACAAACGACTGGCAGCGGCTGACACGGGAGAGCGCGTGGTCAGCGCCCAAGAGCGCGTCATCGAACTGCTCGACGAATTGATCAAGCAAGCCGAAGAGGCGGAGAACCAACAATCAAGCTCCGGCGATTCCAAACCAAACCCCCGGAGCCAGAAGAACCCAAAAGACCAATCACAGTCGCCCGCCAAAGATCCGAAAACACCCAACGGTGGTTCGCAGCAAAGCGCCAAGAGAGCGGGCCGCAGGGTGACACCGGGCGAGGCGTGGGGAACGATGCCGGACGCCGACCGCGAAAAAATTCTCCAGGTCCTTCGCGATCGTTTTCCCGGACGGTACCGTGCATTGGTCGAGCAATACTATCAATCGCTGGCGGAGCAGCCGTGACCCACACATTCACAAAAATCGGCATCACCATCGCGTGCGTCCTGTTGGGCGCGGGGCGTGTTTGCGCGCTCGATGTGACGCTGACCAACATCGATGGATCGATCGGGGGCGGCGAACTTGTCGGCCTTTCGCCAACGTCAATCACCTGGAAGACCGATGGCGACACTACAACGACATCGATCGAGGATCTTGCCAGCATTTCGTTTCATGGGAAACGATCGGAGCCCGCCAGCGATCAGCCGTGCGTCCTCTATTTCGTTTCGGGCGGGCATGTAAGCGGAACCATTGCGGAACCCATGCGCGATGGGATGAAACTCGAAGCCCGCGTTGGTGATCAAATGCAAATCCTGTTCGCATCGCTAAAATCAATCACCATCAAACAAAACGATTGGCCAACCGAAGCCCGCGTCCGCTTCAACGAAGCCGTGGACCATCCGATCACCGGTGAGGACATTCTCCTTGCCAAGAGCGAAAAAGCAGCCGGCGGAGTGCGGGCCATTCGCGGAACGCTCTTGGAATTGGGGCCCAGCGGCGGCGAGTTCCGCTTCAACAACCGAACGCGCCGCATCAAACTGAATCGGATTTACGCTGTAATCCTAGCCGCTCCTGCAACGCCCGCCCGCCCACAGCCATCCACCATCCGCTTGATGAATGGCGACGAATTCGCGGGAACGCTCGTCTCGGTTGAGGAAGACACCATCACGTTTATGACCGGTTTGAATCAATCAATCTCCTGCAAGGTTGGTGAGTTGCAATCGTTGACGATCAACAACGGTCGGATTGTTTTTCTCGACACACTGTCACCGCATAGCCACTCGTCGAAGGGAATTGTGCATGTCGGCTGGCCTTTTCGGACGAACCGCAATGTATTCAACCAACCGATGCGAATGGATGCAGTAGCATTCGAGCGCGGGATTGGCGTACACGCTCGAAGCGAAATCCTGTATCGACTTGACGGTGAGTATGAAACATTCGCCGCAACGATCGGTCTGGACGACGCGGTGCGACCTGCCGGCAGCGTTCGGTTCAAAATTCTCGCCGACGACCGCGACATCTACGACAGCACGTTGATCACAGGCTCAGACCGGGCCAAACCCATCAACGTGTCGGTGAAAGGGGCTACATGGATGACCCTGATTGTCGAAACCGCCGACGGGGCAGACATCGCCGATTGGGCGAATTGGGGAGCGGCACGGCTTATCAAACCGAAGGCGCAAAGCTGAGGAGTTGCCTCACATTTTGAAACGTCCAACATGAGCCGATGCGCCGATTCGGAGCGTCCCGAGTTAATGCCATCGACAAACAGTGATTCGACACCATGCCATTGATCCATTTCAACGTCTGCAATCTTGAGGAGTGTCGCCAGCGCCAAGTGTGTCATCGCACGATGCGCCTGCGAAGCACAGTCCGGGCGATGGTGTGCGTTGGAATTGTATTTTTTGTCGCCTCCATCGCGCATGCAGCGTCGCCGAAGCTGGACGCAATCGAGTCGGCGGAGCGCGCGGAAGCCGCTCGCATCGCAGTGATCGAACGCATCGCGCCCGCGGTCGTCTGCATTTTTGACACGGACGAGCGTGGTGGTGGTTCCGGAGTCATCATCAGCCCCGATGGCTATGGCTTAACCAACTACCACGTCGTCGAAGGAATGATCGAGTCGCGCAGCGGGTTCGGTGGATTGGCCGATGGCAAACTGTATCCGCTGCAAGTGTTGGGCATCGATCCGGGCGGTGATGTTGCGATGTTCAAACTGGACGGCTTGGATCGATTTCCATTTGCAACGTTGGGCGACTCGGACAAATTGCAGGTGGGCGACACCGCGATCGCCATGGGCAATCCGTTTTTGCTATCGGACGACTACACACCGACGGTCACGATGGGAATCGTCAGCGGGATTCATCGCTACCAATACGGATCGGGCGACGCACTGCTTTATTCCGATTGCATTCAGGTTGATACGGCGATCAATCCCGGAAACTCGGGCGGACCGCTCTTCAACGAACGGGGCGAAATCATCGGGATCAACGGGCGGATATCCGTGTCGATGCGTGGGCGCGTCAACGTCGGACTGGGCTACGCGATTACATCGAATCAAATCAAACCATTCATTCCGGGCTTGCGCGCCGGACTGTTGGTTGATCACGGAACGATTCAGGCGATCGTCCGCGACCGCGACAATGGCGTGATCTTCGTAGAATTGTTGGAGGACGGGCCGGCGTGGAATATCGGTGTGCGGCCTGGGGATGAACTGCTGCGTTTTGCAAGTCAGCCGATCCGATCCGCAAATCATTTCGCGAGCGTGCTGGGTACGCTGCCCGGTGGTTGGCCCGTGGCTGTGAGCTATCGCGATGCGAACGGAGCATTGCACCATCGAGAAACGCGAACAGAAGCCGTCAAGGTCAAACGAAGCGAAGGGTTCGTGCCCGACCCGGATGTTGCGATGCTTGCGGTTGAAAAAGTTCTCGCACGCTTTCGCAAAACGATAGACGCAGATGCGATCAAGAAGAGTCCGCGCACATGGCGTGAAACGCTTGCATCCGCAGATGCTCCCGAAAGTCCGCCACTCGAATATGAAGTCAAGGAAGCGGCGGACGGCAGCATGACGTGGACAGTAACCAAAGGCGTTACCAGCAACGTATCGGTGAGCGAGCAAAATGGTGAGTGGGTCGCGACGACCGATGGTGCTCCGCTGTCTGTAGGGATGGACCTTGCACACAGGGCGCGTCACTTTGTGCAGCAGAGGCTTATTCGGGAGACGGACAACTCGACGGCACGGGGGCTTGAACATTGTGGTGCAGACGCGATCCTCGACATTGCGGCGGACGGAACGGTTCAATCGACATTGCTCGAATGCATCTCGGCCCGGTTGGGAGAACACGCGAGCATTCGTCTGGGGTTTGACGCCAAAAATGGAAACTTGCGGCGAATCATCGCAACCGACAATCCGACGAAAGAAGTGGTTCGTTTGACGTTCACCGACGCCCAAGGTTGGCCGCTC
>JAADIU010000349.1 GCA_013151185.1 Planctomycetota bacterium
TATGTCCTAGCGATCCGCCGACAAAATCTACAAAGACGGGACCGGGTGCACGTTTTCCAGATGTGCGAAGTTCAAGTCGAGTGTCGGTGACGGTGAGAGTCAAGCCGACATGGTTATCGATCTGCGCGATCAATTCTGTTCGAAGCGAAGCCGCCAAGTTTCGCGCGATCTCCCCGCGTTCTGCGGATTCGCTTTCGCAATACACGGGAACGGTGGCGGAAGCCTCTGGCGAATCTTGTTGCATGTGTGGATGTCGCCAGCGGTTGGGTGGTGCGTGCCCACCGCAGATGCCTATTTCAGATCGAGGGCCATGATGGTCTGCCGATCGCGCAGGTATAACATGGTGCCCGATAACGTCGGTGCAGCCCATGCGGTTCGTGACAGCAATTGGCACTCGGAGAGAACGGTCATGTCGGTGGGGTCGGCTTTGATGAGTGCGAGCTTTCCGTCTTCGTCGAGCAGGATGATCTTACCGTCAGCCAGGAGGCAGGTTGCTTTTGAGAATCCGCGTTTTCGCCAAGCCAGTTCACCGGTTTTGACGTTGATACAGGCGACAAACGCGGGGCCAAAGTCGCCGCTTGATGCGTATAGGTAGTCGCCGATTCGCACGGCGTTGGCGTGGTGGATGCGTACTTTGCGGCTATACCATAGCTCTTTCGGATCGGTTTTGTCGTCCTTTTGTTCAAGGCGGATCACGCGGCTTCCCGAGTCGTATGCCGCCGAAGTGAAAATCAAATCGTCGCCGGTCCAGAGGGGTGTTGCGAGATTTGCACCGTATTGCGTTTTGTGCGGGTGCTGCCAGTGGAGGTCGCCATTGCTCGGGTCCATCCCGACGATCTCTGCGGCCATGAATGCGACCAACTCGGTTTTTCCACGGTTGTCGATCAAGATCGGTGACGAATGGGTGATGCCAAAACTGTGTTTCTTCCAGGCGACCGAACCATCGGATTGATTGAACGCCATCAGCGCTTGTCCTTCGCCGCCGCCGACCGGAAGCACAATCGTTTTGCCAACCACGAGTGGACTGGAGGAGTATCCGCGCCTGGGAACCTCTGCTTTGAATTCTTCGGGCAGGTCGTGCTTCCACAGGATCTTTCCATCGCTCTTGTTGAAACATTGCAGCACCATGTTTGTGCCGATGCTGAAAATTCGATCGCCCGCAATCACTGGCGTTGAGCTTGGCCCCGGTCCAAACTGAGCCATCATCGGCGTGAAGGGTGAAGTGATCTTGTGTTCCCAAATGGTCTTGCCGGTTTTCGCGTTTAGGCAGATGGTGAACTCATCTTCTTCGACGCGATACATCGTGTAGAGTTTGCCATCTTCGACGAGGATTGTTGCATAGCCATCGCCAAGTTTGCGCGACCATTTTTGTGGGGGACCGTCTGCCGGCCATTTGTTGGCGAGCTTGCTGGATTGATCGAGCATGAAGTTACGCTGTGGTCCGCCCCATTGAATCCAGGGTTGGCTCGCGGTTGCGCTGTGGATTGGCAGCATCAGGGCCAGGGCACAGAGTAGCATTCTACATGGGCGACACGTTGATCGTTGGGTCATGGTTGGCTCCAGCGTTTACTTAGTGTTGGGTGTTGGATCAAGACGATACACGACACCGTCATCGGTGCCAAAAACGATGCAGCCCTGGGCGACGGCAACGGATGCGGTGATGCTGTCTCCCGCTTCAAAGTGCCATGCCTCTTTGCCGTTTCGTACGTCAATCGCGAAGAGCACGCCTTTTTGAGTTCCGACGATGGCGAGATTGCCCGCGATGACTGCCGACGCCTCGACGCGGCCTTTGGTTTGAAACGACCAGATTTCCTTGCCCGTCAGCAAATCAAGGCCGTGTACGCTCTTGTCCCGCCCACCGATGATTGCGAGTTTTTCAGTCAGGGCAGCCGAGGCCATGAACGGAAACTGCCGCTCGGGGTTTTCATATCGCCAATCGATTTCTTGTTTCTGCCAATCGACCGCGAGCACTTGGTTGCCGTATGTTCCCAAAAATACCCGCGAACCCATGATCGCCGCTGACGATCCGGAAACCGAACCCATGTCCACGCCCGACAGTTCGGTCCCGCTGGCCAAGTCGATGACGTGCAGTTTCTGATCGCATCCTGCAATGAGTACGCGGTCGCCCGTGATGCCGGGGGTCGCGTGAAGTTTGTCGTCCGTCTGGCATTTCCAAATCAGCTTGCCCGTCGTGCGGTCGAGACAATAAAGGTTGCCGTCGTAGGAACCGAACACCATGCGATTGCCCGATAGGTTCACGCTGGAAACGATGGGCCCATCGGTGTTGAACGACCATCGCGATGAACCATCCTTGACGTTGAGGGCGTGCATGATGCCCGCGTCGTCACCAAAGAGCACAAGCCCGTTGTGAACGGTGGGTGAGGATACGATCGAAATCGAATCACCGACTGAAATCTTCCACAGCGTCTTGCCCGTTTCGAGATCGAGTGCGTGCATCGTGCCCATGTCGTCGCCGATAAACACGGTACCATCCACGATGGCCGGCGTGCTGATGAAACCGGCATCGGACACGGTGTAGCTCCATCGCACCTTTGGCTTTCCGGAGAACGAAGATCCTGAGACTCCGGTGAGCTGTGGGTCGCCGCGAAACATGGGCCAATCGCGGCTGGGCTTTTTTTCGTCAGCGAGTACGGGCAGTACGAGCGTGAGGCACAGCGTCAACCAACACGCAATCGTTGCCTGGATTGGAATTGTTCTTTGCGTCGTACCCATGCTTCGGCGAGCCTGTTTGTTATGACGGTTTGTAGCGAAGCACCATCGCGGTCCCGATCGCCGCGATCACGATTCCGACGAAGAACATCGGGTTGATGGGTTTGGTTGGTCTGTGCCAAAGCATCACCACAATCGTGCTCATAATCGGCGCGCCGGCGAACACCAGCGGTGGGACCACCGACGGTAAGCCTCCGTACTTGAAGGCGAATACGATTCCCAATGCGCCAATCGCGCCGAGAATTCCCGCAAGGAACGAAAACTTCACGCCCTCCGCCCGGAATGACCAGGGCTCTAACTTTGCAACGAGCAACCCGACCAGAATTCCGCCCGCGACGACGAAGTAGGCAAGCCCGACAAAAAGAAACGCCCGCAGCGGTCCCTTGTCTGCCGCGTCTTTTCCAATGGTGACTTGGCCGTGGTGGATCGTGGGAACGTACGCACCCCAGGTCAAGACTGTAAGCAATACAAAAAGCATCCAAAACTTCATTTGTGACTCCCGATTGTACCAATAAATGGTCAGGCTGGTGTCCCGTAAAGCATTCGTAGGGTGCGTCCCGGACGCACCGAATTAGAAAACGTATGATTGTGCCCACATAGGTTCAATGGTCGTGCAGCTCTGGTAGGGTCCGCTGTGCGGACCGTCAACAGGAGCAACGTCGATACTCAAGTGGTCCGCACAGCGGACCCTACATTCGCTCAAAACAGAAGCAACGTTTCTGGAGATACCACTACTTACATTTTGAGAGCAGTTGGCCGATCGATTCCGGAATGGCGACTGCTTCAAATTTCCCGTCCACGATGGCGCAACAAACTGTCTTCATCTCGCCTTGAGCAACCTCGCGACCGTCGCACGAGAAATCGTATCGCATGGTGAGTGAACTCTTTCCGATTGTCACAATTGAAAGCCCGATCATTAGTTCGTCTTCAAATCGAACGGGCGAAACGAACGAACAGTTCACCGAAACCCTTGGCCAACTGATCGTCTCTCCGTCAGTTTCAGTATGAACGCTTTCACCCAGCGAGCGCCAGAGGGCGTGCTCGGTCTCTTCCATGATGCGAAAATAATTTGCAAAGTGCATGACGCCGGCCATGTCGGTTTCGGCGAACTGCACGATGCGTTTTTGGGTGAAGGCCATGTTGGTCCCCAGGTCCTTTTGCTTTCGCGCCGGCTTACCTGCGTTTCGGGAAGAAGCGGTCCACTGTTTCGGCGCTTGGTGGTTTGCTGATCAGCGACACCAACCCCATCGCAGTTGTGGAAGCCGCGACGATGGTTGCGACTGGCATCATGCCTCCGAACAGAAATTGCCCGCCGCTTCCGTAGCCCGATTTTGCAAACAGAATCCACCAGACGCAAGCGGCAGTCAATACGCAGGCATACGCGCCGGCTTTCGTGACGCGCTTCCAATACAGCGCCGCGACTACCAGCGGG
>JAADIU010000204.1 GCA_013151185.1 Planctomycetota bacterium
GCTTGAGGCTGTGGATCAGGTCTGCGACGAAACAAAGTACCGCGTCCGCACCTTTGACCAGTTCGCAAAGCGAGGCCTCTGTCTGTGTGGATGGTGTGTGTGCGGATGGTGTGTGGGTAGACGGTGCCTGCCAAAAGATCAAGTCGCCCACGGGTCGCAGCAAAGCAAGGCCGCTTTCCGGAATCGGCTGGGTGATCGCGGTCTTTTTGTCCTTCACGGTTGCGTCCTTTCACCGAGTTGCCAAAATGATTCGCATTGGCACCGTCACCAAATGATTGACGGGCGCGGATCATCGAACGAAACAAGTGACACACTATGGCATTTCTCGAATACCGGACAGCCGGCGAGTCGCATGGGCAGGCGTTGATCGTCTTGATCGAAGGGTTGCCCTCGGGGTTGACGGTCGATTTTGATCTTGTCAACGGTGAGATGCGACGTCGGCAGGGCGGGTATGGCCGCGGCGGGCGGATGAAGATCGAACAGGACAAGGTGAACATTCTCTCGGGTATTCGCAGCGGTGTGACGATCGGGTCGCCGATGGCGGTCGAGGTGACCAACGAAGATTGGCGAATCGACACTGCACCCGAGGTTCACCATCCGCGACCCGGCCACGCGGACCTTGCGGGCAGCCTCAAATGGTTGACCACCGATTGCCGATCGACGTTGGAACGCGCGAGCGCCCGCGAGACGGCAGCCCGTGTGGCGGCGGGTGCGATTTCCAAATGCCTGCTGCAATCGTTCGGGGTTGAAGTCGTGGGATTCGTTCGAGCGATTGGTCCGGTGAAAGCGAACATTGATCCGTCGCCAACACCCGACGAACTTCGCACCCAGCGTGATGCGAACGAAGCCTATTGCCCGGATGGGGCAGCGGCAGACAAGATGATCGAGGCTATCCGCCAAGCCAAGGTGGATAAGGATACGCTTGGCGGAATCGTCGAGGTGCATGTGCATGGACTACCACCGGGCGTCGGAAGTTGTTTTCGCTGGCAGGATAAGTTGGATGCCCGAATCGCGGGTGCGATGGTCAGCATTCAGGCGTTCAAAGGCGTTGAGATGGGCGACGGTTTTGCGCTTGCTGAAAAACCCGGCAGTCAGGTTCACGATGCGATTTATTATGATTCCAGGATGCGCGGATCGAGGAACCTCGGATTCACCCGCAAAACCAATCGCCTTGGCGGTTTCGAGGGCGGTATGTCCAACGGTCAGCCGCTCATCGTGCGCGGTGTGATGAAACCCATTGCCACGTTGCTCATGGGCATGGATAGCGTCAATCTCAAAACGAAGGCTCCGCAGCGAAGCGACTACGAACGCAGTGATGTGTGCGCCGTGCCAGCCGCCAGCGTTGTTGCGGAGAACGTCGTCGCGTTCGAGGTGGCTCGGGCTTTTTGCGAAAAATTCGGAGCCGACACGATGAATGAGATGCGGGCGGCATACGATTTCTACATGGAAGCAGCCCGCAATCTGTAGATCAGGGTAGCTAGGTCAGTACCTCTCGAAGCCTCCGCGTCTTGCGGAAGATTTCGACACCATCGAAGGAGATAGGAACCGTGCTGCGGCATCGAAAAATTGTTCTCGCCGTGTCGGTCCTGGTGGTCGTCGGTTCGATATCTTCGGCGGTTGGCTACGCGGTTTACATCCGCGGCGACGCCTATCGCCACAGCGTCGAACGCATGGTGGGTGACTACCTTCATCTCGAAACGCAAATCGATCAGGTGACGCCCCTGTCAAGTTCGAGCCGGTTGTTTTCGGGCATCCGGATTTTCCTTCCCGAATTGGATGAGCCAACGTTTCAATGTGGTCGAGCGGTTTGGCGGATCGATCAACAGGGCGAGAAGAATCGGGTTGCGTTGGAACTTGGCGACGGGTCGCTCACGTTGGACTCGCGCGACTTGAATCGAGACTCGTACCGCACCATGTTGTCGAGCGGTTTTGGGCACGACTTTGCGGCGCTCGGGTTGGCCAGCGTCAAACTCGATGTGTTCGACATCGTGTGGAAGAGCAACGAGATCAGCATGGTCATCCAGAAGGCGTCTGGCGATGTTGCGTTCGGACCGGATGGCAATGGTCGTGCGAATCTGACCGCACGCCAACTCAACGGAACACAGTTGAACGCACCCCTTTTGGTCAATGCACTGTTCACACCCGGCGAGAGTTTGCGTTTTCATCATGTATCGTTGGGCGTTCCCCATGTTCCGCTGAATGTGCTCGGTTTGGGGCGGGTTTTGGGCGGCGACGTTTCTGCCGGTTGGTTCGATGGGTCGATCATTTTGCGAGACAAAGACGGCCATCAGAACATGACGTTGCGGGGTGCGTTGGGTGATGTTCGTCTGGAGGAGTTGACGGCATCTGTGTTTGACAAGCCGATCCGTGGTCGTGTGGATATCATGTTGGACGATGCGTCTGTGTCGGGTGGCCAGCTGGATGGCTTGACGTTTCGCGGAAGCCTCTCGGACGTTCGCCTCGAAGACCTCGCCGAAATTGCAAACGTACCCGGCTTGACGGGCTTGGTGAATTTGCAAGTCCAACAGGCTCGAATTGTGGGGAATCAAATCGCCCATGCCAGCGCGACGGGCGATGCGGTCGACGTTCCGCTGGAAGCGATCACAAAGTTGATCGGTCGCGGTGTGGTCACGGGTAAGCTGCGGATCACAATCCACGGTGTGCTGATCGAGGATCACAAGGTGAAGTGGGCGGACATTTCGATCGATGCGGTGAACCCGCCCGACAAACCCGGAACCATAAGCCGCGACGTGATCCTCACCGTGGCGAAGGATGTGCTTGGCATCGAGTTGGGACGCATCAGCGCCATTTTGCCGGAGACGATTGAATACACCGAACTTGGCCTGCGGATTTTGGTGGAGGGTGGTACGCTTCGGTTCAAAGGTTCGCACGGGACGGATGGGAACAGCGTTCTAACGATTCGCGATCCGATACTGGGCAGACCGATGTCCGTATTCAGTGCGCCCGACCGAACGTTCAAGTTGGACGACCTGCTAGAGCGGGTTCGCGAGCGGCTTGAGAAGTACGACATTGAAGACCTGCGAGAATGGTGGGAATCGAATCGCCGCCCAAGCGATGTGCGGTAGCGGGTGTCACACGCCCCTTGCAGTTCTCACCCATTCATTCACTATCAGTCCCCCACCCTGGAAGGGCGGGGCACCCTACGCACGCCCTTTGGGGCGGAACCGCCGCACGGTACAGTGTTGATCACAAACCCACAAATCCCCATTGATATCCAGGCACACACCGTTCAAATAATCGCCCAAATCTCCTGTATGCCGATGAATCACAATATCCGACTCGTCCTTCAGTAACTTCTTGAACACCCACTCACCAGCTTGTTGAAACGCGTAGATAATTCCGCCATTTGCAGACATTCCGACGACCGCTTCATTGCATAATTCCCGAGCTGTTTCGACACTGTTATCTTCACGCAACCACTGCAGCACGCCAAGGACGCCGCAATAGAATACCAAGCTTCCTTTGTCTCTCATAAGAATGGGGGCCCCATAGCTTTGAACCTGCGGAGGATCAGTGCCGAATGAAATCGACGATTTCCGGATCACTTTTGCAACAGGGTCATATTCAACAACATCATCCTCAAAATCTAAGCTTGTGACGCCAACAAAGTACTTGCCCCGGCAAAAAACGCACGAGATCGGGCTTTGGGTTGCGGAGACAGGAACAGAACCGCGAGGCTTCCACTCGCCCACGCTATCAGATTCGAGTATATGGATGGACTTACTAATGTATTCACAAACAATTACCTGCCGATTGTCGTCACTAACGCCGATGCTACGGTATTGCACAGCCTCTACTTTAGCTGGAATACAACCACTCATGGAGATGTAGCTGTTCGCAGTAGTCGGGATTCGCATGACAATCTGCTCCCAGTCCGCAAGAGAGGCTATTCCATTTCTTAGATTTGCGAATGGCTGCATAATCATGACTAAGCGAGTGGTTGGTTACTCCACCTCCCGTGAGCAAGATGGTGCGACGGGCCGCACCCTACGAATGCCAGTCGCGTAGGGTCCGCTGTGCGGACCGTTTTTGCTGCTATATCTGAAAATCGCCTTGGTGTGCTTCTGGTTCCGACGCTTTGCAATCGACCGATCCTTGTTTCATCCGAAGAGCGGGTGGGGTGATT
>JAADIU010000183.1 GCA_013151185.1 Planctomycetota bacterium
GTTGCAGCGCCCACTCGACAAGATCGAATCCCTGCGCCAACACCGGGCGGAAGATCCCGACGCAGACGAACGCACCGATCAGCCGCTCCACTTGACGGACGGATAGCCAAGCCGCCCTTGCCCACCACTGAGCATCATCCGCGCAGGCAGCATGAAAAAAAGACCACCGGCATGGATCACACCGGGGTCTTGATTCGCAATCGAATTGTTACTTGTAAATGATGTGCCGTCAGTTCCCGCGCACAGATCCGCTCGCCAGCACATCGGGGTCACTTCAGTGTAGGGTGCGTCCCGGACGCACCGAATCAACGACGCACCGAAACAACCCAGGCTCACCGAAACTACTCAAACGCCGCCAAGGAATATCGAAAGCACAAACTGCAACAGGGTGTTGATCAGGTTTGCGCCCAGGAGCCCATCCGCAGCACAGCCGGTCGTCTGCAGCGCCACCACTGAACATGGCTGCGTATTTGGTAAGTCGCAGCATGTTGATTTTTTTGGGGGTCTTGCCCTTGCTCATGGCTCTATTCTCCAAAGATCGGTTCAAGCACGACTTTCGTGCAGCGTGGTCATTATACGCAAGCGAAGCGTCCCGTCACGTCCCATTTGTTTGCGGCCCAAACGCAATCCGGCGATCCGGGCGTCGAGGCCTACTCTCCATAACATACCCACTCTCCAGAACACACACTGTGGCCGCCCATTTTTCGATCACGGCATGGGCAAGGGAATCCCCGTGACGTATGGAAACGCAACAGCCAACGCCAATCCGGCCAGAGAGACAATCAGTTGGACGAATCGCCCGTCCCCTTCCGTCGAGACGAGGGACCAGGCGAGCAGCAGGTACAAAAACGGCAGCGCGGGCAGGTAGTGGTAAATAAACATGATCCGGGGCGACGCGATCCACGGAGCCCAGAAAACCAGGAAACCGAATATCGCGATGACCAAAGGCACCCGGACCGTCGTTCGCACTTCAAAGATGCAAAATGCGATGGCCCCCAAACCCGCCCACCAGATAATCGGATTGCCCATCGCATAGATGTTCGCGGTGGTCGACGGCGCTGAATCGCCCGCGTTGTCGACAGACTCGGTGAACAAGTAAAGCGTGCCCCGGCCGAGTGGCCAATGCAATGCCTTCGACGCACCATCATGGGCGAGGTCCCCTCGCGTGTGGTATCCCCACATCTGTCGTTGGAGTTCGACAAAATCTGCCGAGTCGTTGCCCGCGCGGAAGAAGGGCGCATAACTACCGACGTAGACCGCCGCAACAAGTGCGACTTGAGCGGCGAACTGTAGACCCGACTTAAATGAAGTACGCATCGACCTGTCGTACTGATGAAAACGAATGACGAACAGCAGTGGCAGCGCGAAGAGCCCGGTCCACTTACACGCGATGGCGCAACCCACGAACAGCGCGCTCAAAAAATATCGTCGGTGCAAACACGCCAAGACGGCGAGCAGTACGAACGCGACGCAGTAAATATCGTTCATCGCAATCCGCGACAGCACCAGCGGCAGCGTATCGAACGCCATGAAGCAAGCCGCCAACAGTCCAACGTTCGCGTTGGCGAACAGCTTGCGGCCAATCGCATACACCAAATAAACGCAGAGCGTTCCAAACAGAGCAGCCGGCAAACGCCAAGCGAAGGCGCTGTCTCCAAAGACAAGAATGCTGCCGGTCATCAGAAGTTTTGCAAGTGGGGGGTGTGTCCATTCGTAAGAGCAGCCCGCGTCCGAAGATTTCGTGTCCCACCGCCATGCGTCTGTGTTTCCAATCGCCCACTGCTCGGCGGTGTATGCGTGATACACTTCGTCGAAGACCAGTGCGGGCGGTTGATCGAGGCGGGCGACACGCGTACCGAATGCGAACATAACGATACCAGCCAACGCGAGTCGACGCCCAAGCAAGGGGCGCTTGGCCAGCGTGCGAATCAAGTTGGCTGCCCGTGGAACCGGTTGCTGGTCAACCGCCTTGTCTTTGCGCATTTTCGAGAATATCAGCACGAACGCACCAAAACTGAGTACGCACAATCCGCCCGTGACCCAGTTTGAATGCAGAACAGCCGAGCGTGCGGGCGTCTGTATGTACTGCCAGGCAAACGCCATGTTGAAAAAGCATGTGAACGACAGGAGCGCGTAGGCCCAGAGCGCGTTCTTGTTTGAAGCTGCGGCACAAAGCAGCAAAGCCAACGCGGGATACACATGGCGTTCGTGAACGCGCGTGGCGAACAAAAACGTGATCAAAAACATGGCAGCCGCAACACGCCAGAACTCACGGTCCGCCGCCTCCCGCCGTCGAACAAGCCACCCAATCGCGAACGCAAAACCGATCACAACCAGAACCGCAGCCAACGTTCGGACGCTGACGATCCCCGCCAAGAGCGTCGCATCGGAAATCCAATTCAGTCCCAGTACATACCAGATGTTTACCGCATTGACGGTTGCGTAGGGATACACGCCAAGCGTGGTTTGCACGCGATCAAATACGAGCGAAGTCAAACCCGAAGAGGCGTCAGATACAAAAGGCGCAAACGCTGCGACAAACACACCCATCGCAACAGCCACACAACCGATCGTCCGAATGATCGAAACGCCTTGCAGCAATGCCCACGCGACGACCAGTGGAACCGCCACCAAGCTGTGCGGTTTGATCGTGCATGCGAATCCCAGCATCAACGCCGAAAGAACGAACCGTCGATTCCGACAGAGAGTAAGCCCCGCCAAAACCGCCAACGCATGAAAACTGTCGGCTTGTCCCCAGTATGCGGAGTTGAAAATGATGACCGGATTGAGCAGGTACAGCGTCGGCCAGATTAACTTAGGCGATGAGCGTGTCGGCTTGGCCACTCGCCACACCAGCCATGCCGTCAGCACATCCGCGATCAGGTTCGGCAGTTTGAAGATCAGGTAGTGCGCGTGGGCGGGCAACATCGCGGAGATTTTCCCGAAGACCCAGAGCACATACAGGTATCCCGGCAGATAGTCGCTTTCGGGGTTTGCCGAGTAGAAGCCAGCGAAGCCGACATCCGCCAGCGATCGGCCCCACGCGATGAAGGTGCCCATGTCTGTCGGGTGTCCGACCCAGGGGGCGATCGCGACCCGGATGGCAAATGCGGCGATGCCCAGCGGGATGAAGGTCAGGACCGCATCCCAAACCGATCGGTCATCCGCGAGGGGGTTCCGCTTAACCGCAGTATCTTCGGTTGCTTTGGCATCCGGCATTCGCGGGATTCTATCACAACACGCCATGTCGCAAGTCGGGTTGGTCGACCGGGGCGGTGCCTTCTTCTGGTGGTCAATTGTGCGATCCACACCTACCATTCGGTCGCTCGATTGATAAGCTGTGCCGATCCGTTTTGCAGGCGGCGAATTCGACGATTTTACCGAACGACGATCTCATCAAACACATGCCCAACCGGGAGGCTGGTGCTGACGAATAAGGAGCCAACATGAAGTTTGCAACATCGTGCATTCACGTCGGTCAGGAACCCGATCCGGTCACGGGTGCGACGATTCCACCGGTTCACTTCACGACCACCTACACGTTGGATGCACCCGGTGAGAGCAAGGGTTTTGTCTATTCCCGTTCTGCCAACCCGACGCGCGTCGCATTGGAAAAATGTCTGACCGTGTTGGAAGAGGGAGCGGCTGCCACTTCGTTCGCGTCTGGTTGCGCGGCAACGATGGCCATCCTTTCGACGCTTCGTCCGGGCGATTCGCTCATCGCATTCCCCGATTTGTATGGCGGTACCTATCGAATTTTTGAGCAGATTTCGCGGCCCAACGGTATCGACGCACGCTACACGAAGGACACCTCGGTCCGCGCGTTTGAGGAATTGATCGACCCGTCCACGAAATTGATCTGGCTGGAGACACCGACCAATCCACTGCTGCGGCTTATCGACATCGCGGCGATCGTTGATCTAGCAAAATCTCGCGGGATCGCGGTGGCGGTCGACAATACCTTTGCAACACCCTTGCTGCAAAAACCGTTGACCTTGGGAGCCGACTATTCGATCCACAGCACCACCAAATATATCGGTGGCCATTCCGATGTGATCGGTGGCGCGGTCATCGTCAAGGACGCTGCACTCATCGAACCGATCCTGTTCTATCTCAAGTCTGCCGGTGGATGCCCCGGTCCGATGGATTGCTACATGACACAACGTGGCATTAAAACCCTGCCGCTGCGAATGCGGGCCCACTGTGAGAACGCACGCGCGATCGCAGAGCATCTTGTCGGGCATGCGCGTGTGTCAGAAGTGATTTATCCGACCCTTGAAAACCATCCGGATCGAAGCCTTGCCGACAAGCAGATGTCTGCCGGTGGTGGCATCGTTTCCATCCTTCTCGATGGCGGGTTCGAGGGCGCGAGTCGGTTCTGCAAATCGACGAAATTGTTCAGTCTCGCAGAGTCGTTGGGCGGTGTGGAGTCGCTGGTTAATCACCCGGCTCGGATGACCCACGCGTCCATTCCCAAAGACGTGCACCGACAACCTGGTACGATTGAGCGTCGGCATCGAAGATGTAGCCGACCTTATCGAAGATGTCGACCGAGCCCTCGCCGCCAATTAAATGTGCCGCACGGTTTCGCACTCGCTCATTCGGTGCGTCCGGGACGCACCCTACCGGGGATGTCGCGCAGGAAAATGTAGGGTCCGCTGTGCGGACCATTGTTTGATATAGGGCATCGGTCCGCACAGCGGACCCTACTGGAATACGCCCTGCATATTGCACTGCTGGAAGAACACGATGGCTTGGGTTGCCAGCAAACCGGCGAGGTAACCGGGCCAGTCCAGCCCCGTAAGACGCTTGATCGAATCTGCTTTGCCCGCGACAAGCCAGCAGCTTATCCCGAGGATCATCGAACACACCAGCGCCCCGCCGAAAAACAAATATCGGTTAAACAAGAAGCTGGCGAATTTCGGGAGTTCTCCCGAGGCACCGGGAATGCGCAACCCCTGGTACAGAGCGACGCAGCCGAAGAGCGCGACGATTCCAAACACAACACCGCTCGATTTTGAAAGAACAGAATCGCCCTCGATGGGTTTGCGCTTCATCATCACGGCAAGAATCATCGGCAACGGAAGCGCCACGCACGACACGATCAATCCGTAAACAAGGGCGTCTGGCTGGCTCACTTTTGAATGTTCCTTTGTGCGGGGTGGATCACTGTGCGGGGCGGATCGCCCGGCCAACGGAATTCAACTTACAAAATGCGAGCCGACCGATTGTCGGCCAAGGACGCCCGCGTGGCATTCGTGCCAATGGCTAATTTTCGATTCGCCCAATCGCCAACAAAGATAGACTTCTCGCCCAGCAAGCATCGCGGGGAAGTCGACAAGACCGCTCGACCAATCCTTCAATTGGCAGCCGATCAGTTTGATTTCTTCGATCAAGTCGTTCAGGCGTTCGGTCCCTTGCGCAGCCTGCGCATCGAGGCCCGACAACTCATCCGACTTGTCTTGGCGCAGGAGACGCTGGCGAAGCCGCTGCAAATGTTCAAGCTGTTGGAATTGGGCGACGATGTCCGAAACGATTCGTTGCACAAGCGGTAGAGCGCGGTGGGCTTCGTCGATGGTGAACAACCGCTTCGATTCGCAACGTGATGCCGCACTCCGTTGGGCCATCTGATTGCTGCTCATTGCTTTCGTCTCCATCGGCGAACGATGTCCCGGCGCCCTTGGCTGTTCCCCACAACCCTTGGGCGCGCTGACCGATCCATCTGGGCATTCAGCGCTCGCCGTCTGATGGGCATATTGTGTTCGCGGGCTATTCGTTCGTCAACGGGGTGCGTTTGAAATGTGGATGGCGATGGAATGACGTGATGACGTCGGCTGGCGGGCGCGGACTATCGCACCCGAAGCCGATGCACCGCTTCTGTGGTTCTCGAAGCCTGCAAATCGGTGATCGCAACTTTGAGCACATAGTCGCCAGCGGCTAAGTCGTGCGGCAGCGTGATCAATTGGGCGATGAAGAAATCCTCTCGCCGTCGGCGCGACACGTCGTTGATGCGCTCTTCACTCCGTTGCCAAACGGATGTCCCCTTCGAGGTGAACAATTCCAATTGGCAGCTCAACTCGGTTCGGTATTGATTCGTTGCTTCATCGAACTGCGACGCAAAATCTTCCACTTCGCAATAGACGATCGCGCGGTTGACGTGATGAGCCCGAAGCGCGCCCTTGGGCAATTCATTGTATACGCCAAATGTGGTCACCTTGGAACACAGCGCGACCGTTGGAATTGTTAGGTCAACCGTGTCGCGAAGCGCCGCTCGCAAATCCTCAATCGACGCCAGCGCCGACTTTGTATTCAGCATCGGATCAGAAAACTGGCTGTCCACGCGACCAATCGACGCGACGATCCCGGCGATGACTTCGCGATGTCGCAGTTCGATCGCGGGCGAAAGCTGTGCAGCTTCTTTGGGACGGTTGCTCGCGAGTTGCAGCAAACTCAGTCGGAGCTGTTTCTGTGCGTTGGCGGGATCGCTTTGAACAGCCGCCTTCGCTGCTTGAATTAAATCGGGCAGGTCGCCCGCATTCGACAGTTCGTTGAGGTCCATCCCTTGCTGAACGCGAATCGCGGGTTGATTCGTTCGGGCGTGCGAAGACCGTTCACTACCGCCATCTTCCGCTCGCACACCGACCGATGCGACCGACGGTTTGCGAATGCGCCGCGCGGGTTCGTTCGCCGGCAACGATTGTGCAGAAGGTTTCGCATCGACTTCATCGGCATCGTCAGAATATGCGTGCCCCAAAGCCAATCGATCTTTTGAATTCTTGTGGGTGTGGTGCCCTTTCTGTGCCGGTTGTTGTGGCTCGGTTTGGCTGTGCTGTGCCGCACGATGCTTGGGCGATTCATCATGTGCGTTGTTACCGGCAGGGTGTTTCGTTGCTGCATCCAGCTTGGAAAGGTACTCGTGAACCGCTTGCTCGGGCTGTCCGTGTTCTTCTATCGACGGATCGTCTTCGTGTGTCTCGTTTGAAGCGGCCAACTGTGCTTCTGGTGTTGTCGCGGATTCGAGGGGGCGGGTTTCCATGTAGGCGGGTGCATTCGGGTCGGGGTCTCTGGCGGCTTTGCTCTCTCGGAAAAAATCCCACCGCCAATCTCCACCGCCCGTCTTTGCACATCCAGACAAACCGACGAATGCAATCATGCCCAGGCAGAGAGCAGCGTCGCTCCAACGAATCGCGTGACGCGGCTCTTCGGACAGTTGTGGCTTTGCGGTGTCGGTTGAACGAATCCGTTCGTTTTCCATTTCAGTCCGTCGCTCGTTGGGGTGTCAC
>JAADIU010000237.1 GCA_013151185.1 Planctomycetota bacterium
GTTGATACCACGTCGTGCGGCATCGAGGTACTGTTCATACGGTAGCGTGTGGTGTCCACGGCGAAGAATGTAGCGATACGCCTCCATCTGGATGGCATCTTTCAATTGCGCCATGGCATCGTTTTCAATCAACTGCGTCCGGGCGGGCAACATGAGTCGAATGTTCGTCGCTTCGCCGGTAAGGTCCACCAGAACGTGAAGGTCACGCTCACCGATGCCATCGCAATAAAATGCAACCACTTGACCGTAAAAGTTCACCAGCACGCTGGCAGCCTGATAGCCGACGCATCGGAACGACCGATGCCATGAATTCAAATCGGCAGCGTCGCGAACCTCGATACGGCAACCGAGCGCGGCATGGTGCGACGCGGTCTTGCAGACGAAGTCTTCGCGGGCACACGGTTCGCCGTCCACGACAACATCCAGCCCGGAAAAAACCGCGTACGGTTCCACAGTACCCTTCGACCAGGGGGCGTCCTCGAACTCGAAAACGGTGCCGGAGCGTGGCTTTGGGTCTGTCGAGACGTTGACGGGCGATCCGGTCCAGCCGTCCCGCTCGATGACAGCCACCTTGCCCCGCGAGCGAATCGTGACACGTCGTGGTGCCAGACAAAAGATGCCCACGCCAGCCGGATCTTCACTGGCATCCAACTCGTCCCAGCCCGAACCGCCCATGTCGAGTAATGTTGCGAAATCGTCGACGCCGTCGCCGTTGTCGTGGACGGATACAACGCCGTCGCGATTGCTGATGAAAACTTTCGTTGCACCAGCCCGCCGAGCGTTCTGCAGGATTTCGATGATGCGGCCTGTGACTGTACCCGTGAACAGCCGGTTCGCTTTGGTAAGAAGTCGCGGATTGACTTTGGCTTGAATCGTTTGCATGTGGTTTTTCCTCCAAGAAAATGTGTGGGCGACACGATGTCATCGAATCGCGCTGCGTCGCGTATGTTGGCAATGCAATGCCATGCGCACGCGCGCACGGCAAGCGTCGTGGTTGAACGGTCGATTGAATTCTGTGGGATGTGTTGGTGGGTCAGACGATGTCGAATTGCGGAAGGGCGGAGACGTTTGGGCAAAGGCTACGCAGCGTGCCGATCGCATCCCGAGTCCGCCCGGTATCAAATGCGGCCAGCGCTTCCACGATCGTAGCCGCATCCACAAAAACCGTGTCGCTGTTTCCGTTGCTACAGGTGCGGACCAGCGGCTCGGCCATATCGGGACGCCAGTCGACGATCTCCGCGTCGTAGCCGCACCACGCCTCGCTACAACGGGTGTACGACAATCCCAATTCCCGACAAATTTCTTCCAACTCCAAAAACTCACCGTACCGAGCTTCGTTGTCGCAAAGGTGGAGCGAACCGTCTTTCCTCGCGTCGACCAAGGCGTCGGCAGAGGTCGGTTGAAATGACGGCTCGCCCCAGTCTAAGCTTGCGTTGCTGAATTGAACCTCGCCAAGAAGTTGTTCGACGTCCGATCGGGCGATAGGTCCGCCGATCCTGATCCAGGCAGAGTACCTGTCACTCATCACATGATACTCCATGTAGGTGGTCGCTCGATTTGATGTCAGCGTGTCAGCGGGGGCGCAGACCCGCTTGATGGATGTCGTGGAGTTGCGGATATTGGAGGATGGCATAGGGCCGTTTCATCCCACAGAGATGACCTCCGATCCACTTGCCGTGTCCCGAATCGGTGTTCGCCGCTGCAATAGCTTGTTCGTATGCTGTCGGTTTGTTGTGAATTATGAGAGGCATCGATGTCATGCAGCGGGCGCGGTGGGCGGACTATGCGGGGCTGTCGAAGTTTGTTCGGGTGCCAGATCGTTGCCCGTGGCAGGAATGCGTCGAATTGGCGGAACTGGATACTCACAAAGGAAACGCCATGGCAGACGCCTCGGTTCCCATCGCATCGTGGTCGCATAGTCTACACAGAGGCAGATCAATCAGCTTCTCGCCCGCAGAAAGTCGGGCGCTTTGAGTGAGACTTGCGTGTTCGTGAAAAAAAACTTCAATCAGTGCGCGCAGTTTGGGTCTGTTTTGCGCCAAGTGACATGGAGCCTCTACGCTTGTTGCGTGCGGTGTCGACGGAGGAAGCACAATCCCGTGAGCAGGGCTTCAAATACTTGCGAACAAGTATCCGAATGAAGGTTGGCTGGACTGGGGGAACGGGTTCAGTCTCCCGCCTCGCTTGCTCGACTTGGCGAATACGACTCTGGCTTTCATGCTGCTTGGCTACGCTTTGCAGCATCACATGATATTTGTGTGGTCTGCCCGCTGCACGGTTTGACTTCATGTTGTGGGAAGTTGCGGGAGATTTTTTTGTCACATTCCAAGTCCGATAAGTTGAAACGTGTAAATCGTGTTGCTACGATGTGGTTGATCCAGAGTCGCGCACGAGAATTCTGATCGCAGTTCTGCGATCATGTCTGTGCCAATCACGCTCCGAAGCTTCGTCGCATCTTCGGTGAGCCACACTCGCTCTTTGAAATCGTCCGTGTCCAGCCTGAACAACACAGGAGTCGAAATCCATGTTTTGCGCTTCCCGCCGCATTGCAGTTGCTACCGCGATCATCGTTACGGTTTTCGCAGCATCCGCTTATTCGCAGTCTTCGCCCCAAATGGTTTCTGTAGAGAGCATGGCCGCTCATGAGGGCGTGGGTGCGGACTTGGCCATTGGCATGGATCTCGATGGCGGTGCCATGAACATCGAACCACGAATTCAGAACGTGACCACGTTGGGCCTGACTTACTTGCGGATTCAGTTCGACCGGGCGATGTCGATTTCGTCGAACGGTATCGACGTCACGCCGTGTGGCGGGTTGGGGGGCGCAATGGCGACTGCGTCTTTGGCCCCGGGCGATCCCACTGTTGTGCTGATTACCTACGATCAAGCCGTCCCGAATAAATTGTGTTATCGGTTTCAGCTCTACGGTCTAACTGGTTCCGACGGTACCGTGCTGGGGCGGGGTGGTGCCGACGCCGACGTTTGGGTTTGTTACCTGGAAGCCGATGCAAGTCAAGATGGCGTTGTTAGCGTTACGGATAACGACTTAATCGCGTCTAACACCGGAGACGTTGAGGCGGCTCAGGACGGGCCCAAGGTTGACCTGAACCGTGACGGTTCCGTCGACACATCCGATGGTGGAGTCGTTTCTGATCCTAGCAACCTAGCCAACATGCTGGACAACGATACCGAAAGCTGCGACTTCTGTTGCGATGACATGTGTACGACAGCGGCTACTGCGCCCCCCGGTTGCTTGACAACTTTGCATGTGCAAAAGTTCCATATGTGCGCTGGCGGACCGTGCGACGGAAACCAGTGGAGCACAGCCATCAGCTTTCTTCAAGATGCCCTAGAGAAGGCATACGACCCCAGCAATAACGTTTCTGAAGTCTGGATTGCAGCAACGGGGACCCTCAACAACTCACTTCATCACCCCGATGCGGGTCAATATCAAACTCTGAATGATCGCTCGGCTTCGTTTCGAATTCCGAGAGGCGTTGCGCTCTACGGGGGTTTTGCATCTGATCCAGAGGACGGTGATGAACAGCGCAATCCCGAGCAAAACCTAGCTGTGCTCAGCGGCTATTATGACCAGTTCGGCAATCAAGCTTACCATGTAGTAACCATCACATCGGGGAATCAATCGACGGTCTTGGACGGTTTGGTCATCGAAAATGGTTCGGATGATCGTACTCCGACCGCGATGGAGCCCTTGAACGGGTATGGTGGTGGCGTTCTGGTCAGCGGCGGTAATCCGATTCTTCGAAGCTGTACTGTTCAATACAGCCAGAGCAGTGTTTCCGGTGGCGGGATCCATCTGCAAGAGAGTCAGGCGCTCATTGACAACTGCTATATCTTTGAAAACAGGTCGCTTACTAATGGTGCCGGCGTGTCGATTGTCGATGGCAGTCCGGTGATGCAGGGCTGCTATTTCGGGAATAATTGGGCCAATCAAAGTATGTCCTCCAACCCTCCTCCCATTAACAGCGGTGTCGGGGGGGCTATTTACATCTCGGGAGTTGCAGCACCGACAATACGAAACTGTCTAGCAGGCTGCTAAAGAACTGGATGGATCTTGCCATTTTGCGTTATTTTTTGGTTTTGCTCTGAGGTTCATTTCGATTTGGCTGAGTTT
>JAADIU010000016.1 GCA_013151185.1 Planctomycetota bacterium
GTTCCTCAAAAAGGATCCGCAAAAGGTTACGGAAGGAGATTTCCTTCTCTATGCCATAGCATGCGGGTGGTTCAGCTCAATGGCCTATGTCCATCATCCTCTGCTAAGCCCTGATGCCCCAGACATACCGCACACGATCATGAAGGACTTCACAGATAGCACTGAAAAAATCAGATTAGGAAGTTACCCTTCGGAAGCGTTCGCCGTTGGCAGTCGGGTTGAAAATTTTGAGCCACTCGCTGTTGACCCTGAAGTGCCGCTCGAACTCGTCTCTGGAAACGATTTCAAAACGGCAGACGCCTTCGACTTCGTTTACCTGACGAGATCGCCCAGGTACACTCCAGAATCAGCGGATGATCTCATCCCTATCATCCGCGAGTACATACAAGTCGAGAGCTAAGTTCCATGCAAAAAACGCCCGCCGAGTCAATTAAGACGCGCCGGGCGCTTTGTATATCAAGGAAAGGTTTGTCGTCGATCGATCCCTCTCAGGATCGATTCAGATGTCCGAAGACATCCATCGAAAATATGCTGACATCATCCTTACGTCATCCTTTCGGATGTCGAAGGTCTAGATATCCTCTAGAAAGGAGGTGATCCAGCCGCAGGTTCCCCTACGGCTACCTTGTTACGACTTAGTCCCAGTTATCAAGCTTACCGTCGGCCGCCGCCTCCCAGAGGGTTAGCTAAACGGACTTCGGGTACTCCCAATTTCCATGACTTGACGGGCGGTGTGTACAAGGCTCAGGAACACATTCACCGCGTCGTAGCTGATACGCGATTACTAGCGATTCCAACTTCATGGAGTCGAGTTGCAGACTCCAATCCGAACTGAGGCTCGCTTTCTGCGATTTGCTCCATCTCACGATATCGCGTCGCTCTGTACGAACCATTGTAGCACGTGCGAATCCCTGGGCATAAAGGCCATGATGACTTGACGTCGTCCCCGCCTTCCTCCGGTTTAACACCGGCAGTCTCGCTAGAGTTCCCGGCATGACCCGCTGGCAACTAACGATAGGGGTTTCGCTCGTTAAAGGACTTAACCTGACACTTCACAGCACGAGCTGACGACAGCCATGCAGCACCTGTGTAAGTTTCACCCGAAGGCAGCCTACTCCTCTTTCGAGGAGAGCATCCAAACATGTCAAACCCAGGTAAGGTTCTTCGCGTTGCTTCGAATTAATCCACATGCTCCACCGCTTGTGTGAGCCCCCGTCAATTCCTTTGAGTGCCTTGCGGCCGTACTCCCCAGGCGGCGCACTTAACACTTTTGCTTCGGCACGATCGGCGTCAGAGCCTCCCATACCTAGTGCGCATCGTTTACGGCGTGGACTACCAGGGTATCTAATCCTGTTCGCTCCCCACGCTTTCGCGCCTCAGCGTCAGGACAGGCCCAGTGACTCGCTTTCGCCTCCGGCGTTCCAACTGATATCTACGCATTTCACCGCTCCACCAGTCGTTCCAGTCACCTCTACCTGCCTCAAGAATACCGGTTTGCCGCGCAATTCCCGGGTTGAGCCCGGGGATTTCACACGACACCTGATATTCCGCCTACGCGCGCTTTAAGCCCAATAATTCCGAACAACGCTTGCACCCTCCGTATTACCGCGGCTGCTGGCACGGAGTTAGCCGGTGCTTCCTTTGGGGTTGGTCATTTTTTTCCTCACCCCTGACAGCAGTTTACATCCCGAAAGACTTCCTCCTGCACGCGGCGTCGCTCCGTCAGACTTTCGTCCATTGCGGAATATTCGTTGCTGCAGCCACCCGTAGGTGTCCGGACCGTATCTCAGTTCCGATGTGTCGGTTCACGCTCTCACGCCCGATACCCGTCACTGCCTTGGTAGGCTGTTACCCCACCAACAAGCTGATAGGACATGAACCGCTCCCGGACCGTCGGAGCTTTGCCAGTAGAATCATGCGATTCCACTGGGTCATCAGGTATTACCGGCACTTTCGCAAAGGGACCGAAGTCCCGCCGCTATCCCTGAGTCCGGGGTACGTTATCCATGTATTCCTCACCCGTTCGCCACTAACGTAATCTCCGAAGAAACTACGTCCGTTCGACTTGCATGCCTTAGCCACGCCGCCAGCGTTCGTTCTGAGCCAGGATCAAACTCTTCAGTTTTTTGATCTTTTAGCTCTTGAGCACCAGCATCGATCTTACAACCGACACTGAATGTTCAGAATTGACCATTGAAAATAGGCTTCACACTCTTGTGTCACAAGAATGCAAAACCCCGCCGGCTCCTGGCTGGAACCGGCGAAACTAACAGTCCCCAATAGAATCGAAAACGATTCCGGAAGGGAACATAAACGCATGCAGGCCACAAAGGACACAGCCCACATCCGCTTCACACTCTCGCGACGACAAACCTTTTCACTTGTCAAAGAACAACCTCTCACTGAGAGGCGAGTCGCGTATGTTACGCACCACTCACACCCTGTCAAGCACCTGAAATCACGATTTCTGCACCTTTTCAATTAAATTTAAGCTTTAGCGAGTTTCACGCGCCCACTTTGCCTCGCCACCGCTTACCGCCAAAATACGACCCGATGAAACCAACCGGCGACACCAAACCGAACGATTCAAACCGCGAGACTTTGATTCTCTTCACATTGCTCACCGCAATTCTGTGCGGCGGCGCTTTTGTACGCGTTGTGGGTCTTGGCGGACGATCACTTTGGGCAGATGAATTCTGTACGTGGCACGTCTCGCGCATGCCGCTTGGTGACAGTTTGCAATGGGGACCGGAACTTACAAAACCACCGCTCTATCAAATCGCGCTGCGCGCACTCACTTACGATGCGCATCCCGAAGAATGGTTGCTTCGATTACCGGCTGCGCTCGCTGGCGTGCTTACGATTCTCGCAGCATGCGCACTCGCGCGTCGCACCGAAGGGGTTATTGTAGGATGCGCCGCAGCGGGGCTTGTCGCGTTCAATCTACTACAAATCGCCTATAGCCAGGAGGCAAGGCCCTACACGTTTCATGTATTGGGTGCCACGGTCGCGACACTCTTTTGGTGGCGACTCGTTACGAAACCATCGAAGTTGTTTGCACTCGCCTATGTGAGCGCAGTCGCCCTGACGTTTCACTCGCATTATCTCTCTCTGCTTGTCTTCGGTTCGCATGCGCTGTGGTGGTTGATGACCGCGCGACGCGGCGGAAAGTGGCGATCACCAATAGCTCCCCTGTCTTTGATCGGTGCGGGCATACTCTGCGTTCCTGTTGTCTTGAATTACTTACGTCTTCGCACGTCAACATTTCAAGGTCTCGATTGGATCAAACCGCCGACGTGGGGCGTCGCGATTTCAGTGTTGAATGATCTTGGGTTCGGGTTGGTCTGGACGATCGGGCTTGGGGTGGCCATCGTTGCGTGGATGATTTCGCTCTACATAACAAGCACAAACGCGACACCGCCCAGCCCGCTGGCCAAGCTCTCCACCGGTCGCGATGATGTGGTCGGGTTGCTTCTTCTCTGGCTTGGTTGCAGTTGGTTTGGGCTGATGGTCCTATCGTGGATCGCCCACCCGGCGATGGTCGATCGTTATGCCATACCCGCTGCGATCCCGACACTACTGATCCCGCTGATCGTGGCGGGGCGCTTGCACAAGTGGATACCGATAGTGTTGATGATCGTTTTTTCAGCGGTGGGTTTGAACCGATGGCAGAACGAACGTCTCGTCTTTGATCCGGGCTTTCGCGAACTATCGGCCTATCTTTCGGAGACCGTCGATCCCGCGCGCGACCTTGTTGTCCTGACGATCGATCGCCAGACGCATCCCGATTGGATCGACGCCGAAAGACTGCCTTTCGACTACTACCCGATTCCCGGCGCAGAGATCGGCGAGCTTCACCTGGACCCGGACGGTGCAACCGTCCTCAACGACGTGCTCGAAGACCCACGACAAATCTATCTCGTCGTGCTCTGGGCGGACCCGTTCCCGATCCTCAAAGCTGCGGGCAGACAAACGCTTCCCTTCGAGATCGATGGCCAAGAGTATTCGCGATTGCTGTTCACGCCCTACCGATTAATCCGAGTCGCGGCCAAAGATTAGCAGCGTCGCAACGACCCAACCCAAGTTTCCGAAGCAGGTAGCGCGACCCCCATCGCCAGATTTTCCTTGCTTCCAGAGCTGCGAATTCCTACAATCAGTGGGAAGTGGGGTGGGCTTACTTTCAAAACCTCGAAACCAATAATCATCGCAGGCCCCTATGTATGGAGCACGAATGATGTTTACTCACCGTTACGCTAATCTCAGCGCAGTCGTCGTCCTGGTACTAGCATCAGTCGCGCCTACCAAGGCGCAGGTGCTTTTCGACGCGGTGGATACGCATGAATGGATCGCCGAAACTGCGGGGTCGCCGATCACGGTTGATCATGTCGACTTTCAGGGGCGTCGCTGTTTGCGCGGCATCGTTACCGCCGCCACAGCTAGCTCGACTTCCATCCGAACGAAGCGATTTTTGTCGGAAGACTGGGCATCGCCGGTCACTTCCATCCGGGCGGACGTCTACGTCACTGGCGCAGGAAACAATGCTCGCTTGAACTTACAAGCCCGAGCATTCGCGGACTTCAACACCATCGTCGCCAACGTGCAGAGCGGCATCCTCATCAACGATCAGTGGCAGACCGTCACCTGGACGCTGCCTGCTGCTGTCGGGTTAGATCAGATAGGCCACGTCTCTTTATTGCTGAACAACATTGCAACGTTCACGCCAACTCTGTACGTCGATGATATGCGCCTGGTCAGAACCCCCGGCGGCGAAGCGTCGTGGGACGTTATGGACGACGGGCAATCGTGGGCCTACCTGGCGAACTGGAACAACTGGTCCGGGATCGTTCCGCCGACCGCGTTCCCCGGTATCGAACCCATTTCGTCACTAGACGGATCGCCAGCCAGCCCAACTGCCAGCGCTTACCTCGAATGGGACTTTAACAATGGCGAAGCTCCGGGTGCCAACGTCGCCGCCGTCGGGATGGATGGCGGTGTCGCAGGACTCAACGCCGATTTCTCCCAGATAGACCGGATCAACGCGTGGGTGCGGAGTTCGTCGAACAACATCATCTTTCGCGTCTACTTCTATGATGCTGACACCGATTCCGGGTTTGTCACGCATTGCATTTTTGCGCAGTCGGTGGACACGTGGGAGCAGTTCTCATGGCTGATCGCCTGGCCACCCGGATTCGATCGGGCGGATGTGGACGGCATTTACTTCGTCGTGTCCGAAATCGCACTCGACAACGCACCCACGGGATGGGCGAGGTTCGATCATATCACCACGGAATTAGCCGTTGCGCCACCGGCACC
>JAADIU010000171.1 GCA_013151185.1 Planctomycetota bacterium
CTGGTCAACCAGATATAGCACTTGATGTCCCCTTGTGATGCCAGAAATACAATCGCACCAAGCGTACGATCCAGCCGCCCGGCGGGCAAAAGCAGTCAAGGCAGCGCGAACGGGATATGTTATCGGCGGAGAGGGCCTTGTAATCTTCTTGTAATGCGCGTGGTTTCCACGATGTTCAAAGCCGCACCTGCGTATGATGCACGAGAATAGTCAGAGAACCCGCGCCTGCGACGCAGCGCGTGGGCCTGCCCAGTGACGACACAAGGACCTTGCAAAGGAGCGATACGATAAAAACGATGGCCATGTTAACGTTGCTGATTGGTTTCTGTGTTAACTCTGCGCACGCGCACGACACCGCCCTGCCCGTTATCACCGTGTGGGGAACAGCGACAACCGAAGTGATACCCGACGAAATGCACTGGTATCTCACCGTCAGGAACAAGGGAGTCAAATTAAGCGATGTCGCAGACGATCATAGCCGCATCGTCTCCCGCGTCCTTAAATTTCTCAAGGACAACGGTATCGCCGACGACAAGGTTCAAACCGCGCGTATGGAGTTCGGAGAAAACTGGGAATACCGCAAGAACAACCGGGTGAAGGAAGGATACTACGCTTCGACGAGCATCACCTTCGATCTTGATGATTTCGCAAAATACAAAGGTCTATGGTTCGGGTTGGCTCAGATTCAACACGTTGGCATCGACAGCGTTTCTTACGACAGTTCAAAGCGAATCATGCACCAGAACGAAACCAGAAAAAAGGCACTGACAGTCGCACGAGAAAAGGCGAAAGCGCTGGCGAATGCGTTGGGATCACAGATAGGCGAACCGCTGTTGATCGAGGAGGACATGACCTCGCAGAGTGCGTATCAATTCTATTCTAATAGTCTTGCGTCCGACGGTGATGGAACCGCGGACGCTAACTTGGCACCCGGAAGGATTCCGATTCAAATGCGGGTGAAGGTGTCCTTTCGATTGATTACCACTGATGGTTGACTGATTCGGTGCGTCCGGGACGCACCCTACCTGGGTTCGATGAGAAAATCGGGAGTGTTCATTGAATTGCGAGCGAGTGGGTTTGCTGGATGGATTTTGCTAGGCGGTTGTGGATTGGCTTTTGTAGGTTCGGATCATCGTGGAGCAGCGAGTCGGCGTCTTCTATCGCCCAGCGGAGTAGGTTGAAGTCCTTGGTCAGGTCGGCGGCTTTCAACATGGGGAGGCCGTGTTGCCTTGTCCCTACGATTTCGCCCGGACCCCGAAGTTGCAGGTCGGCTTCTGCGATCTTGAATCCGTCGGTGGTTGATCGAAGTATGTCGAGGCGCGTCCTCGCCTTCTTCGCATTGGAATCGCTGAACAGAAAGCTAGTTGCGGGTTTGTTGCCACGCCCCACGCGGCCTCTGAGTTGGTGCAGCTGCGCCAAACCGTAGCGATCGGCGTGCTCGACAACCAGCACCGTGGCTTCGGGAATATCAACCCCGACTTCGATGACGGTTGTACACACGAGCGCCTGAACCGAACCGCTGCGAAAGGCGTTCATCACTTTGAGCTTCTCGTCGCTTTTCATTCGACCATGCAGCAGGTCAATCTCGAATCCACGCAGCTCGCCCGTGCGCAAAGATTCCAACTGCGCCGTTGCATCCTTGAGATCAAAGTTCTCGGATTCCTCTACCAATGGGTAAACCACAAACGCCTTTTCGCCAGCCGCCAGTTTCGAGCGGACCTGCAACCATGCCTTCGCCTGACCGCGAGGCCCGACGATTTTGGTCTCGACGGGTTGGCGGCCTGCGGGGAGTTCGTCGATCGTGGTCACGTCGAGATCACCGTAAACGGTCATCGCAAGCGTTCTCGGAATCGGTGTTGCGGTCATCACGAGGTAATGGTGCCCGCGTGCTTTGCAGCGAAGCGCGGTTCGTTGGGCAACGCCAAAACGATGCTGCTCATCAACGATGACCAACCCAAGGTTCGACCAGCGAACGTCGTCTTCCAAGAGCGCATGTGTGCCCACCGCGATGTCGATTTTCCCCGACGCGAAGTCGGCTAACGTAGCCCGCCGCTCTCGTGTCTTGGCTTGACCGACAAGCAATCCCGTTTTGACTCTACTGCCTTGGAGGTAAGTGCAGATGCCGTCGTGCGTTTGACGGGCGAGAATTTCCGTCGGAGCAAGGATCGTCACCTGCCTTCGATTGGCGACGCATGTGAGGGCGGCATAGATGGCAACGGCGGTTTTCCCGCATCCGACATCGCCTTGCAGGAGGCGGGCCATCGGTCTTGTTTGCCGGAGGTCGCGTGCGATTTGGGTGACGGCATTGTTTTGGGCCTGCGTTAAGTTGAAAGGCAGGCGAGCCCGAATGCGTTCGTCGATCTTCGGTGTGGTGACGATCTGGGGAGCGTTGTTCGCGAGTTTCGCACGGGCCCGCCGCATCCGAATCGCCAACTGCATCAGCAACAGTTCATCGTAAGCCAGTCGATTCCGCGCAGAACTTGCCGATGATGTGGATGTCGGACGGTGAACTTCTTTGAGCGCCACAGCCCTGGGCAACAAGCCGCGTCGTTGCAGGATGTCGGGTGGCAGACATTCCTGAACGGCTGCGACTGCGTCGACTAATACGCCACTGACAACGCGAGATATTTGTTTTGGCGGAAGGAGCTGCGTCGCAGGATAAACCGGAATCAAGACATTGACATCGTCCGCGAGTGGATCGGCGTCTTCGGGAATTAAACGAAACGCGGGGTTGATGAACTCCGCACGCTGCTCACCGTCGGCTACGCGCCCCGTCAGCCGAATGGTGCAACCTTCAAACACCTGATCGCGAATGTAAGGTGCGTTGAACCATCGAACGCGACACGTCCCGGTGCCATCGACCACATCGGCGACAACCGAAGCGCGTCGAAATCCCGAACTCGAACGCACGCGCCCAACACTGCCAACAACCGTAGCCGTCTCGTCAATTGCAAGATCGCCAATCGGAATCGACTTGGGCAGCAGTTCGTAACGCGAGGGCAGATGTTCGAGAAGATCGCCAACGGTCCGGACGCCAAGCGATTCAAACGCTTCCGCCCGACGCGGACCGACGCCTTTGACATACATGATCGGCTTGGAGAGCACATCCGACGACATAGAACGACGGTACCCCAGCCGGCATCGAGAAACAACCCCGACGCAGCGTCAGGCGCGCAATGGGCGCATTACCTTTGGGACGAACGTAGCATCGATGGGAGAACTACCGACCGGCGGCAGCAAACCGGGTTAGGGGATCACCAGTTCCTGCCCCACGCGCAGCGAATGCGGGCTGGACATGGAGGTGCGGTTGGCTTCGTAAATGACGCGCCATTTGGACTGATCGCTGTAGTACATCCGCGCCAAGGCGTAGAGCGTTTCACCGCGCTGCACGACGTGCGTTCCGCCTGAACCACCTGCCGGCGCACTGTACGAATTGCCGGATTGCGGTGCGGGTGCGTACGGCTGACTCGCGACCTGAGCCTGACTCGAACCGCCCGAACCGGAGTACGCCGCGGGTGCCGAGTAATTGGTGGTTTGTCCTCCGGTGTCATAGGAGGCGGAACCCCCGGAGACCGGCGCGGACGAGTAGTGGTTGCTCGAGGAAGACGTGGGTTCCTGATAGCTGTACGAACTGTCCTGAACGGGTGTCGTGTCGAGATGCTCGACCTTATCCTTGCACCCACTTGCGAAGACGGCAGCGCACACCATCACCAGAGTTGTTGCAATCCTTTGCATCGGCGGACCTCCTGTCCATTTTACCCATTTGCCACAAATTTGCCTTTCACGGAGTCTGACCCCGAGCGGGTGGTTCGTCAAGTGAAAATCACAGCAACGGGCTGGCGGGTTGGAATGTCCGCACCTGCAAACCGCACGGTGTGGACGCAAGCAGTCCGATGAACCGGGTTTCTACGCCTTCTCTGCGCTGAAAAGGCCGACCAGTTTGACCCATCGGTGATCGGGATGCGCTGGCTGACGAAACCGCGTCGGACGGAACGCGAGTCACAAGCCCGCAACACCCACAACTAACGGCCCATGGTTCTGGAGATTGTGAGGATGGGCAGGAGGAGCGCGATGACGATGCTGCCGACGATTCCGCCCATGACAAAAATC
>JAADIU010000357.1 GCA_013151185.1 Planctomycetota bacterium
CAAAAGGAAATCGATGACGCGGTGTCACAACACGTCACCCGGGATCAATTCGTCAGGCAATACGCAAACGTGCTCGAGGGATCGGACGATTGGCGGGCGATTGAAACATCGACCGGTGACGATTACGAGTGGCGCGACGACAGCACCTATGTACAGGAACCGCCATTTTTTGTCGGCTTGTCGCAGAAGGCTTCACCCATCACCCGCATTGAAAACGCGCGCTGCCTTGTCAAAGTTGGCGACAGCGTCACGACGGACCACATCAGCCCTGCCGGTTCGATCGCATCCGACAGCCCAGCCGGCAAGTACCTGCTTGATCGTGGGGTCGCACGTTCGATGTTCAATTCGTATGGCTCGCGGCGGGGAAATGATCGGGTGATGACGCGGGGAACGTTCGCAAATGTCCGCGTGCGGAATCAACTCGCCCCGGAAACGGAAGGCGGCTGGACGACGAACTTTCTGAATGGTGATATTGAAAGTATCTACGACGCATCGCTGGCTTATAAGGATGCGGGCATTCCGCTTGTGGTCTTGGCGGGCAAGGATTACGGCATGGGCTCGTCGCGCGACTGGGCCGCGAAGGGAACGTTTCTCTTGGGCATCAAAGCCGTCATCGCCGAAAGCTTCGAGCGCATCCACCGAAGCAACCTCGTCGGGATGGGCGTGTTGCCGCTCTGTTTCGCCGACGGTGCAACGGCAAAATCGCTGGGGCTGACAGGCGAAGAATCGTTCACCATCGATGTGGACGACAACGTAAAACCGAGGCAGACCATCCAGGTCAGCGCGATCGATCGCGACGGAGCGACAATCGCATTCTCGACAACGTGCCGCATCGATACACCAGTTGAAGTCGAGTACTATCGAAACGGAGGCATCCTCCACACCGTGCTCCGCAAGATGGCCCAGGCCTGAAGCAGCAACGCTGAACCAAGCAAGCCTGCGGAAGACTTGGTAAACTCGTGGCAGACTTGACGCATCGCAATCAAGTTTGTGTGATACCACGCAACACAAGACACTAGGGCGGTTAGCTCAATTGGCAGAGCGCCTCGCTTACACCGAGGAGGTTACAGGTTCAAGTCCTGTACCGCCCATTGCTCCACCGACAATACTCAATACAGCCTGCTGGTTTCCAACGATTGCAAGATTACTCGCTTCCGTGGTCCTCATCCACAACAGTCGAACTTACGGATTCAAGAGCTTTGTCTTCGCCAAAATGTAATGCTATGCCGAGAGAATAAAACCTATAGGCTTCCTCAAGAGTGATTCCATCATCATCTATGATCTCTTGGTACTCTGGTTTCCCGGCGAGGCTTTGCAGTTCTCAAAGTAGCTGGACTCTGTCAATCATGAATACGTTCTTCGACTTCCAGTATAAGGATGCTCCACGGTCGAACTCCACCCAACTGGGTCGCCGGAGTCCGTGCAGCGAAAGACCATTTCTAAAGGGATATCTGGGTACGAGAAGTACTCATCAATCTCATCCATTTCCGCACGTTTGTACCGCTTTGGGGGCGCTCCCAGAATCTGCAGAACTTGCTTCTTGGACATTCCGATCTTTAGGCGTCAAGCAACCTGACCAGGCCGAATTTCAAATTTTTTTATCATCATTCCTTACAACCTTGTCCTCTTACACCGCGGCTCAGACTTCTTGAGTCTCGTAGCGTGTGTCTTGGGCGCACCGAGTCAGTGCGCCGAAGAATCAGAAGTCGGCAAGGTTGTTCTGAAATGCACCGTAGTCGATTACGTCTACATCGCCATCTGTGTCGCTGTCGAATACTTGTAGACATAGGGCTGATGGTGGGAGGAAGTTGGCTGCGTTTATGGGTCCGCTCAGGCACATTTCGAAGTTTGCGTAGTCGTCCAAGTCAACATCGGCGTCGGCATCGTAGTCACCCGGGGGCGGTGCCGCGCAGTTCAAGGCGCACGTTGAACCATTGCCTTGATAGATCCCTGGCGGGTCCAGTGAATCGCAAAACGCTTCATCGATGAATATGCCAGCGTTGCACGCTCCGCCCGGAAGGCAACACGCTCCGTACTCTGGGCAACCGTTTGAATCCACCATCGTCGCAATGGGAGTTGATGGGCATAGATCGAAGCAGTCGGCGACCGCATCTGCATCGGAGTCTGTGTCTGGGACACCGCATCCGCACTCGCCCACAGCCGTCTTGTTGGGATCTTGCGGGCACTCCTCCGCACAGTTCGTAAACCCGTCCAGATCGCTATCGGTGGTACACATCGAACCGTCGCCCTGATAGGTGCCCGTGAATGCTTCGCACGTCAGTCGGTCAAGGCCGTCCGAGCACTGTCCAATCGCAAAGCAACACGCACCGATGAATGGACAGCCGTCACCGTTGACTGGTTCCAAGGGGGGCGTACCCGCGCAGAGATCGAGGCAATCGATCACGCCATCCGCATCGCTGTCGGTTGAATCGGACTGTCCGCATCCACATATTCCCGGTTCCGTTTTGGTCCCGTCGAGCGGGCACGATTCGCAGTCGTCGATCGCGCCATCACCGTCGGTGTCTGGTTGACAAGAATCGGGAATGCCATCGCTGTTGCAGTCTGCGCCGATGGCAGCATCGCATGTATCGGGAACACCGTTGTCGTCGCAGTCCGGATCGCACGCGGTTGTGCAATAGAACGGTCCGCCGGCTGCCCCGCTGGTCAGACTGATTTCGCATTCGTCGGGTGTTCCGTCGGCGTTGCAGTCGATCGCGCAGTTGGCTGTGCAAAAGAACGGTCCGCCGAGCGTGACGATGTCGATCTCGCATTCGTCGGGCAGGTTGTTTGAATTGCAATCGTTGCTCGTCAAATCCACGATGTCGGTGTCGTCCAGGGTGCCGTTGTTGTTGCAATCCTCGCACTCATCGGGAATACCGTTGGCGTTGTCGTCAAAGCTGCCGCCGGTTGAAATGTCCAGATCGTCCGGGCTGCCGTTGGTATTGCAGTCTTCGCATTCGTCGGGGATGCCGTTGGAATTTGCGTCGCTGCTGGTCTGGTTGGAAAGATCGATCACGTCGGGAATCGTGTTGTTGTTGCAATCCTCGCATTCGTCCGGGACCGCATTCGCGTCGGTGTCTGCGCTGGTGGCACCGCTGATGTCGCAATCGTCGGGGACTCCGTTTGCATTGCAGTCGCCCACCGGCAGATACATCACGCTGATAGAAATTGACGAGCCTTGCGGGCATTCATCAACAAATGGAGATGCGGTCAACGTGAAGATTGCAGGGCCAACACCGACAATTTGATTGAACAAGACAGCCGACAGCATGATCGCATCCGTGTCAGCGAAAGCCGGGCAATCATTGGCATTGCCCCCGAAAACATCTCCGATCGACGTGCCGTTGAGGTCAACCGAAACGGTCTCGACGGGTGACGCGAGGTCTGCGAACGCAGTAAACGTCAGCGTCACATCGCTCACCGCAGGCCGCATATCATTCAACGTGAACTGCACCGGACTGGCACCACCAAACACCGGAGTCAACGCGAGCGATGACTCAAAGACGGGCGAAAAATCCTCGCAAACGTCGGGCGTCCCGTTGACATTGCAGTCGGTTTTGTTCTCGTCGGGGATTCCACTGCCGTCACAATCGCTGCTTGTACCACCGCTAATATCGCATTCGTCGGGAACGCCATTGTCGTTGAAGTCGTTGGCGCACTGCGTCGTGCAGAAGAACGGTCCGCCCGGTGCTGCGCTGCCCGCGTCGATGTTGCATTCATCGGGAATACCGTCGGCATCGCAATCCATGCTGCTGCCGGCTGCGATGTCGCAACTGTCCGGACCTGCGTTCATATTACAATCCGGTTCGCACTCATCGGGGATACCGTTCAGCGTGCAGTCGTTGCTACTCCCCGCGGTGATGTCTGCCGCGTCGGCCACTCCGTTGTTGTTGCAATCGGGCTGCCTCTCGTAGGCACCGATGTCGATGACGGGCGCAGTGCCGTTTCCGGTATCGACAACGACGGGATCATCTGCGAAGCGCGGAAAGGTTTCGACGTCGAAGATCACAACGACACCCGCGAACGAAACCGTGTTGTCGGCAGCGTCGATGCAGGGCGATGCGGGCGATGGAAGGAGATCGTCGTCGAGTGTTCCAACCGTGTTGTCCGCACCGTCGGCATCGGTGAACAGGGGATCGACCGCGATATTCCCGATGCCTCCGAGCGATCCACTGAGGCCCATCACGCAGGAATAATCGAGCGAAACGGTTCCACCGCCGACGTGGATCTGGCTGGATTCAGTGCTGCCGGTAATGTCTGTGTTGTTCCATAGAATGGTGTTTTGGATTGAAACGTCGGCGCTTCCGAACGCGGCTAGCCCGCCACCGAAATCATCCGCTGAGTTGCCTGCAAAAGTGCAGTTGAGAAAGTCCGTGACGGATGTAGACGATGCGTAGATCGCTGCACCATTGGCTTCGACGCTGAACATGTTGCCCAGGTTGCGCGCCTCATTTCCGACGAAGAGGCAGTTTTGAAATGTTGGCGTGCTAGCCGAGGACACAAACACCGCGCCACCCACACCACCGCCCACGGCTGCGTCGAACGCTGCCAAATTGCCCATGAATCGGCAGCGGTCGAACACACCTGCGCTGCCTGTCACCATGTACAGCGCTCCACCGAAGGCTGCCGCGTTGTTGACAAACCGCACGTCCTTAAAATCGACTTGACTGTTTCGACAGTAGACCGCACCCGCGATCGCTTGATGGCCGACGATGAGGCAGTTTCCGATTGACACGACGCTGTCGGTGATTTTGATTCCCGCGCCGTCGTTGCTCGGACTGGCCTCGAGGGCGACTCCGCCTTGAATTCGGAAACCATCCAACACCGCCCCGCCCGAAACCTGATCGAACGTGACCACATGACGGCTATTGTCTGTGAATACGGCGGAGATGTCGTTGCTATCGAGGTCGCCCGAAAGCACGCACGCATTTGTTTCGGGATTCGGATCGCGCTGATCTCGGGAAGTCTCCCCACCTACGAAACCGGCATACACCGATGTGCCCGATGACAGCGAAAATGTTGCGTCGCGGTCGCCTCCCGGACCGTCGGGCCGATACACGCCCTGTGCGACCCACACTTCTGCCGGTAGGCAATTCGAGTTCACGTCGCTAAGTGCCGACTGAAAATCGGTGTACGCGTTGCTCCAATCGCTGCCGTCATTGACACCGGCCGTCGCCAAACGATCGACGAACACAAGACGCTCTTCGCAGATGTCGGGCGTGCCGTTTAGATCGCAGTCCGCATCCGACTCGCATGAATCTGGAACACCGTTGGAGTTGCAGTCGTCCGCGCCGGTAGCCAAATCGCATTCATCGGGCAGACCGTTCGTATTGCAGTCCGCACTGAACCCGCCGGAAATATCGCAATCGTCCAGCACACCGTTGTTGTTGCAATCGCTGTCAACGACCACCTCGACCTGATCAATCTGCCAACCGACCGCGTCGTTGCTCATGGCGTCGACGGAATCAAAATTCCATTCTATCGTGATGGATTCGCCTATGTATGCCTGTAAATCGACGACGCGCGTTTCCCATACACCGATGGGCGCGCTTGGTCCCACGTCGTCAACAATCGCGCCGTTGACCGTCACCCACGCGGAGTCGAATCCGTCTGGCGCAACACCCCGATCGCCATCATAGAATGAGCAGTACGTCAGCAGAGCGCTGTTGACGGTTACCGAAATCTCGCGTGAACCTGCCGACAACACACCGCCCTCGATTCCACCCGTGTCAAACGTACACGTTCCATCCACACCGAAGTACGCCCATCCTGTTGCGGCGCAACCACCACCCTGATCGCACGCGCTGGTTGTATGCCACAATCCCGACGCAGACCAGTCAGCCGGGAACCCGAAGTCAAAATCGGCGCTGAGTAAAACGCTCTGACTGAAAAAATCGCACGAGTCGGGCACGCCGTTCAAGTTGCAGTCGGCTGCCCCGGATTCGATTTCACATGCGTTTGCGATCCCGTTGCTGTCGCAGTCCGGTTCGCATTCGTCCGGAATGCCATTCGAGTCGCAGTCACCCGCAGCGCCGCAATTTGGAATTGGAAAATCGACGGAGCAAAGGTTGCCCGTCGCAACATGGGTCGACGCGCAGTCGATTTCGCAGTTGTCGGGAATGCCGTTGCTGTCGCAATCCGGGGTGTTGGCGCGGAGGGTGGACGGAAACATCGGAAGGGTGATTGCACCAATGACAAAACACAACTGGGTTCTGGTTCGCATTGGGCACCCCCGGTGGTCAGCGCGTCGAATGGGTAGATGTCTACACCATCGATATCGGACGTTCGCCGCGTAGCCCTTGAGACCCGTTCAACGATCGAGAGGGAATTCATGCGATGTTGTCGGTTTTGAAGCGGGAGGGCACCGCATCGGATCCGTTTCGACACCGCGCGCAAAAAAGCGGGCACGGATCTCAAAAGAATGAGTTCCGTGCCCGTTGGTTTGTGGGGGTTTCGTTTTTTGAGCTCGGCGAATTGCCGGCATATCTTCCTATCGGCGACGGCGCAGAAGAGCCATGGCACCAAAGGCGAGAAGCATCGCGCTGGCCGGTTCTGGAATCGCAGTGACTTCGATCACCAGATCATCGAAGTCCCGGTCGCTGATCCCACCGGCAGACGTATGCACACCGTACAAGTCCTCGATGAAAATGAGGAACGTTCTTCCCTCGCGCTCCAGACCGGTGAGTTCGTAGGTCACCATGTGGTCCAGGAAATCCGGATTCATCCCCGGGTCCGAAGACCAAGGCCGCGTCCCATCCTGATCGCGACGAACCCAATTCCACGTCTCACCGCGCAAATCGACCGACGCGGAACCGGTGACATTTTCGTTGTCGCCATTGACGTCGAAAAGTAATTCAAAACCGTTGCCACGATCGAAACCAAACTGCTGCGTAAAGATTGCCCGACGCCAAATCGCCTTTGCAGAGATTTCTGCATCGCTCCAAAACCGATCTGAGGCGTCGCCCTTTTGCGTCGACAACATGCTGATGACGTTGTTCGGGGCAAGAGAATCATCGAAACGAATGGCATCGACACCACCGCCCGCCCCACTCAACAAATCCGGGCCGCTGACTTGAAAGTCACCACCGTATACGGTTTCAAGAATATCTTCGTGCGTCACGAGCGGACCCGGTGAAGGAGGGAACAGCTCGGTCATTGATGCCTGCGCGTTCGCCACAACACAAAATGCTGTGACCATGCACGCAAAACGTCCGCATAGAACGGTTCTCGATCTCATCCCAATTCTCCCCTACGTTCCCACCGCGCTGCCATTCCACAGGGAGTCCCGCACACGAATCGCGCAACAGCGACCCGCGCTCCACTGCAGAGCAAGCGCATAGCCGTGCGATTCGTGACGAAGACCAACCCGCGCGAACACATGGCGGTTTGTCACTTACCAAGTTGTCGATGGGGATTGTGCGAGGAGTGCCAACAGCTCAAGCTACGCAGCGTCGCGAAAAATCAGCGACACCGAACCGATCAAAGCAACCGACAGCCTCCCAACCGCAATTGCTCAAACCACCTGAACTGAAGGGAAATAAGCCCGCTTCCCTCATCTCTCCCGATCGAAACGCCTACGACGGCGACCGATCAGTACACCATCCTAGCGGGTTTGGGATTCGTGTTCAAGCCAATATTCGCCCACAACACCCAGGGAGCGATAATATCCAACCCATGTTTTGGGGAACGTGGTTCTGAAATCCTTCAGTTCGGCCTCTGTTTTGTCTCCGCTCGGATTTCATGCGTTGCCCACGTCCGGATAACAAGCGACAATCGGCACATTCTCTGTCCCCAGGTAGCCCATGAAACCCCCAACATCGACGATTTCCAAAGGCAGCAAGCCGCTCCGTGACGGAACGGACATGACGCGGTCTCGGGGCTCGATTGACTGCCCCGACAATCGCACGCTGGCCTTGGCTGAGCGGATCATCCAAACCGATTTAGCCGCCCCCGCATCTTCTGATGTGGAGTCTGAACGCATCAAACAAAACAGCGAACGCTCCATATTTCGTGTTGTCGTCGACGACCGCTGCGTCTATGTGAAGGAACACATCCAGCGAAGCGCAACCCATCGACTCAAGTGGTGGCTGCTCGGCAATCCGGCGCGCCGCGAACATGACGCGAGTCGATATGCGATCGCGCACGGTATCGCGTGCGCCGAGATATTTGCGTCGGCAACTGTCTCCGATCCGAACGCCCGCGCCCGCGCGATCTCATTGGCGCATAACATCGCAAACGCTGCCCCTCTTTCCTGCGTGTTCGAGCAGACCGTTCGGCAGGGAACGCGACGCGAACAGGTTATGCTGGCTACGTCCGTTGCAGGTTTGCTCGCGAAGGCGCACGCCAGCGATTTTCTACATGCGGATGACCACCCCGGAAACATTCTGGTGCGGCGACGCAATGATGCGTTTGAAACTTTCTATGTGGATTTATATGGAGCCCGTTTTAGTAAACCCGTGCTTCGCGCGGACGCTGCACGCAGTCTTGCGGCGATCGGTCAGTGGTTCAAACGTCGTGCGTCCCGGTCGCTGCGATTGGCATTTCTAAAGAAGTACATCGACGCGCGCGGTTGGTCGAGCAACCGGGCGTTTCTCAGAGACTTCGTTCGGCAGGTAGAGCGGGCGTCGCTGCATCATGCCCAACAGCTCTTTCAAAAACGCGATCGCAGGATCGGTCGAACCAACGCGCACCATCACCGGATCGGTCTTGCGGACGGTTGGCGCGTTTGGTTGACACTTCGATTTCGCCCCTCGCAAGAAGAAACGGGCGCGGTTCTCCCAGTTTGGCCGAATGACAATCTCGCCGATCATCTGAACACCATGCTTGGCACGGAGGTGTCGCGACAAGATGGCGAACGAATCACCGACGGGCCCAGCGGTTCGACGCAATTTGCGCGGACATGGAGCCAAGGGCTCGCGTGGTACCTGTTCGCTTCACCCGCCCGTCAACGATATCGAATGGCCTGCGCCTCGATGAATCGTGACGTTCCAACCGTGCTTCCCATTCTCTGCGCCGAACAGAGGTCGGGCGCGTCGGTGCGATGCGCCCGCCAAATCGTAGGCCGCCCTCCGCAGTGCATGGGTCTCAGCGAGCTACTCCAAAAACTCCCCGCCACAGCCCGCCGGCATCTTCTCGAACAAGTCGGTGGCTTACTTTCGGCGACGTTTGATCGGGGGCTCGCGATTCGCAACATCTCACCGACAAGGATCGAAGTGGCTTGCCACAAAGGCCAGGACATTCCAATGTGGGCGGGCATCATCGGAAGGGTCAATTCGCGCCCACTTTCCGCGAAGGTGCGGACATGGATGCTGGCGCGATTCGCCCGGGAGGCCATGCGCGGGGGGAATTTTCAATCCAGCGAGTTGGCCCGCGTGCTACGCGCCTGCGTTCGTCGCAGCGGTAATGCTGGCCGATGGAAGCAAACCTGCGTCGATGTGCTCGCAGCGATGGAATGATTCTCTGGCCCAAGGATTTTCGCCTACCGCACCACGAATCCCGGCAGACCTCCGTATTCAACGACGTATTCATAGACGCGGGCTGAAGCAAAACTGACAATCCTGGCAAGCTGCATCACCTTGGTGGGTCCCCGTCATTCGGCTGATTCGTGTGACTGTCCACCGCTGTTCGCGCTTTCACCTGCAAAAGCGCGGCCGTCGGCATAGCGTGAGCCTTGACAGATACATGGTGTTGCCAAGAATAAGATCGGGAGTTGCCCTTCGCGGGCCTCTTGCGGTAGTTATTATTCTGTATCGACTTACGGCGTGTGTTCTGGGTCATTGCTTTGACCTGGAGCATTCCAGTGGTGGACGCATTCGAGCGTCTTCTGCGGCTTGTTCGGTGCGATTCATGGGCCGCCACCTTGGCCCGACCGTTGAAAGGTTCTGTCTTTTATGAATTCACGTCGCCACTCGGCTTTGCCGTTACCGTTTTTTTGCATGATTGCGGCCTGCGTATTCGCACAGCTTTCAAGCCCAACCGCCTCCGCCGAAGAAACCGGTTACTACGCGGGGGGCCAATTCCATCGATTAATTCAATCCAAAATTGAGTTCGTCGTCGAGTTCGAAAACACCGCCCAACGTCAAGCGCTGACACAGCGGATGCGAGGCAAAGCAGGCAGGCAACTTCGCGATGTTCCATGGGACCGTTATCCGCAGCGATTTGCATTATTGGAAGTCCCATTGTTAGAGGTTGGGGCGTCGGAAGGTAATGCTTCGGCTTCTCGGCTCCGAAAAAATGGTGCTTTCAAGTCGGTCAAAAATGTGTATCGATTCAAAGCCAATGGCGACCCAGTCTTGAGCAGTGGACGGATCGTTGTCAAATTCAAATCGCGTGTTTCCGACGCTGAGCGGGACGCCATGCTGAACGAGTACAAGATCCGCATCGTCAACGTTGTGGATGGTTTGGACCGCGCATTTGTGGTTGAGCCGATCGATGCCGGCGATGATACAACCCTTTCCACAGCCAACGCACTGTACCGCGACGGTAGAACCGTGTACGCCCATCCCGACTTTTACCACTCAAACCACAGACGGCAGATCGGTACAGGAGATACATTCTTCAGTAGCCAGTGGCATCTGGTGAACTCGGGGCAGGGTGGTGGAACGGTTGGTGCGGACATTTCGATTCTCGATGCGTGGGTGCGTACGCTGGGCAGTGACGAAGCCGTCGCCCTCGTCGGACAGCTCGACGACGCCTGCGATGTATTGCATGTGGACCTCGCCGCCAACTACAGCGGTGTGAGTCACAACATCATCTCAAACGTGCAGACCGCCACCGCGGCGAACCCAATCGCTGCCGGCGATCGACACGGGACATCGACCATGGGCTTGATGGTGGCTGCGTTGAATGGGCAGGGTGTAATCGGAGTCGCACCGTCTGCACGGTTCACCGCATCGCGCGGTATTGGTTCGGTGGTCTCCAACAGCCAAGTCGCCAGCGCCTATGCCTTCGCCCGCGCACAAGGGGTGGACGTACACAACAACAGTTGGGGGTTTGGAAGCGGTACTCCGAATCCCGATGTGGTGACCGATGCGATTGCAACCGCGTTCCTCGAAGGACGCAATGGACTGGGTATGTTGGTCTGCTTTGCTTCGGGCAATGGTGATGGCATGACGGAAGGCACTCCGGTTGGCGTGTTGGTGAATCCCGCGACGGACCTGTCGGCATTGCCTTCGGTGTTGGGCGTGGGCGCGAGCAACGCCAATGATGTGCTCGCGTCGTACAGCAATTTCGGACCCGAGATCGATGTGCTCGCACCCAGCATCGATTTCCCCGGTTTGCCCGGCTTGGTTACCACCGACAACACCGATGGCTCGTTTGTCGAACCCGGTTTCAACAATGCCGGTCAAAACGACGACGGTGAGGCAAACCTTGCCGACCCCGACTACACAGACAATTTCGGCGGTACATCCGGTGCGTCCCCAATCGTGGCCGGAATCGCTGCGCTGATCTTCTCCATGGAACCCGACTACACCGCCACCATGGTCAAAAGTATCATCGAACACACCTGCGATAAAATTGATCCCGATGTTGCGGGTTACAACGGCATTACCAGCCGCAGCGTTCGATACGGTTATGGCCGCGTCAACGCAGGCGCAGCTGTTGAAAACACGTTCGACGGATTCTTTTGGCCCGAACGGGTGGCGGATGTGGAAATCAACGGAAGTTCAATCCTCTGGAAGAAGAACGACGACCTGCGAACACGCGCCGGAACCACGTTTGGCGTACGAACAAATTCTGTCCTGGTCGTGCAAGCCGACGCACCCTTTTCCTGGGTTCCAACCGACGGTATCAATTACTTCATCGGCAATGTCCTGCTCGATCCCGTCACGAATGCACAGACAGGTGCGACGGTGGTGGCGAACTTCGACGCGGAACTGTTCAACTTTGACGACTCCGACGGTACGCTCTTCTTTGGAATCTACCCGGTGACATTCACCCCGCGTCGTGGACCGACCTATGGCTTTGGCGTTTCGATCAGTTCGGCGGGCTCTACGACGGTCATTGACTCAGGCGTGCTGCTCACATCGATCGGCGACGCTGGTGATGCTGGCGGTGATCCACCAGACGGTGCGAACAATCCAAATGTCTCGATCGATGTCAGTCCGTTATCGGGCACATCACCGCTCACGGTCACGTTTCGAGGCAACGCACAGTCGACGTTTGAAATTCAATCTTTCGTCTGGGACTTCGACGATGGCACCACGGTCAACTCGCGCAACGCAGAACGCACCTATGTGGTCAACAACGGAACGCAGCGGTTCATCCCCCGTTTGATCGTCACCGACGTGATGGGGAATACCGGTGAACGGGCGGTGGCCATCGATGTGTCGGCCCCCGACGGAGAAAACGGAGGAGGCGCGACGACCGGTACCGTGCAAATTCGCATCGCCGATCCGGAGTCGCCCGACACGTCGAGCATTTCGTCCGGCAACGCGCCCCTCGCGGTCATTCTCAATGCGGAGGTCTCCGGTTTCGGAATCGCTGCAATTGGAAACCTCGACGTCTTCTGGGATTTGGGCGATGGCAACACCGGGACGAGCCAGACGGTCTTTCACACCTATCAGATACCCGGTTCGTTCCCTGTCACTGTCACGGTCACCGACACGATCACTGGTGCCAGCACACAGGACACCGCATTTATCACCGTGTTGCCGAATCCCGACGGTGGGCAGGTACCCACAACCTCTCCATCCCCCACCCCGATTCCCACGGGCAACGCCAACAACTTGCTCTGCGGGACCGGAACCATGTTGGCGATGATCGGAATGTTGATGCTGTTCACGCTGCGCCGGCTAACTCAATAGGCGCGGGTTGAATAGTCAGACACAATCGAATAGTCAGACGCAATGCGACCGCCCCGCTCGGTTGCCTTGGCGTAATAGCGGGGTGCTCCGTCCATTCCGCTTGCTCCATCCCATCCCGTCGCCCGCATTCTCATCTTGTGGTGGTATTCCTCAGTAGATATGATGACGCTTGTTCTATCGGCTGCATGGTTTGAGTACGTTCGACTTTCGCGTGAGCACGAATCCACATGAACCCACACCTGACCGATCGAGTCGGACGCATCGTCAAGCTGGCGAACGAGATCGCCCGCGAGTACGAACTCGAATACGTTGGAACCGAGCACATCCTTCTGGCCATCCGCAAGGAAGGTACCGGGGTGGGTAGCCTTGTGCTTGAAGATCGGGGCATCTCGTACGAACGGGTCAAGGAAGTGGTTGACGGCTTCGTGCGAAAGAGCCTCGACGACACCTGGGTCTTCGGGCGACTTCCGGGTTCCCCCCACTTTCGAAACGTCATGGCGTTGGCGATTGAGCAAGCGCAAAAATTGAACGTCAAGGAAGTTTGCACCGAGCACCTGCTGCTCGCCCTGATGCAGGAGCGCGACAGCGTTGCATACCAAACGCTCGTCGAGTTGGGATGCTCATCTGACGATCTGCTGACCGACATCGCGAAACGAACAAGCTCGCGAACGTGAGCCCGTCGTTTCCAAGCGGTTACACATGCCACCGATTACGCTGCCGATGCAGACGTAGCCAACTCGCGAATCGCCAGTACGATCTTGCGACCCATTTCAATCGTGCCAACCGTCGTCTCGCCAGCCAGCGCCATGTCGGGTGTGCGAACACCCTCCGCGACAACCTGCTCGACAGCGGCTTCGATCGACTCGGCTTCTTTATGCCAACCGAGTGATTCGCGACACAGCATCGCCGCACTAAGAATCATCCCGATCGGATTGGCAATCCCCTTGCCCGCGATGTCGGGGGCTGACCCGTGAATGGGTTCATACAAACCGGGCCCCGAATCGCCCAGCGACGCAGACGGAAGCAACCCCATTGAACCAGCGAGAACGGACGCTTCATCCGTCAGAATATCGCCGAACAAGTTACCCGTCACAATCACATCAAAATCTGCCGGCCGTTGGATCAAGTGCATCGCAGCCGCATCGACCAACCCGTGCTCGAACCCGACGTCGGCAAATTCATCCCGCATCACCCGTTCGGCGGTCGATCGCCACAAACGCGAGACTTCAAGGACGTTGGCTTTGTCTACGGATGTCAGCTTATTTCGGCGTCCCTTCGCTTTGTTGGCTGCCAATCGCACAATCCGCTCGACCTCACCCGTCGAATACCCCATCGTATCGAAGGCGAATTCACCCGTGGCGTCGGGCTTTTTTCCGCGATCGCCAAAGTAGATTCCGCCCGTCAGCTCGCGGATAACGAGCATATCCACGTTCGCGACGAGTTCTTCCTTGAGCGGCCCCGATTTCGCAAGCTGCGGGTAAACCCGAACCGGGCGCAGATTTGCAAACACACCGAGCGCCTTTCGCAATCCGAGCAAACCTTGCTCGGGTCGAACACTTGCGAGCGGGTCGTCCCACTTCGGACCGCCCACCGCACCGAGAAGCACTGCGTCTGAATCCTTGCAAATTTCGATCGTCTCTTCGGGCAGGGGTGTGCCCAGTTTGTCGATCGCCCCGCCACCGATCATCGCATCGGTGAATTCGATTCGGTGGTCGAAGCGATTTGCGACCGTCTCCAACACTTTGCACGCTTCGTTGACTACTTCCGGACCGACACCATCGCCAGCCAGTACTGTTATTTTTGCGTTCATGCCTATACCTCACGTCTTGTGTTTGTGTCAGTCCCCCACCCTGGAAGGATGGGGCGCCCGCACCCGTGCTGAGAGTTATGCCAAACCGTTAGGCCGTTTCTGCAAGGATGGGCGCGCTCTTGCGTGCGCCATAGGCCTTCACCAAACCGAATTCAAAACTGTCGTAGAGCGCACGCCAACTGGCTTCGATGATATTTCTCGACGCGCCCACGGTGCTCCATGTGCGTTCGCCATCGCTCGTGTCGATCAACACGCGCGTTAGCGCCTGCGTCGCGTGTGAACCATCGAGGATGCGCACCTTGTAGTCCGTCAGGTGGAACCCGGATATCGCGGGGTAGGAAGTCATCAGTGCTTTACGCAGCGCAATGTCGAGCGCTTCGACCGGTCCGCTACCGTCAGCCGCGGTGTGATGCACCTCACCATCGATTCGAATTTTCACGTTGGCCTCCGCCAAGTGACCGCGTCCCTCGCGGTGTTCGACGACGGCCATAAAGTCCAGAAGCTCGAAAAATGGAACGTAATCGCTCTGTTGCCGGCGCATGATCAGTTCAACCGACGCCTCTGCTGCCTCGAACGACGCACCGTGCGCTTCGAGTTCCTTGATCTGCTCGAGCACCGCAAGATTCAGATCCGCATCATCGTCGGACAGTCCAAATTCGCTTGCCTTGTAGCCAATGTTGCCCCGCCCCGAAAGTTCTGAAACCAATATCCGCGTGCTGTTTCCCACCGCATTCGGCACCACATGCTCGTACGAACCTTCATCGCGTCGAAGCGCGGCTACATGCACACCACCCTTGTGGGCGAACGCGCTTCGCCCCACATAGGGGGCTCCGTTTTGCAGCGACTGGTTGCACAATTCGCTCACGGTTCGGGCAACTTCCGTTAGGCGCACAAGATTTCCATCCGGTAAAACCTTGTGCCCTTCCTTCAATTCGAGATTGGCGATGATCGGGCAAAGATCCGCGTTACCGCATCGTTCTCCGATCCCGTTGATCGTTCCCTGAACGTGCTGCGCGCCCGCTCGAACAGCCATCATCGAGTTCGCCACGGCGCACCCGCCATCATTGTGCGCGTGAATCCCCAGCGGCACCTGAACTTCACCCGCGACCAACTGCACAATGCGCTCAACGTCTGCCGGCATCGTGCCACCGTTGGTATCACACAGGACCACGCGCGAAGCGCCACCCGCCACTGCCGCTTGCAATGTCTTTATCGCATACGTTTGATCTTCGACGAATCCGTCAAAGAAATGCTCGGCATCGTAAATCACTTCGCGGTCGGCTTCGATGAGAAACGCGACGCTCTCGCGAATGATCCGCAGATTGTTATCGAGATCCGTGTGCAATACCTGCGTCACATGGCGCGTCCAACTCTTGCCGAAAATGGTGGTGACCGGTGCCTGACTTTCAACCAATGCGGCAAGGTTTGCATCATCTTCCGGCGCGAGCTTCGGGCGACATGTGCTTCCAAACGCGGCTATCCGCGCGCGCGTCAGCTTCAACTCATGAACCGCGACGAAGTACTCCGCGTCCTTCGGATTGGAACCCGGCCAACCGCCTTCGATCAGATGGATGCCAAACGAGTCCAACAGCGAAGTGATTCGCAGCTTGTCCTGTAGGGTCAGGCTGATGCCCTCGCCCTGCGTCCCGTCGCGTAGTGTTGTGTCATAAAGTTCAATCACGTCAGAAACTCCTGCGCCAGCCCTCAAGCGCCAGCCGACTCTGCGACTTGTTGATCCACGTCGCCACATTCATACCGTGCCTGCTTGTTGATCGCAGCGACATACGCCTTCGCACTCGCAACCAGAATGTCGGTATCCGCTCCATGTCCGCGAAATGTTCGCTCCGCATCGCCCGTACCGCAGCGGATGCGCACCGTGACCTCTCCCAACGTATCGATCCCTCCACTCACCGCATGGACGGCGTACTCGAGCAACTTCACCTCGAACGGAAGAAGTCGATTGATTGCGGTAAAGATCGCATCGACCGGGCCGGTTCCCGTTGCAGCGCGGGTCTGCGTATCGCCTTCCGGAAGCGCCATCGAAACGCTTGCCGTCGGAATCGACGGCGCACCGCAAGACACATGCACACCCTGAAGGATGTAAAGATCTAGCGGCTGATAGTGAACGTCTGCGACCAACGCTTCCAACTCGGCCTCGGTAACGTCCTTCTTCTTGTCTGCCAACCGCTTGAACCTCTTAAAGATGCGATCGAGTTCGTCATCGTCGAATGGCTCGAAACCCATCTCCGTCAGATGCAATCGCAGCGCGTGTCGTCCGGAATGCTTCCCGAGCACCAGCTTGCTCTGCGTCAAGCCGACCGTTTCGGGCTTCATAATCTCATACGTTTCGGCGTGTTTGATGACACCATCCTGATGGATACCGGCTTCATGGGAGAAGGCGTTTCCCCCGACAATGGCCTTGTTTGCGGGTACAAGGATGCCCGTTCGTGCAGACACGAGGTGACTCGTTCGCGTGAGGTGCGTGGTTTCAATGTGGGTCGAGCAGCCGTAGAACTCTTTTCGCGTGTGCAGCGCCATCACGAGTTCTTCGAGCGATGCGTTGCCCGCCCGTTCACCGATGCCGTTGATCGTGCATTCGATTTGTCGCGCCCCGGCTTGCATTCCTGCGAGCGAGTTCGCGACAGCCAACCCCAGATCATCGTGACAATGCACAGACACATAGCACGCTTCGATGCCTTCGACCCGATCCATCACACCGCGTACCAACTCCGCAAACTCAACCGGTTGGGCATAGCCCACGGTGTCGGGAATGTTCAAAGTGGTTGCGCCGGCTTGGATCGCCGTTGAGAACACCTCGGCCAAGAACGCAACGTCTGTGCGACTCGCGTCTTCAGCGCTGAATTCCACATCGTCGCACAACGATCGCGCGTATCCGACGGCCTCCTTAACGTTTCGCAGAACGTCACCCTCGGTCATTTTCAACTTGTATTGCAGGTGAATCTTCGACGTTGCGATGAACGTGTGGATTCTGGGCTTTGAGGCGTGGCGGACTGCCTGCCAACACGCGTCGATGTCGCGGGTGACGGCTCGCGACAATCCTGCGATGATCGGACCGTTCGCCGTTCCTACTTCGGCAGCGATCCGCGAGACGGATTCAAGATCGCCCGGGGATGCTGCGGGGAAACCGGCTTCGATGATGTCGACACCCAGACGGGCAAGTTGCTCGGCGATTTCCAGCTTTGCACCTGCGTCCAATGTTGCACCGGGTGACTGCTCGCCATCGCGCAGTGTTGTGTCGAAGATTCGTATGTGCTTGCTCATGTTGGCTGGCCTTGACGCTTTGTTGGGGGTGAAGCCGTCGTAGGGTGGGCCATGCCCACCATCTGACGCGGCATGAGGACTGCGGTGGGCACGGCCCACCCTACCTCACTTCTTGACGATTCGATTGCTCGTTTATCCGGTGCGTCCGGGACGCACCCTACGGCTGCGCTCCGATCGGTTTTCCGCACTCCGTTTGTACGCTGTCAGCAAGCTCTGCGTCTGTTGAGCCCGACTTGAGCCAAGGCATCATGGAGCGTAGTTTGCGGCCTATCTTTTCGATGGGATGCTGCGACTGCGCTTCAGCTTGGGCGGTCATGTTTGGCTTTCCGTTTGCACATTCCGCCATCCATTCATCCGCGAATTTTCCCGACTGAATCTCGGATAGAATCTGTTTCATGGCGTCTCGGGTTGAGTCGGTAACGATGCGTTTTCCGCGAGAAAGATCGCCATACTCCGCGGTGTTGCTGATGGACTTGCGCATACCGGTGATGCCATGTTTGTGAATCAAGTCGGTGATCAGCTTCACCTCGTGAAGGCACTCGAAGTATGCCATTTCGGGTGAATACCCCGCGTCGGTCAGCGTTTCGTAACCCGCACGAATCAGCTCGCTCAGCCCGCCACACAACACAGCTTGCTCGCCGAACAAATCGGTTTCGGTTTCTTCGCGGAAGGTCGTTTCCAAGACGCCCGCCCTGCCGCCCCCGACACCGCACGCATACGCCAACCCAACATCGCGCGTATCGCCCGAGGCATCCTGGTGAACCGCGAGCAGGCAAGGCACACCGTTTGAAGATTCGTATTCGCTGCGCACCAAGTGCCCGGGGCCTTTCGGCGCGACCATGAATACGTTGACCGTTGATGCAGGCACGATCTTCTTGAAATGGATGCAGAAACCGTGCGCAAACGCCAGGTATGCGCCATCGCGAAGGTTCGGTGCAATCTCCTGCTCGAAAGCGGCTGGCTGAAGCTCGTCGGGGATAAGCACCATCACGACGTCGGCTTGTCGCACCGCCTCCCCGGTTTCAAACACCTGCAACCCGGCAGCTTCCGCCTTCGTGCGGCTGGCGCTTCCCGCGCGCAATCCCACAATCACATTCACACCGCTGTCTTTGAGGTTCATCGCGTGGGCATGTCCCTGCGAACCGAAACCCAACACAGCGATGCGCTTGTCGGACAGTACCTCAGGCTTGCTGTCATTGTCGTAAAGAACGTTCATTTGTTAATTCCTATTGGTTAAAATGACGAACACCGGCTCACGCCGACCAGCCGGGTAGGGTCCGCTGTGCGGACCGTTCGTTCGATTGACACATGCTGATACCGGTGGTCCGCACAGCGGACCCTACATCGCTATGCCGTGTGGCGCAAACGTCTCGCTGCCGGTTCTCTTGCAGCGTCCAGACCAACCGCGTGCAGTTCGGTCAACTCAAGCACGTCGATCAAGCGCCGAATTTGCGGCGCGAATCGATGGGAGGCGGCTTTGGGTGCAGCAACGACGATGTTCGCCCGCCCTTCTGCTGCCGACACATACGTCACCTCTCCGCCCAAACGCTGACACAGCATCAGGATTTTCGGCAGGATCGACATTTGCCGCAGGTGCAACGCAAAAGTTAAAATCTTCATCAGGCTGACTCCACCATGTCCCCGAGACCCGCACCGGCAGGCACCATCGGAAACACGTTTTCTTCAAGTTGACAAATGACATGCAACAGCGCCGGGCCGTCGCAATTCCACCAAGCACTCAAAACAGATGACATCTCTTCAACGCGCTCGAGCGTAAACGCCTCCAAGCCATAGACCCGAGCCAAAGCTGCGAAGTCCGGGTTGTCGGAAAGATCGACCGCGCTGTAACGATTATCAAAAAACATTTCCTGCCACTGACGGACCATGCCCAGATACTTGTTGTCCATGATGAGAATTTTGACGGGCGTTTTGCAGCGTGCGATCGTTGCCAACTCGGCCATCGTCATTTGAAATCCACCGTCACCGCAGATCGCCACCACCCGCTGATCGGGGCACGCGGTTTGCGCACCCATCGCAGACGGCAAACCGTAACCCATCGTGCCCGCTCCGCCCGAGGTGATAAACTTTTTCGGATCGCTGCATCGAACACGCTGAGCCGCCCACATCTGATGTTGGCCCACGTCGGTCGCCACAATTGCATCCGGCCCGATCATCTCGAAGAGTTCATCGAGAAGCGTCGTGGGCGGAATTTTTTCCGCATCGCAGGATTCAACCCGCGTTAAACCGTCGCCGACCGACATCGCCTGCTGCTGCCAATCCGAAAATGTTTCG
>JAADIU010000098.1 GCA_013151185.1 Planctomycetota bacterium
CGGCGCAGGCGGAAACGGTGGTAGTGGTGGCGCACGTTTTGGCGGTCAAGGTGAAGGTCGCGACGGTGGAAAAGGCGGTGATGGTGGCATCGGTGGAAGCGGCGGCGGCGGTGGCGGGGGACCGACGGGAGGTATCTACGAAGATGCCGACAGCACATCCACCCGAACCCGAAACCGAAGCCTGCTCGGCGAACCAGGTAACGGTGGCGAAGGCCCGGACGGTACCGACGGCGAACCCGGCGAACAAGCCGCTTTCGTGCAGATCGACGAATCGGGCGACGTGCAGGTGTTTGCGACCGAGTAGCTCAACACTTGCAAGAAGAAGTTTTCCGCGGGGCGCGCCAACTGGTGCGCCCCGCATTTTTCTTAGGCAGTAGTCGCGGGGTGCGACTGCCTATAATGTCAGGGCATGAATATCCTTCGATCAAATGGACAACGGTTATTGTTCGCGATGCTGCTTCTGCATTGTGCGGGCAGCGTTGCGCTGGCAGACGGTAAATTTATGAGCCGCTTGGAGGTGGCTGACGATCCGAGCATTCATGCTCAGCGGGCTATCATCGCCTTCCGAGACGGTATCGAAACGCTGGTCGTTCAATCGGACGTTGATGGGCAGGGCGCGGGTTACGGTTGGCTGTTGCCTCTGCCCGCGAATCCGGTATCCATTTCAGCGTGTAGTCCCAACGCTATCCGAATGATGATGTCGGCAACAAGTCCGCGCGTCGCCTCTGCCGATAGACTCCATCCGGCGGTTTGTACTGTGCTGCTCCTGCTCGTTGTGCTCGCTTGCTTCGATCACTTGCGCTCCAAGGGCCCCAAGACGACGGGAGTTTCGATCGTTCGGGTTTTGCTCGGGGTTACGTTCGTGCTGGTCATGGCCGTGATGCTCGTGTCAAGCATGGGCGATTCTTCAACGCTTACAACGACAGGCGACGTTGAGATCTTGCAGCGCACCCGCGCCGGTGTGTACGACGTGGCTGTCATCAAAGCCAAGTCAGCCGCCAACGTTTCTGATTGGGCGAACTCGAACGGGTTTCGATATCCGCAATCGGCCAACGATGTTGTCGGGCAGTACATCGCCGATGGTTGGTGCTTTTTGGCGGCGAAGGTCGCCCGTGAATCCGAAGGCCCGATCACACATCACCCGCTCAAGATCGAGTTTCCAACGAAGGTTCCCGTGTACCCGATGCGCCTGACGGGAGTGGGGCAGGACCACCTCGCGTTGGACCTTTGCGTGATTGCTTCGAAGCGAGCGGAGATTCGTTCGATGCGGACATGGTTCTGCGATTCGTACCGACGGGACGCGCCCAGTTCTCGCTTCGACGCGTTCCGTGCCCGCACGCCTAAGATATACAAAAGCTCGCTGGTGAGATTTGTTCGCATCGGCCATCCGGATGTTTCGCCCATGATGTGGCCGGGGTGCGTCGTCACGCGACTTCATGGCGAACTTGGCCCAGACGAAATGTCTGAGGATTTGCTGCTCGGTTGGCAAGCGACGAAGCCCACACGAAAGACGGTCTATAGCTATTGGGGTGCGATCACGAGAAGTGCAAGCATCGCAATTCTTGTGTTGGCGGGATTGTTGGTGGGTAGAACATTCAGCGCTGCACGGATGGGCTGGTCGTTTTCACACCTGATGCGAAGAAGCGGCTACCTGGTTCTTGCAGCTTCCGTTCTTGTCGGGGGCATCTGTTTTGCAGTCGTCGAAGTTGTCCCGACGAACGAATCATTTGCGGGATTGGGAGCCCGGTTCGCAGGTGAGCGGGCTCACCAAAGAATCTTGAACCAACTGGTTGAGAATCCACCGCACACACCATTCCCCGAAGCCTATCGATTTCGGTTGCAAGCCTTTCGGTCCGGAAAGTTCCTGGAGAGGATCAAGGGCACCGGCCAATCGGGCGACTATGACATCGAGCGCGACGGCGAGGGTTGGCGACTGACCGTTGTGGATGCGGCGGGTGTGTTTATGACCGTGCCAATTTCCTCGAATGGAGTCCCCGTGCTGGCAGCAGACACCCGGTAGGGTGCGTCCCGGACGCACCGAATTATTAAGCGAGACGGTGCGGCCAGGCTACACCTTACGAAGACTTCGGGTAAGGAGCGACGAACTGCGATGCAGATGAAGAGCTGCGCCCGCGCGGTGAAGCTGGTCTCGCCGATGATGGAGAGTGCCGCAATCCATTCCCCACCCCTGAAGGGGCGGGCCACCCGACCGATGCAGATGAGAAGTTGCGTCTGCCGGGTCGGGGATATTTTGGTCGAGTCAGAAGATTTGAGTCGGGTCAGGCCTTCTGTTTCCGTAGGACTACGCAGGTTGTGTCGTGGTAGTCGTCTGGGCCTACGAGTTTGTAATTTGGAAGACGCTCCCCGCTGTTCCAGAATTTCCCCGCGTAGTAGTGCGCAAAAATTTGTTTGTCTACCGTTGCTCCGGTTAGTTCGCACCATCGTTTGATTTCGGCATCGCTGTAGATCCGGCAGATGTACGCGACGTTTTTGTGGAACCGATTGCTGTCCTCGTGTTTGTAGGAATCCTCCATGAACATGTGCCGGTTGAAGGGGAACGTGAGGATGAGCAAGCCGCCAGGTTTCAGGACGCGGCCCATATTGCGGACGGCGCCGTCGCAATCTTCGATGTGTTCCAACGTGCTGATGCACGTCACCGCATCGTAGACGCCATCGGGAATCGAGCAGTCGGTGATGTCGCCGCTGATCAAATTACAATGCGAGTTCAGCGGTAGAAAACCACGGCGATATTTTGTGTTCTCAAGGCAGTCGATTCGATAATTGCAGGTGGCCAACATCGCACCGAAAGGGGTGACGCCCGTTCCGACATCCAAAATGCGGATGTCTCTTCCGTAGGGAAGGTGGCTCATCGTGAACCCGTACTCGAACGGACGCTCGTTGATATCTCGCTCGTTACCAGCGCGGATGCGAATGCGTCGCTGCCAATTTTCGAGGCCGTAGTACCAGCGAAAAACGGGTTTGTGCAAGCGCTTCAGCGCTTCCGCGAATGCCAAGCAAGCCAACGCTCTTCGACGCATTTTGAGGTATCCGGTGTGGGCTCGCCAAGCCCGGTTTGCGGGTCATCATTCCAGCCCCGAGCGAGTAGATGTCGGATTGCAGGGCGGCAACCGCCACCCGAACACTGCGTCGAGGCGGTGACATGATAGATTTTCGATTGCGGTTGTCGAGGGGCGTGGGCGGCGGAGGTCAGCCAACTCCTTGCGCACCGCGGAGTTGGCATCGTCCGCGCAAAAAACCGGCGGGCCCAAGGGACGCAATGTCTGCGCCCTGGCCCGCCAGCCGCATGAAGCCTCGACCGGGTTTGCGGAGCAGGCTTCGTGGAAAGGGGTTGATTGATTACGGTTTCGGACCCGTTTGCAGCAGTTGAATCTCCTCGTAGTCGACCAGGTCAATCACGTTGTCCTCGTTGGCATCACCAAGGATACAATCGGGCGGCACGCTGAATCCGCTCGGTCCGCCGAAGCACATTTGGAACTTGGCATAGTCGGTCAGGTCTACGTCACCGTCGATATCGAAATCGCCCGTGTTGTCGTACTGCGCCATCGGGTCGTTCCCGTCGAGCAATCCGTCTGTGTCCTGATCGATGCCAATTCGTTTTCCCGATCCCGGTGGAACAGCCGTGAAGATCAACGAATCACCCGCTTGCAGCGAAGCGAGGAGGGCTGGCTGGGTGATCAAAGTGCCGGTGTTCGACACAAAGGTGCGTACCCCCGCAGGCCCGTTCGTCGTAACGTCCATCAACCAGTATCCGACCTGCGCCGATCCCACCGTGCCCTTTGCAATGACATCACAATGGGCTGGAACTTTCTGGAACTGGGCAACCATCACATCGATGTCAGTCAGAGTGACCGCAGAGGGTGTGGGCGAGTCGATCAACAATTGCCAACCCACCACGTTCATAACGTTGCTCGGAAAAGCGTTGACCGTAGCGATCATGTCGAGTTGCTGTGTGGGTGTGATACCGGTCAGCGACTCCGGGAAGAACTCGTTGAGGAATGTTTGCAACGGGTGGGCGTTGTCTTCGCGCTCTTCGCGACCATCGTGGATCATGCCAAAACCGTCGTAGACATCACCGATGAATTTCTTATGCAACCCGCGCATCTGCGTGACGATCTGAAGCTGAGCCAGGAAACTGGTTGCGTCTATGCCTGCGTCTCCATTCGTTGTGAACGATGCACCGTCGTGGCCCAACGGGTTTCCAAGCGCGGGGATCATCTGGTGACACGGGTTGCAGGAGGTGATGTATTGCACCAATCCCGTGAGCGCGCGGGGTTCCTTATATGCGTTGTTTCTTTTGAAGTATGGGTTCGGACGATACACGACAGTCTTTATGAATCCGTTCAGTGCGTTGATGTCTTCTTCGGGGAGTTCACTTCCGCCCAGGAGGCCGTCGAACGCTCCATTGAAATCCTGGAACACGGGTTTGTCTCCACGCCAGTGCAACGGCTCATGGTTGTCCAATCCGCGCAGCGATTGGGTGACCATCGGTCCCTTTAATGGGTGGTTGAAGGCGCCAGGGATATTTGGTGGTCCGGGTTGGGTGGCTGTCCCAAAGGCTCCCAGGTCCCAGGCGAGGCGGTCGAAGTCTGTGTTGGGGTGGCAGGAGTCGCACGAGTGGGCACCGTTGTTGCTGAACTGCGTGCTGTAGTGGAACTTGCGTCCGATGCGTACTTCGCGCGGTTCCGGATTGAATAGTTCCAAGCTGCCAACGGTCGTGGGCGCATCCAGGGTGAACAAGTCGATCGCGGTGACGGTCATGGCGTGGCGGCTAAGCACATAGATGCGGTTGGTCGCTGAGTCGATCGCAAGACCGCGCGGCCCGGACGGCACGTCCAACCGTCCGAGCACGCGGCCTGTCATGCCATTTAGAATGCCGATGCGGTCCATACCCAAAGACGTCACGACGGCCCAGTCTCCGCTGCCGTGAAACGCGATTGCATTCGGGTTCGCCAGCGAAAACGCCTTGGCGATTGGGTTGGGTGCGCTCACATCGTGAAAGTTTGGAATACCTTCGTGAAGATCGGCTGATGCAATCGTGGGTGAAGCGGAGGCGTAGTTGCTGACCATTTCGATTTGATGGTCAATAAAGTGGCCGCGCAGATTTTCTTCCAGTCGAACGTCGTTCAGCGCGGCGAGATTCGTCACGAACAATTCGCCTGTCGCCGGGTTCTGTGCCATGCCGTTCAGCGTCGTTCCGACATCGCTGACGACGTTGACGATCGGAAGTCCGACGCCAATCGAGGCACCCGGATTCGAAACATCCAGGACGATCAAATCATTGTCCAATGTGTCTCTGGTGTCGCTGGCCATGTGCAGAATAACTTCGTCGGCATTGAGGATTCCGAATTCCTGATTCATCAGCGCGACCATCGCCGGGTCGGGCGTTCCGTTACCGTCGGTCAAAATGTTTTGGGTGATCTCGAACCAGTCCCCGGTGCTGTCGAGCACGATACGCGGAACCAGAGGCGCACCGGTCGTGCCCAGGTCGTCGGGCCACGGACTGAGTTCGGAGACGTTTCCGGGATTCGGATCAAACACTGCCGCTGTCGCACTGAACTGCTGTGCGACCCAAAGGTTGGGCATGATCATGCAATCGCAACCGTTTGAACTACACGGATCGGGGATCAGGCAATCCTGTGCCCCGGGCGGGATGCCAACCGATGGCGGTGGATTCGTCGGTGTCGGAGTTTCAAATTGTAGTTCCACCGGTGTGCCAGCCAGCGACGTGTTGTTTCCCGAGTGGTGCGCCGCGACCACGATTTGAGCGCTCTCTGCGTCATACACGATGGCGCGCGGTGTGTTGCAATCGAGAAACGTGTTGCTGACGACTTGGTGTGTAGCCGTGTCGATCGTGACGAGGTTGCCCAGTTCGACAAACGCGGAGCCAGTGGGGGCTGCGTTGTCGGGAACGAACGGACTGCCCTGAATCACGACGAACGCAAAATCACCCATTTCGTCGAACACGATGTTCACCGGTTCATCCCCAACATCGATGATGGCGATGACCTGCCCAAGATTGACATCGACGACCGCGACGGTGTCGGAGATGATGTTGGTCACCCATACGATCGAATCGTCCGTGCGCGGTTGAACAGCCAGCGACACAGGCTCCAAGCCGACAAAAATTTCGGCGAGTTTGGAAAGTTCGCCCGAGGTGTCTAAGACGACCAGCGAGTTGTTCGGCGTGTTGACAGCGAAGGCGCGTGAACCGTCGGAACTCAGGGCGATTGGATTGATCGCCGGTGATTCAAAGTTTACAAATTCGCCCGAAGCCAACGGTGCAAGCAGGCTCGCAGGAATTTGAAATTCGTTGGGGCCACCTCCAGCCGTTCCCGCGTCGACCGTCTGCTCGATTGCGTTTGCGAAGGTCATCCCCTGCATCGCCATCCCCTGCCTCAATGCCATGTCGTCTTCGGAAAGATTCCGGTGTCCTTGTTGCGGGGGCGTCATCAGCGCAGTGGGGTGTCCCGCAGTGCCTCCCGGAATTCGAGTGGGTTGTAGCGCGGGCCGCAGCGAGAGCGTCGCCGTTGCGATGCCTGCGGTGGCGACGAACGCGACGATTCCGACCCAACGTTCACTCGAAAGCTGCCAATGACGCATGATGCAATTCCCTTCCTGGATGTAATTTTGACCCGTTCGCCTGAGGCATCTTCAATCGCGCCAAGCAAACCCAACCCTCTCTCGACCCAGGCAAGGTGATGAGACGCAAAACCGATTGAAGACTTATTGTGGCGAGTCGGTGGGCTCGACGCCGTCAGCCCACACCTTCCGCCGAGGATAGAGCATGGGGCGTGCCAACGGTGCCCCCGTGTCGGCGAAAAGTTGCAATCTATTGTCCAAGAATAGGTTATGTGAATTCCGGGGGAGTGTGCTGTGCGAGTGCCGACGGCCGAGGCTGGCTCAGTTTGGCCAGGGTGGGTTGGCGTGTGGCTGGATGCGCGCGCTGTTGGTCAGGCGTTTGCGTCGCGTTGCATGCCAAGTTTGTCGAGACGGTGTCGCAAACTGCCGCGTGACAATCCAAGAACGCGGGCGGTTTCGGAGATGTTCCCCTGTGTGTGGGCGAGAGCGGCTTGGATGAGGCGACGCTCGACGGACTCCACGGTTGCATCTCCGGACTCAAAATCGAACGGTGACGCGGGTCCACATTGCGTTGGTGTTGCGGGGCTTGCCAGAAGATTCAGCGCCTCGGCGGTAATGGTCGTCCCGTCGGCGAGCAGCGCGGTGCGTTGGATGACGTTGCTGACTTCGCGTACGTTGCCCGGCCAATGGTAGGTGCGCAGGGCGGTCACTGCGTCGTCGGAAAAAACGAGGTGCGGTTTGCGAAACTTCAGCCGGAACCGATCGAGGAAATGATCGGCAAGCAAAATGATATCGTCTCCTCGGTCTCGAAGAGGCGGAACGTGCAAGCAAAAAACTTTCAGTCGATAGAACAAGTCGGCGCGGAATTCACCTTTTTCGATCTTGCCTTCGAGGTCGCTGTTGGTAGCCGCCATCACCCTTGAGCGCGTGACACGCTCGGTGGTTCCACCAAGGCGTCGAAAGCGCCCGCTCTCGATTGCTACGAGCAATTTCGATTGCGTGGCGAGCGGCATGTCGCCGATTTCATCCAGGAAAAGCGTGCCCTCTTCGGCGACTTCAAAGAGGCCTTTCTTCGCGGATTTGGCGTGCGTGAAGGCACCGGCTTCGTGGCCGAACAATTCAGACTCAAACAAACTTTCGGGTACGGCGGTGCAATTGACGTGGACAAATGGGCGATTGGCGGAAGCACCTCGGTGGTGAATGTATCGGGCCAGCGCTTCCTTGCCCGTGCCCGTATCACCGAGCAACAGAACTGTGGGCAACATACCATCCTGATCCAATGGCAGCGATCCGATTTTGTCGGCGATGGCGAGCAGCTCGCGCATGGCCCCGCAGTCGCCGATGACGTGTGCGTTTTGCGATTCGCGCTGTTGCGCCTCGCGGTAGGCATCGAGTTGATTGCGGATGCTTCTGTTTTCAAGGCACCGTTCGACCGAAAGCACAACCTCATCCATCGACAGCGGTTTCTGGATGTAGTCAACCGCACCCTGCTGCATCGCCGCAACGGCGCTTGCGATCGTTCCAAAACCGGTGATGACGATGACGGGCGTGTCGATGCCTTCGGCGCGCAGCTTCCCGAGAAGCTCCAAACCGTTCGTATCGGGCAGGTTGACATCGACAAAGATCAGGTCGGGTAGCTTTGATCGCGCGGAAGCCAGCCCGCGCTCGCCCACATTCTCGACGCGGCAAGTGTGCCCGGCGCGCTTGAGCGCAAGCTGCATGGAGATGCCCAGGTTTTCTTCGTCGTCGATGACGAGAATGTCGGCCATGCTCTATTGTTCCTCCGTTGCGCGACCGGGCATGATGGCTTCAAATCGGCTGCCGGATCCAAGTGTCGATTCGCAGTGGATGCTCCCACCGTGCGTATGAATGACCTTCGCCACCATCGGCAGCCCCAAACCGCTTCCCTCTGCCCGAGTGGTGAAGTCGGGGAGAAATATCTTGCCTTTCAAATCGTCGGGAATACCCGAGCCCTCGTCCTCAACAACAACGCACCATTGATCCGCATGGTCCCGATCCGGGGTGACACGAATGCGGACGGTCTGATTCTTTTGGGAAGCTTGCACCGCATTCGTGATCAATGCAACCAGCGCTTGCTCAAAATGAAATCCGTCGACTACCGCGTATCGCGCGACGGGATCGATCATCGCGACAATATGCACACCAACGCGGTCGGCCATCGGAACCAATACGTTGCAGACATTTTCGACCAACTCGGCCAGATCGGTGCGCTGCGGATCGATGTTCATGGGTTCGACGGCATGTTGCAAGTCGCGAAGCCACTGCTCCAACCGATCGATGGCTTTGATGATTCTGTGTTGGTATTCGTCGATGTCTTCCGCGCTGACGTCTTGACGGCGCGTGGCTTCTGCCAATCCGCGGATGCCAGCCAATGGGTTGCGTGTGTTGTGGGCGATGCGGCGGAACATCTCGCCAGCCGCTGCCTGCCGCTCCTGCTCGATCAGCTTTGCCTGCATGTCGACAATCGTCGCCGACATCTGGTTGACTTCGCCCGCCAACTTGCCCAGTTCGTCTGCCGACCGGGGTTCAATTCGGTAGTCGAAGTGGCCTTCCGCAATCTGTTGGGTGGCGACGCGCAGACCGGCGACGGGCACCAAGACCCAGCGGCGCACCAGCACCAAGCCAGCCACGCACAACGCGGCACCCACGATGGCGTTGTAGATCAATATTTTGACGACCCGCTGCTGAGTTCTCGCTGCATGGTCGATGGCATCGCGGCGATTCGTGGTAATCAGCGCGCTGATCTGGCCCAACAGCGAATCGCAATTGCGCAATAGTTCTGCCGGGAGGCGGGGCGAACTTGCAGCCAGTGCATCTGAAAGGTTTCGCCAGAGAACCGTTTCGTTTGGGTCGGAAGTCGCGATAGATTCATCGATGAGGCGAGTGGCAACCGCTGCACGGAGGGGGGCCAATGTCGACGCGGGAAGCGTTGCCGTCTGACCGGGTTTCTGAAACTCATACCGCGTTCTTGCGACCTGAATCGGAACCCTTAGCCGCTCAATTTCTGTCTGACGCACGAACGAAGATTGCACGTCGATAAACGCGGATTGAAAATACACGACGATGCACCAACCCGACATGATGAGGTTGGCCGACAGCGAGAGCACATAGATCAACGCCAGCACACCGAATTTGTGTCGCAGTTTCATGCTGGCGATCCCCGTCCCGAAGATGCGGGCGTGTGCAAACGCGCTGGCCTATTCATTTTCATCGGGCGGTGGTTGATATGCCCAATCCCAACCCGGAGCCGTCGCAGGATTGCGGGAACTCCAGACGTGTCCGCCAATGAATGCGGCATGAACCTGGCCGGCATGTCGCCCGGCTGGAAACCAAAATTTTCCGGAAGTGTACAAGCCACTCTGCGCGGCGGGCGGTGTCGAGTAGAACGGTACGAGCGGTTGCGGTCGATTTTGGGCGCTCATTCCATCGACATCAAAAGCCAACGGAGTCCACGGGTGATTCAGAATTCTTGGGGATAGGGTTACACTGCGCAAACTGTCAAGTTGAATTGTACCGTAGTTGATTTTGATATTACCCATGTGCAGCCGCATGTTGAAACCAATGCTCACATTTTCAAGTGGCAAGATCGAGAGTTCGGCGGGTTGGATCGTGCCATCGTGGCCGAGTCCGCGCGGCCCAGCCGGGCAAATCAACGGTTGCTTGCGTGCCTCGAAAGTAACCTTGTTGACCTGAGTGGCGTCACCTTTGATGAATTCCTCGGTTCCATAGAGGCTGTCTTGAAAATCTTCAAGACGAAACCGGTTGCCACCCAGCCGGTTGCTTTCGCGGCCCCGATCTCCGTGGGCATAGTCATCTGCAAACATCTGAAATGCCTGGGCAACGCCCTGTAACTTATTTTTGCAGAGCACGCTCTTGGCTGAGTTTCGTACACTGCTCAACGTCGTGAGTAGGATACTCATGAGGGTACTCATGATGGCCACGACAACGAGCAATTCCACCAGCGTCAGCGCCGGGCGTGCGCGCGTGCTTCGGGTTGTCGTCAGTCGGCGTCTCAAGGCACAAGCCCCATATTCGGCACCACGAACATGATGTTTCCGGGCCCGCCCATCGAACCACCGAACAGTTCGATCTCTGCCGGTGTGACGTTGCCATCACCGTTCGTATCGATTTCGTCGCACTCGGCTGGAATGGGCGTTCCACCGCCCGATTCGACGCACCGCTGAATGATGGCGAAGTCGACCAGATCCAGATCGCCGTCATGGTCCACGTCATACAACGCGGTGGTATTGACTCCCGGTGGGCGATCATCGGAATTCACCAAGCCGTCATAGTTGGCGTCGTGAACGTCAAACCCATCGCCAAAGTTGATGATTGTCAGTGTGCCATCTACCACGCCGTCCGCATCGCAAGCGCCGCCATCTTCCGCAGACAGAAACGCGTCGAACATCTCCACGTCTTCCGTGTCAACCACCGCGTCACCGTTGTAGTCGCGCTTCAGCAGGTTTGGTGCGATATCTGCCCATGCCAAACCGGGCACGAGCGTGCCGGGATCCACAAACACGCTGATGAGCATCACGTTAACATCCCACAATGCGGGATTCAGGTAGTCGTTGGGTATCAGGAATTCCCATCCTTCAATCAAAGGATAGTTCACGTCGGACCGATCCACGATCGTTGCGAATTGCGTGCTGAGCACGACGTGGTCCATGGCTTCGCGGATGCTGTTCTGGTTGTCGGCGCAACAATCCGGTGCCTCGGGTACCGAGTCGGACATGGCGGCAGAGCCGTTCAGCGTGAGGGGGTAAACGAGTGACACGGTTGTTCGATCGAACTCGATGGAATGCGAAAACAGCAAGTCGACTTGTGGCGTGTAGGTGGGCAGGCCATTCGAGCAGCACACCAGAATGAAGTCGTCAAAACCGTGGGCGCGGTTCAAGAATGGTCCGCGAACGGTCCACACTTCGCCCGGCTCGAACAGAGAGTTGCCGTTGCTCCCGACATCGAACGACGTGACCGAGCCCCACAAGAATGCGAGATCGAATTCTTCACCACTCCGCTCCGGAAAGTATGGCCCGGTGCTGATGTCAGCGTCAAATGATCCGAGGCAGGAGTCGAGCGCCATTTTTCCAGAGAAGCGGCTTGCTTGGGGAACCCCGCCAAAGCGCGCGCCAGCCCCTTGATATCGAAACTGTGGACCGAGCAATTCGCCGCCGGTCAATTCATTGGCGTCGATATCGAATTCGATAAACCCGAGCAGGGGGTTGTCGCCGAAGAAGAAGATGTTCGTTGGAAAATCCAGACCGGGTGGGTTCACAAGTCCCTTGAATACCAAGTCCAATCGAAAGAAGTCGGCAGGGGCAGCCGTCCACTGCCCACGAAACAAGGCGTCCGCAGCGTCGTTCGGTGTCCATGCGCCGATCTCATAACGGATCAAATCGAGGCGGGGTGCATCGGGCAGGTTGACGGGGCTGCCGTCGAATCGAAGTAGACGTGCATCGCCCGCGCCGTCGAAGTATTTCTTGGGGACATCCGCCCCGCGCGTGGGTTGTCCCGCGCCGAACAAAACGATTGCACACCCCACAACCGCGCATACTTGCCTCAATGAAATTCCCATGCTCTTTCACCGTTGCTTGTGAAACGTCGTTGTCCCGATGGGCGCACACCGCGCCCCGTTCGTACGCTTCCTGCTTCCCCATCGCGCATGCAGAGCACGGGACGTCGCGAAGATATGGGGGGACATGGAGCAGAGCGCTACCCGGACCATCCACCTACGGCAACCAGTATAGCCGCAAACGGTACCCGGACCCAAGGAGAACTTCGCGCGATCGAGACAAAGCGTGTCTTGGGGGACCTCACTGCAACAAATCGTTATCGCAGATTACTCTTGGATGCCGCAAGTCGCGATTGAAGGAGGCGTTATCGGCCAAGGAAATCGCGTAACCGTCGCAGATCTGAAATGGTGATCGAACCGCGCTTGGCGATGTGTGTCCCGTCCGGTTTGACTGCGATGAACGCGGGGGCGCGGTCGACGTCGTATTGCCGCATGGCTTCTCCGACGAGCGGATCAGATGCACTTGCTCGACAGTTGACGGTGTCTTTGAAGAGATTTCTGGCACCTTGCGTATCCAGCAAACGGGCCATCCGCATTGATGTTTCATCCGAGGGTGCCTCGTAGAAAATAAAAAGCCCTCGACTTTCACGTTGCGCGCGGATGCGGGCTGCGTCGTGTCCTCGCTGCCATTTGAGGGGTGTGGGTACCCTGGTTTGCGTCGACCCGGACGTGCGATGTTGAGCACCTCTTGATCCTCCGACTGGAGGTTGTTGCCCGCGGTTTGAGGCCATCGCCGACGACAGGAACCCGACGATATCGCGCACACTCCCCAGCCCTTCGCGTTTCTGGAAGGAGCCATTTTGATGCACAACGATGATCGCGGGGAATTTCGTCACGCCATATTGAGCGACGTGTTTTCGGTTGGGCGTGTAATCCCAGTCGAGAACACAATTGATCGTCTCGGTACAGTGTGCGGCGATCTCAGGCCGGCTCATGCGCGTGATCATCTCGTTGGAGTTTGCGTCGAGCCACCATTTGTAAAGGATCATCATCTTTCTGTTTTGGCGCCGGGCGCGTTCTCTGGCCCGCTCAAACGTGCCCTCTGCGCGAATCAGATAGTCGGTGGGGCGGGGGATGGCCCGGTTGACGTTTGGCTTTTGCCCCGGCGGTTTCGCGTTTGACAGGAACGCTCTGATTTGAACAGCATCCGACACGTCTGCAAGCGCATGGTACGTCCCATCAGGATGAATCACGATGAGCGCCGGCGGTGATGTCACCCCATACTGTGCAACGAACTTACGATTCGGATCGTATGCCGAGATCAGCGAACAGGCGACGTATCCTTCCAGAAGGGCCATCGTTTCGGGTTGTTCGAGAACCTCGCGGATGCGCGCCGAAGCAACGTCGAGGTGGTCGCGATAGAAAACCAGGATGGGCCTTTCTTTCGGGCGTGCGATGCGCTCGGCTTCGTTGAATGTGTAAACCCAAGCGGGACCGCAAGCCGCCGCCGAAAACATGAGCAGCGCGCATGAACCGACGAAAGCCATTCGAGCGAGTCTTCGCCGCATGAGCCCTTTCAGCCGAATAATTTTAGAAGGGAACGCATTGCCCAAGGGATGTCTCAAACCTTCATGCTTGCTTTCGGGGTCGAATGGGAATCCGTGCCCATCCATCCTACGCGGGCCGCAAGTCTAAACGCGCGTCCAGCCAACCGCAACTACCATGCGCAACAACTACAAAGGAATGGGCAGCCACTCCCCTCCATGGGAGCGACTGCCCAAGTGTAGCCAACATTAGCGCAGGCTGAAATCAGCCCGCGTACTTCACACCGCAACCGTACGGTTTGGTGGAAGCGACTTCGACCGTCGAGCCTGCGAGGGCAGCTTCGACGGCTTTGGCGACGTAGTTCGTCGCGTCTTTCTTCGCCCCGTGCGGGTTGTCATCGATGGCACCGGAATAGACGAGCGCGCCTTTCTTGTCGACGACATACATGTGGGGGGTGGTCTTCGCACCATAGGCGCGGCCGACTTTGCCGTCGGCATCGCGAAGGACAGCGTAAGGCAGCTTGACGCCATCGCTGTTTTTCCATTCGCGGATCATGTCTTCCGTGTACCCGTCCTTGTGGTCTGGCTTGGTGCTGTCGATGGCCAACCACACGACGTCCTTGCCTTTGAAGGAAGCAAACGTTTTCTGCATGGTTTGTTCCTTCTTTTGGTGGCGAGCAACAACAGGGCAGGTGCAGCAGGTCCATTCCAAGACCACGACCTTGCCTTTGTAGTCGGAGAGCTTGTGCTCTTTGCCGTCTACATCTTTGAGGGAAAACTCGGGTGCGGCTTTTCCGAGTTCGGCATGGGCATGATCATGTTTGTCACCGGCGCTTGCCATTTGTGCGAAGGTCAATCCGACGAGGACCGACAGTCCCAACGTGAGTGATTTCTTCATGATAGGGTTCTCCAAAACTGGTTCGACGTCTTTGCCCACTGCGGGCCATTCGTTTGGTACGATGCATCGCCCCCCTTCGTGTTCAAGGGGTTCGTATTTGCGAAGCGCGACAACCTAGCGAGGCCATCGGCTGGCGACAAGGCCTCCGACAATCGGTGCCATCGCCGCTACCGTTGTCTAAACCGGCATGTGAAAACATTATTCGCAGTCAGATTGGATCGATGTGGGATTCTTAGCGTAGACAGTGGAGAAAACCGGCGTTATGGTGTCGCGCCCGTAACAGGATTGTAACCAAAGATTCAGTTCAAAAATTAGAGATACGCACGGTGGCTAGACTACACGAATATCAAGGCAAAGAACTGCTTAAGAAGTATGGCATTCCCATTCCCAAGGGATCGCCAGCCGACAGTCCGCAAGAGGCGAGGTCGGTGGCGGAGCGCATCGGCGGACCGGTGGTGGTCAAAATTCAGGCGTGGACGACACACCGCGCTGCGCTGGGCGGGATTCAATTTGCCGACACTCCCGAGGAAGCGGAAGATGCGGCTCAGCGCTTGCTGGGTATTAAGGTGGGCGCGTTCACCGTTGACAAAGTGTTGGTTGAACAGCGCCTCGACATCGAGCAGGAATTCTATGCGTCGATCATCATCGATGATGCAGCCCGCAAACCGTTGCTACTATTCAGCACAGCCGGCGGAACGGGCATCGAGGAGCGGGCAGCCAGCGGTGAGGGGGGCGTCTCGACTTGTCATATCGATGTCAACCGGAAACTCCGCGACTATGAGGCCCGCAACCTGGTGCGGGGCGTCGGGCTGACTGGTAGAGTGCAGCGGGATGTCGCAAGTGCGCTCGTGCGGCTGGTTGAGCTTTCGATCGAGGTGGATGCCCGGTCGGCAGAGATCAATCCGCTGGTGGTGACCCGGGACGGCAAAGTGATGGCTGCAGACTGTCGCCTGACCATCGATGATTACGCCGTGTATCGCCATCCGGAGTTGGGGATTGATATTGCCCGCGAGTTGGATCACCCACCGACCAAGCTCGAACGGATTGCCCAACACGTCGAAGACGCGGACTTTCGCGGGACGTTCTATTTTGCTCAGTTGGCGGAAGGCTTTACGAATTCGGAACGCTATGTGGGATTCCACGGTGCGGGCGGTGGCGGTTCGATGATGAGCATGGACGCCATCACCGATGCGGGATTCAAGCTCGCAAACTTCACCGACACGAGCGGGAACCCCTCGGCAGCGAAGGTGTATCGTGCGGCGATCGTGATTTTGCATCAACCGAATATCGTCGGATACTTCGGCAGTGGTTCGGGCGTTGCGAGCCAGGAGCAGTTCCACAGTGCCTATGGGTTGGCCAAGGCGTTCGGCGAAATGGGTTTGAACATCCCTGCCGTCATTCGCCTCGGTGGAAACAGTGAAGACCGGGCTGTGCAGATTCTGAAGGATTCGGCGAAGCAGTTCGACGCCCCGGTCGAGGGTTACCGGAAGGATGACGCGCCTGCATTTTGTGCGCAGCGTTTCGGCGAGTTGGTCAAGTCGCACTCCGCTGGCGATCCGATGATGTGGCATAGGTTTGAACCGTGGCCCGAGGCATACTCCTTTCCAATCAAAGATGGCCGCGTGTATCTGGATCACACGCGCTGCGACAAATCAGTGAATGATGTGCTGACGGAATTCGGCGGCGGGATTTTTGAATTTGAAGATGGGAAACCCGTCCTGGGAATTGGCGAGGACGAAGTGGCGGATCGAAACAGTGAGCTTGTTGCGTGCGAGGTCGAACTTCGCAATCGGGGCATGGATGTCATGTATGTATCTCTGCCAATTCGAGGATTGCCCCAAGGCGCGTAGCGGGCCCGCTGCAAGAAAATGTTCCGTGCTTGGCGCGGAGTTCGAAACCACCCGACCAAATGGATTGGGGATTGAAAGGATGGATGAGCGATGTTGAAGATGAATCGGTTGTGTGCGTTCGTACTTTTGTCGGCGTTTTGTGCGGTGCCGTGTTTTGCGGAAACGTTTGAAGAGGTTGAAAAAAAGATTCGCGATGCAGTGAAGAAAACCAAGTCATTCAAAGCCGACATTAAGTCTGAAATGCAGATGAAAATGGAAGGTTTTGAAATGCGCAGTTTGATGGTCGGGAAGATGGAAAGCGTGCTTGATGGTGAACTTTACAAGATGTATTCCGAAGCGGCGAGCGATTCGACGCAGAAAGTGGCGGGCGTCGAACGAAAGACAAAACAGAATATGATTGGCATAAGTGACGGAAAATTTCTCTACACGGTTGTGGAAGAGGACGGAAAAAAGCAGGCGACCAAAACCAAAGCGCCCAGTCGTGCCGACTCGGAAGTACCCTGGGCGGTGTTTCGCAAGAATGGAGATTTCAAAGTCCTACCCGATGAGAAAATTGATGGGCAGGACTGTTATGTGATTGAGATGAAGATGAAAACCCCGCCCGTGGGTGGAGGTTTGAAGCGAACGGTTTTCTATTGCCGCAAAGATTGTGGCGCGCAGATCAAGGTTGTCGGGTACGCGTCAGACGACAAAGTCATGATGACGACGACATACACAAACGTAGAAATCAACAAGGACATACCCGCGAGTCGATTCGTGTTTAAGGCGCCGGAAGGTGTTACCGTGGTTGACAGGACGGGTGCTTGAGATGCGATTATCGACGGGCGAAGAACTTGTAGCCCGTCAACTTTGCAACGTGGCGCAGATAAAGCCATTGTTGTTTCATTGTTAGCTTGCTGCTGCCGTGACGTCTCTGAGCGAAGTGGATCGGTACTTCGCAGACGTTGCGGCAGTTGCATTTGACGATGAGTTCCAATCCGATTTTATAACCCATGGGTTGCAGCGGAGCCGCCGCCCGAAACGTGCTTTGTCGCAGGGCGAAGAAGCCCGAGAGTGGATCGCGCGCCCGCGTCAAAGGTCTCGCGAGTGCGGTTGCAATCGAACTGTTCATCCGGCGAAATAGGCCCCAATCTGCGTCCGTCCCCGCGCCCTTCACATACCGACTTCCGATAACAAAATCGACCCCCTGCGTATCCAGCGCTGCGAGCAATTCTGGAAGCATTTCCGGTGGATGGCTCAGGTCCGCATCCATGCAAACCAGGGTCGTTCCCACCGCCTCGTTGAAACCTCGGATCACCGCAGAGCTGAGGCCTCTCTCCCTCTCGCGAACGATCAGCCGAACAGGGTGCTTTTCATCCCGAAGCCGTTCGACTACTTGATCCGTACCGTCTTGGCTGTTGTCGTCGACGATCAGGATCTCGATCGCGCCGGTGGTTGCTGACATGGCGGCGGAGATTCGGCGCACCAATTCACCGATGTTGTGAACTTCCTGGAACGTGGGAATGATGATGGAAGTATCAATCATCTGCGACATCAGGCTCAGTACCATACGATTTCAAAGTGACCGATAAGTGGCACCTCATTCACGCGATCGTGCCTGTGAATTTTGGCCGACGACCGCGAAGTTTACACAATGTTCCATTTCTCGGCGCGTTTGTGTGTGCTTAGGGGACTTGCCTCGAAACTCACAGCCCCAAAGCGTGCGATTCTATTCCACCCATTGACATGGCCTAGTCCAGCGCTCCAAACTCACGAGGTGGTTCACGCATCAGCAATGGTACATGGTTATGCGGACCAAATCACCTCGCATGATTCGCTCGGCAGCTACCAAGGCCGAGCGAGCAACGTTCGTTCGTCAATTCTTTAGTTTGGTTGTTCTAATCAAGGAGACGCAGAAATGATGGAAGAATTGCTTTTTGGTGGCTGGTTCGAGGACGGAATTGGTGTGTTCGTCGAATGGGTCGAGAACATGATTCCTATGATTATCATTGGCATGGAAGGTTAAGGAGATACAGATGCACTACTACCCACTTAGTCAAAATGAACAACGGATCGTGCATTGGAGTGGCCGGCTGATGTTGATTGCAGCCGTCGCGGTTTCTGCCTTCCTGGGTGCGGTGTCCTGGTTCGCGTAGCGCAATGATTGCAAAGGCATGGGTACGCAAGGGATCGTTCACCCTCGGTTGTGTGCTTTGAGATCACGGCAGGCGCGTCTGACCGGCTGAGTCCTTTGGGAATCGGTGCAGATTCCTGAGGTACTCAACGGACAGCGCAAGAATCGCCGCTGCCCCGGTGGATGCGCCTGCAATGGTCCAATTTGCGAAATGCCTCGCCGACGGGATAAACATCGTGATCGCGCAGCCAAGCGTGATCGCAGTCATGATCCCGACGGTGGTGAGGTATGCGCGACGTGTTCGACATCCGCCGCGGCCTGCGATGAGCCGCGCGGTGAGGCAGCCGACGATGGCCATCCCGACGATGATCGAGTACGCCCCAATGGGCAACCAGTGTCTTCGGTTCACCGAACGACTCGAAATCAGTCCGCGGATTGCATCGCCCAGGAGGTATCCGCCCGGAACGTTCCTGATAATGCCTTCATCGTACTTGACCGTGTGGAGGTCGCGCTTGACACCGGGAAATGGGCTTGGGGGTCGCAGGTCGATGCACAAAACGATTTTACCCGCAACCAAATCCCAAAGTTCGGTTTCGGACCTGCGCAGCACTGCCTCATAGGCGATCGTTCTTGATTCCTGCGTTTGCAGTGGCGTCAGGTCAAACGTTTTTGTTGCGGGGATGTCGCCGGGGCGGCTTGACGCACGGCCGTCCCGCATCGCCGGCAATGTCTTGACTTGGATTCGGTCGATGCCTTTGATGTATGCCTTCGTGCCTCGCTCCCGGTGTTGGACGGTGAGCGCATCGTCACCCGGATTCCAGGTTACCTCATTTCGCAGTCGCGGGTAGCACACCGCACCGAGCATCGCCAACGCAAGCGAAGGCAGGCTTTGCTCGCCGCGTCGGGTCACGATGACGAACTCACCAGGCCGCTCGACCATGTCACGCGCCATGATCAAGCCGTGATGGACGATTTCGCTGAGCGGATCGTAGATGTCCGGGCTGATTTTCGGGATGCCAGCCGCGGAATAGTCGATGGCGGCGAGGGCCACGGGGACGCCAGCTCGGTCGAGCGCCAAGATGCCTTCGACCAATTCGGGATCACCCCGCTGGCGCGATCGAAAGTAGTAGTCCCACACCACGGCTTTCGGTTTTGCCTTGGCCAAACGTCTCATGAGTCGGCCATGGACTGCCCGCCATGTACGAATCGAGCCCGTTACATCTGGAATTCCGTTCGTCCGCGCGAATTCTATGACATTTTTTGCCGTGTCATCACCAACGCCGACAAACACGAAGTCTGTGGGGCCTTGGGTGGCGCTCGACTTGAGCAATGTTGTGCGCGCGTCGGTGCTGTGGTCGTCGGAGAGTATGCCAAAGTCGATGCCGAGCAGGAACGTTCCGGAACTGATCGCAAACAGGACGCCCGCGACGATGAGCATCCAGACGGCTGTGCGCGAGCGCAGCATGATCCCGATGGCGATGCGCTGCAAGCGATAAAAAAGCGGCAACGGTTTTGTTTTGATGGCGCTTTCGTTGCAAAGGTTGGCGATGTCGTCGCCCAACTGGCGCGCGGACGAAATTCTTCGATGCGACTCCGGTGCAAGGCAGCGCGAAATCAGCGTGGTGAGTCCGCGCGCGTCGGACACGGGCGGTTTTTTTGGCACCTCGTGTTGGATGCGATGCAGCAGCGAGTCGCCGGCGTTCTTGCCTTCGATCGGTTCGAGGTTGTACGGGTAGTCACCGTCCGTTGCGATTTCGAAGAGCATGACCCCGAGTGCCCAGATGTCGCTGGTGTGGTCGATGCGCATCATGCCACCCCAGGATTGTTCGGGTGACATGTATTTGACGGTGCCCATGATTCGGCCAAGTTGCGTTTGCGTGCGGCGGATACGCGTGGCCCAATCGTCGGATTGAACTGCGGACAAGCCAAAATCAACCAAATGGGGTTGACCGCGATCATCGACGAGCAGATGCCTCGGTGTTAAATCGCGATGCACGACACCCTGTTCGTGAACGGCGGCGACCACTTTGCACGCGCGTTCAAAGACGCAGAGTTTACTTTCAAGCGAGGTTGTGTTTTTGTCCAGGTACTCGTCGAGTGGAATGCCACCCAGCATTTCCATCGCCAAATAATGCGACCCACCCGAATGCCCGGAGTCGAGATAGCGTGCTACGTTCGGGCAGTCGAGCGCCTTGAGAATTGCGATTTCGCGTTCGACGAAGCGAAGCGTTTCCTGGTCGGCAGCATGTCGAAGCACCTTGAGCGCCACCCATTGGGGGGATTTCCCAAAACGCATCGCCTGATACACAACACCGGAACTTCCGTGCCCAAGTCGTCCGCAACAAAGGTATTCCGCGACAACGGGAAACTCGCCACCGGGCCAATGTTCGCGCACCATCTTTGACGTGCAGCCGTCGTTCGCCAACTCATCTGCGAAGCGCAAAAGTGCATCGTCATCGGAGTGACCCGACAAGAGCAATGACACAAAGCGCTGGACGTTCGCGGTGTTCATGGCTAGGGTAAGATCCGTAATGTTCGCGTGCTCGAATCACAACGTTCGTCGAACTGAAAGATTTTTGCATTCGGTAAGATTTGGATTATATGCTCTGCTCCCGCGCTGCATTGGGTCGCCAGAGGGCGCACCGCAATCAGTCATGCGTGGGGCAAGTCTTGAAAATCCGTCACCACTCTGAATGCAGTTTGGCTTGAACGCAGCACGGCTGACTGCAGTGTGGATCGTGGAATACTGATGTCAAGCAAGCCATGGTGGACCGTCATTTCCGCGAGCGAGTTGTACGCTCTGCGCGCCCGCCTCGATCGCGTCGTAATCGATTCGTTCGGACCATCCCTCGACGCCGAGCGAGAAGACCTGGTTCAACACGCGTTGTTGGTGCTGATACGGAACAAAGAGCGCGTGTTACCGGACGATGACGGTTTGTTCCGCTATGCCCGCCGAGTGCTCCACCGTGCCGTACTCGATTGCATGAGATCACACCGCCGCGTGACCGATTATGACCGCCTGGCCAGCGCTGAAATTCCACCCAAGCAGCCTGAACCTCCTAATTTAATGGACCGGGACGAAAAAATTCAAAAAATTCGCGATATTTTCTGCGAACTTTGCGATCTCGACCGTTTGGTATTATGGAGTTTTGTTGTTGACGGCCAATCGATCAACACGATTGCGAATCAGCTCGATGTAAATTGGCATCAGGTCGCCCAGATCATCGAGCAGGGTTTACAAACATTTCGACAGCATCTCTCCGATTAGTTTCGTTTTTAGCCTTCTGGCATCGATAAATCGGGGACACACATGCGCGATCAGCACGACAACACAGGCAATTCAAAGCCAGTTCGACGGCCACCCAGCCGGCCAAACCCAACCAGCCAGCCACAAAAGGGCCATTCCGACAGCGATGCGCTGCTTTTCGCGCTGTTCGAGTCGGCATCTTCTGGAGACGACCGGGCGTTGAGGGAGTTGATCCTGTCGAATCCTGAGTTCGCCGAACGCTATCACCGGGCAGATCCATGCGTGGCCGATCTGCGTGATGCCCTCGGCGAGGCATCGCTCGGTACGGATGCGGCGGATTTGGCGTTCGCGGCCATCGCTGCACGAATCAAAGCCCAACTCGCCAGCGGCTCTCTCGCTCAGCCCGAGGTCGCGTCCGTGGGAGAGGAATCCCCGGAACCGGCGGGCATTCTCACCGACATGACGAGGCAGTTGTCGGCTTCACAGGCGAGAGACCTTTTTGAAAAGCTCGCACCGATGTTGGTCTACACGGCACTCAAACACCTCGATCTCCCCAGCACGCTGGACGAAGTGGATCGCGTGTCGGCGTGTTTGTGTTCCGACGACGCTGTCGCACGCCTCCGCGCTGCGGATCATGTTCGCGATGCGCTGGTTGGTGAGTTCGCGTTGGCGCTGGGCGTCGATGCGGTGCAGGGCAAGATGGATCGCGATCAGATGGTCCGACTGTTGGAAGAAAGCGGAACCATGGGCGATTTGGCGGCTATGGCGAACTGCATCACGTTGATCAAAACGCAGGCGGGATAAGCCCGCCGCAAGTCGAAAGGGAAGAAGATCAGTGGAAGCGTCCCTGCACATGCGACAGTTTTTCCGTGGAAGCGCAGCCGCTCTGCGCCGAGTGCGCCGCCGTTTCGCGTTATCGATCGAAGTGAATCGGTGCGAAGACGGCCCACTTGCCGTTCGAGGTGTGGCAGTTCGAGAAGTGCCTGATGAAGTCGCTGCGCCCAGGTTGGAGCATCACGACCACGGCATCGCGAATGGTAGCGCAATCGCTCGTGCTTCTGCACGAAGTATCGGTGTTGGATTGGATGCGGCTCAGTTCGCCCACGATCTTGACAACTTGTTGATGGTGATCGCCTCGCGCACAGCCCTCGCAAGGATCGCTGCGGATCGCGGTGAGTCGTGTGCGCCGTCGCTGCTTGCGATCGAAACGGCGACCCGTCAAGCCCAGGATCTGTCAAAACTGCTTCGGGACGGTGGAACGCGAAGCCGCGTTTCAAAAACTCCCGTAGATTTTGCCGAGACGGTTCAAGCCGCGCTGACGTCATCGCGGCCTTGGATGCCCTCGAACGTCGCCCTGGTCGAAGACATTCCACCGGACGCTGCGATCTGGATTTTGGGCAATCGTACGCAACTCCAGCGGGTAATTCACAATCTTCTGGCCAACGCCATTCAGGCAATGACGGTTGGTGGAAAGATTATCGTGTCGCTCGAAACCACTCCGGTGCGCAGCGCCAAACCGCATCGGGGAATGGCAATGCCAATCGGTTTCGGACCGAAACGCGTGTGCCTGAACATCACCGACAACGGAGTCGGGATGGATGCCAACGCGCGGGCTCGGATATTTGAGCCAGGGTTCTCGCAAAGGTGCGAGGGTTCGGGTCGGGGTTTGGGCATGACCATCGTCGGCAATATTGTGCGGGATCACCGCGGCAGTGTTGAGGTGGAATCATCGTTGGGGCGGGGGACGCGCGTGTGCATCACCTTTCCTATTTCAGCAACGGGGCATGGGGAGAACGGCTATGCCTAACCGTGTCGTGCGCATCCTGTTGGTTGACGACCATGATCTCGTCCGCTCTGCGTTGGAAGACCTGCTGAATCACAACCTGATGTTTCAGGTCGTCGGATCCGTGGCCACACCGCAAGAGGCGCTGGAAAAATTTCAATCCGTCCACTGCGACATGGTGCTGATCGACATCGAGTTGAAAAACGAATGCGGGACGGAATTGGCTCTTCCCATTCGCCGGGGAAGTCCAAAAACGAAAATCGTATTCGTGAGCGGAAACATCCGCGACCAGTATGTGGAGTATGCCATCAACATGAAGGTTGACGGGTTCATTTCCAAACGCGACGGGGCAGTCCAATTCGTCGCGGGGCTGCGTCAAATCGCCGACGGTACCAGGTACTTTTCCGACGATGTGCTCGAACGGATGGCCACCTGCTCGCGCACCGGGAAACTGCTCTCACCCTTGCACACACGGTGGTCGGTCCTCACGCCACGGCAAGTCGAGGTCTTGAGATACATCGCAAGCGGGTTCTCGAAGAAGGAGATTGCCATCCTTCTCGGGATCGCGGTCAAGACCATCGACTGTCATTGTGACAATGTCATGCGTTGCCTCGGAGTCCACGACCGTGTTTCCTTGGCGAGGTATGCCGTTCGTGAGGGCATCGTCGTACCGTAGAACCCACCCCACAGCGTCGCTTCCAACAGTGTCGTCTCCAAGAGCGTCGCATCTTGCAGCCGACCGACTTGCGGTTATATAGGTGATTGAGTTTGGGACATCGATCCCGCCAGTCATCGCGTCGCCAAAATGCCCGATCGGTTTCCCATGCCACTTTCTAAAATCACCGACGACTTAAACGCAGATCTCGCCCGACTCAGTTTCGATTCACCCGTCGAATACGTTTACAACCCGCTCGAATACGCCCGCGCAGGGTTCGACGCCTACACCGCACAGTGCGCTCTCGACAAGGCGAAAATCCTGCTGCTGGGAATGAACCCCGGTCCGTGGGGCATGGCACAAACGGGCGTGCCTTTTGGCGAAGTCGAAGCCGTCCGCGATTGGCTGGGGATCGATGTTGAGATTGGTCACCCCGCGATCGAGCATCCGAAGCGCCCGGTGATGGGACTGAAATGCCATCGACGCGAAGTGAGCGGTGCCCGTCTTTGGGGTTGGGCCCGAGACACCTTCAAGACACCGCGCCGATTCCTTCGTCGATTCTTCGTGTGCAACTACTGCCCGCTGGTTTTTATGGAAGAATCGGGCCGCAACCGGACACCGGATAAACTGCCCGTGGCAGAGCGCGGACCACTGCTCGAAGCATGTGACCGCGCTCTTCAGCGAACGGTGACATTGATGTCACCTCAAATCGTTGTCGGGGTTGGTGCATTTGCTGCCCGTCGCGCAGCGGCTGCTCTCGATGGCATGTCTGTTTGCGTGGGCAGCATCCTCCACCCAAGCCCAGCCAGCCCCAAAGCCAATCGCGGTTGGGCAGAGCAAGCGAACAAACAGTTTGAAGAACTGGGCATCCGTCTTCCATGATGGCGCTCGGCAAGTTCGACCCGATCCCGTATCCTTGGACGCATGACACGATTGAATGTCTTGAGTGAGGACGGTGTTCGCACGGACGCTTCAATGTTGGCGCTGACGGAGATTGCGTCGACGATTGAGGGCGAGGTTCGCACGGATCCGCTGGTTCGGGCGCTCTATTCCACCGATGCCAGCATCTACGAAATCACACCGGATGGCGTCGTCTTCCCGAAATCCGTGGACGATGTGCGTGCGGTGGTTCGGATATGCGAAACGCATCTCGTTCCCGTCACGCCGCGTGGAGCAGGCACGGGTTTGGCAGGGGGGGCTGTCAACCGGGGTGTGCAACTCGATTGCTCACGACACCTCGACCAAATTCTGGAGATCGATGCAGCCAATCGAACAGTCCGGGTTGAACCGGGAGTCGTGCTGGACGATCTCAATGCGGCTCTTGAACAACACGGACTGTTGTTCGCCCCGGACGTCGCCACCGCAAGCCGAGCCAACATCGGTGGGATGATCGCGAACAATTCGTGCGGGTCGCATTCCGTCATCTATGGGCGTACCTGCGATCATCTGGTCGCGGTGGACGTGGTGCTTTCCGATGGCTCACTCGCACGGTGGGGCGCCGATACCGAGACGCTGGAAAATCCACTGGCCAACGAATGCGAGCGGGTTCTCGCCGAAGTGCTCGACGAAGAAGCGGAAGAAATCGAAGCGAGGATTCCGAAGATACTTCGTCAAAATGCCGGTTATGCTCTGGACCGATTGAAGAAAACCAAAAGTCGCGTCAACGCTGAAACGATCATCTGCGGAAGTGAAGGCACCCTTGGAGTCATCGTCGGGGCCACGTTGAAACTGGTGGAAGCGCCAAAGCACAAAGGCCTCGTTGTGGCGCATTTTCACGACGTACTCGCCTCCCTTGTCGCCACACCGATCGCCCTCGAACACAAGCCAGCCGCTGTCGAACTGATCGACAAACTCATCCTCGATGCAACCGAAAAAAATCCAGCGATGGCGAAGCGCCGAGGTTTCATCAAAGGCGAACCGGGTGCTGTTTTGATATGCGAACTCTATGACGACGATGAGCGCCGTCTGGAGGAACGACTCGTCGTATTGGCAGAAGACCTGGAATCGAGAACGGATGGTTACGCTTTCCCTGTCATTCGCGATCACCAAGCCCAAGGCGATGTTTGGGCAGTACGAACATCCGGCTTGGGGCTTCTCATGTCCAAACCGGGCGACGAGCAAGCCTACGCGTTCGTTGAAGACACGGCAGTCGATCCGTCGAAATTGCACGACTATATCGAACAATTCGCAAAGATTCTCAAAGAGGAGGGCGTCAAACAAGCGGGCTATTATGCCCATGCGAGTGTCGGGTGCCTGCATGTGCGCCCCGTGTTGAATCTCAAGAAAGATGAAGACATCCAGCGCATGCACCGCGTAGCCGACCGCATCAGTTCGCTGGCTTTGGCATTCGGCGGGGCTATGACGGGTGAACATGGCGATGGAATTCTGCGTTCGTGCTGGCTTGAAAAAATGGTCGGACCGCGCCTACGGGCTGCGATGAAACGCATCAAGCAGACGTTCGACCCGGACGGGATTTTGAACCCCGGAAAAATTATCGATCCGCTGCGAATGACAGAAAACCTGCGCTACGGCGCATCGTTTGAGTCGAAGGATTTCAAAACCGCGTTCGATTTTTCGACGCATGGTGGAATGGCTGGCTTGGCTGGGATGTGCAGCGGTGTCGGGCAGTGTCGGCAGAGTCTCGTCGGGACGATGTGCCCGTCATATATGGCTACGCAGGACGAACTGCACACCACGCGGGCGCGGGCGAACGCGCTGCGCATCGCCCTGTCGAATCGTTCACTGTTGGACGGGCTTTCCGATCCTGCACTCGATGAGGTGTTCGACCTTTGCCTGAGCTGCAAAGCGTGCAAGACGGAGTGTCCGACGGGCACCGATGTTGCGAAACTCAAGACGGAGTGGCTGTCTGCGAGGAACCGTCGAATGGGCGTATCGCGTCGATCGCGGCTTGTTGCGGACGCGGTCGGGTTGGCCAAGTGGGGAAGTCGCTTCGCACCGTTGAGCAATTGGTTCATGCGCAGCGCACCTGTACGGCGAATTCTCGACAAACGTTACGGATTGGATCGGCGCATCCCCGCACCGCGGTATGCACGCCGTACATTTCACCAGTGGTTTGAGCGCCGAAACCGCGCCGAGCCGTCCGCGCCGAATTCGGATCAGAAACGGATCGTCCTGTTTGTCGATACCTGGACGAATCACCACACACCGCAGGTTGGTATTGCGGCTGTCGCGGTTTTGGAAGCGATGGGGTTTCGCGTGTTGTGTCCGCAGGGTGCGTGTTGTGGTCGGCCTTTGATCAGTCAGGGGATGCTCGCGGAGGCGAAGCTGTTGGCGAAGCAAAACGTCGAAGCCTTCGCTGCGTATGCCCACCGCGACATTCCCATCGTGGGATTGGAACCGTCATGCGTGTCGGTTTTCACGGACGAGCTGCCTCAGTTGGTGCGCACGAACGGTGCAAGACGATTGGCGGCTAGCGTGATGATGCTGGAATCGTTTGTGGCGCGGCAGCTTGAGGAAGATCCGAGTCGGTTGCGGGTTCGTCAAGGCCGCGTCGGCGCGATTCGTTACCACAGTCACTGTCACCAGAAGGCGCTCTATGGCACGGGCGACGCGATGGAACTTCTCGCGAGGGTCAGCGACGACGCGGCGGAGATCAACAGCGGATGCTGCGGGATGGCTGGTTCGTTCGGACACGAAGTCGAGCATTACGATGTCGCCAAAGCAGTGGGTGAGCAGCGGCTATTTCCTGCCGTCCGCGATCGAGGCGACGCATCCATCGCGATTTCGGGCTTTAGTTGTCGAAGTCAAATCGAGCACCACACCAAAGTCCGGGCGAAACACGTCATCGAATATGTGGCGGATGCGCTCGACCCAGATGGAGCGAACCTGTAGCGGGCAGCGCACATGCGTGCGAACAAGAACACAACTCGGTGGCTGCAACCGTTTCAACAATCGGTATAATTCGCGACATGGCTACCGGCTCCAAAAAAGTGATCTACGCTGCCGCCTTCGGCAACGGTGGAATTGCAATCACCAAATTCATCGCCGCATCCATCACCGGCTCGGGGGCGATGCTGGCGGAGGCGATCCATTCGGTCGTCGATACCACCAATCAATTGCTTCTCCTTTGGGGGATTCGCCAATCGAATCGACCACCAAGCAAGGCGTTTCCGCTTGGGCATGGCAAGGAGATTTACTTTTGGTCGTTCGTGGTGGCGATTTTGATTTTCGCTGTCGGGTCTGGCGTCTCTCTTTATGAAGGCGTGAAGCGGACGATTTCTCCGCACCCCGTTGAGAACGTCACCGTCAACTACATCGTGTTGTCGATCGCAATGGTGTTCGAGGGGGCGGCATGGTGGTACGCGCTGCGGGCGTTTCGCGAAGTCAAAGGCAAACGCAGCTATCTGGAAGCCGCCCAGTCGGGGAAAGACCCGACCCTGTTCGTGGTTCTCCTCGAAGACTCTGCCGCGCTCATCGGCCTTGTTGTGGCGATGATCGGAATTGCCTTGGGTCAACTCACCGGAATTCAATACTTCGATGGGATCGCGACGATTGTGATTGGTGTGGTCCTCGCGATGGTTGCGTGTTTCATGGCGTGGGAGACCAAAGGTTTACTGATTGGCGAATCGGCAGAGCCCGAAGTGGAAGCCAAAATTCGCGACATCGTTTCGCAGGATGCCCGCATCGATTCGATCAACGAATTGATCACGATTCAAATGGGTCCTCACCACCTGCTCGTCAACCTGAGCGTTCACTTCAAAGCCGACCTATCCAGCGGTGCGGTGGAGGAGGCAGTGACCGCTTGCAATCGCAAGATCAAAGAGGCGATTCCCATCGTGCATCGGGTGTTCATCGAGGCAGAGTCATGGTCCGCCCACCGGGCCCAGCAGTGTGCCCACCGTCACGATGAATCCAGCGAGCCCGCCGACTCCACCGACTCGTAATCGCACACGCCAACCGGGTTTCGCCTCCATGTGGTGGGCTTTTACGACCCCGCAAGCCCGGTTCCCCAAGCTGTGCGCGCGATGGTCCGATATATCATTTGATGGCTGCGCCCGAAAAAACATCCCTGCCCCCCGTCTATGCAGAGTTGGCCAACTCGCGAAACTTGGCGGCAGACGCTGCGCTTGCGGTTGGCTTGTCCGACATGGAAGCGGAGTATCAGGGGCTCGCCTTGGGCGTGCTCCTGCGACGCGATCACGACGCATCGCTTGCGCAGGTCGTCGCGACCTATGCGCACGCAGATGTGTTTCTCAAGACGCTGATTCTTCAACACGCGGACGATCTCGCGGGTGGTGTGCGCGTGTGTATGTCGCATGCGCTATTTGAATCGAGGCGGTCGGCGATCCTCTTGGTTCACGACAGCCTCCACGCCAAGGGTGCGTACCTGCTCAGCGAGGCAATCATCAAACCGTGTCGCCACACTGCCAATCTTGCCGCAGAGGTTCTTCTTTCATTGGCGGAGCGGATCCCGGCAACATCAACAAGGTGGGCGTCTGCGAAGAGGCATCAACCGCAGGGGCAGGTCGAGTATGTTTCGGCGGCAGTCACCCGTGCGCTCGGTAGTTGGCCGCTGCATTTTCGAAACGAAGTCGCCCTCGCCGCAGTTCTGCTCGCGGAACCGTTGGAAGATACGATCGTGCGCATGGCGGAAGATTCGCGATCGCATCTGGGCCGAGCGCTCAACAACGCGGTGGCAGGGTCGCGCGATCCGCGATTGGTGGGCTATTGCCTGCGCGTGCTGCGGTGCGCCCCACTGCGAAGCGCTGCCGTCAAGTGTCTTGCCTCGATGTCCAACTCCGATGCGGACATCGCTCTCGCCGACCACGGGTGGTTGTTGCTCGATCCCGAGGTGCGCCGATCGTGCGCGTGGATCAAGGAAGCGCCCTTGCTCAATCGCGAAGATATCGAAACCCTTGTCGAAAATCCCCGCCGAGCGAATTCTGTCGTTCGCTTCTTGAAGGCGTGTGGATGCAAACCGAATTTGCGGGTGAGCCTGATGGGGCGATTGGCGATGGAAGCTGATCCGGTGACTCGGCGTGCTGCGTTTTGGTCGTTGATGGAAAGCGAGCACGAAGACAGCGGTGGTATGCTGCAAACCCTCGCGTCCCGTGGATGCGGGAGGGATTCATACCTGGCAGCGCTGGAGTTGCGCCGACGTGCGAGCCGCTCCCTTGCGCACAAGTTGCGATCGCCCACCGAGTCTGCCCGAGGGCAAGTGGATTCAGGTGATGCGTTCGAGCCTTTCTGGATCGAATACGATTCCCTCGATGCAAAAGTTCGCAGAGTCGTCGCCAACAACTTGCTCGAAGGCATTCCTCAGTTTGATGACCACCTGCGTGGCAAATGGGCGAGTGGCGAAACGGAGGAACAAATCCGCGTGCTCAAAATGGTTGAGGACACCGGGCGGTTCGAGGTGTTCATCTCGCAGATCCAAGATGCGTCTTCCTCCAGCGACGCAGTGCTGCGGAGCTTGGCTGTGCGGTTGTTGGGCGTGTTCGATGATGCAAAATCGCGGCGACTGGTGCGGGGCGCTCTTCAGGATGGCGACCTTCGCGTTCAGGCAAACGCGGTGGAGTCATTCGGCCAATCCCAGTCGAGCGATTGCGAATCGCTGCTGCGCCAGAAACTTTCTTCGGAAAATAACCGAGTGCGTGGGAACGCGGTCAAAGCGCTCCTGCAAATGCGCGTTCGCGATGGAGCCGAGGAACTGTTGCGAATGCTTTCCAGCCCACATAGCCAGCATCGCTTGAGCGCTTTGTGGGTCGTGGAGCGCCTGAACCTGAAACAATTGATGGCTCGCCTGACAGTGTTAGCCGACCAAGACGCAGATCCCAAAATTCAGCGCCGGGCCCAGCGCATCACCGCAACGTTTCAATCCGGTTCCGGTGGCAATGCAGAGGCAGACGCGACGGAACATCGCAACGAGGTGACCGCGTGATGCTATCTCAAGTCAACCCGGTACCGCCCATGGATCGCTTGCACGCGATTCGCGATCGATTCGCCGCAGGCGGTTCCGTTTCCGAATTCATTTTGGTATTGACCACGATCCTCGTCATGATGGTGATCCTTTACGCGGTGATGCGTCATGGTGTTCGACGTCGGCAAGGCGTGCTGAACCACCAGCGAAAACTCTTCGACCAACTCATCCGGTCGCAGGATCTTGGTGTGGGGCATCGTGATATGCTGCGCCGCATCGCCCGCGACTTACGCCTTGAGCATCCGACGGTGTTGCTCCTCAGCCCGCAGTTGCTCCGCATCCACGCCAACCAGTGGATGAGCGCGACGCAGGTGGTTTCTGATTCCCAGCGGCTACAGATCGACGAATTGTCGACACACCTGTTTGGCTCGCATTAAGCGTTTGTGCCGTGTTCCGTTCGCCTTCTCAATTGGCCGCAGGCGCTGTCGATTTCCATGCCGCGACTTGGGCGAAGGTGTGCGTTGACACCCTTGCTGCGCAGTGTTTGCAGGAAGTTCCTCGCGGCTTCGTCGGTGGGGCGGCGATACGGTAGGTCGGGCACGGGATTGTAAAGAATCAGGTTGACGTTGGTGCGCATTTTTCTGCAAAGATCGGCGACAGCGGCAGCGTGGTTGCGGGCGTCGTTGATGCCCTCAAGCAGCACATATTCCAGTGTGATTTCGCGGCCCGTTTTGTCGAAGTAGTACCGCACCGCATCGACGAGTTCTGCGATGGCGACACCCTCTGCCCACGGAATCAGTTGTTGACGCAGTTCGTCGGTCGGGGCGTGTAGCGACAGCGCGAGCGTGAACTGCAATTGCTCGTCGGCGAGGCGGCGAATTTGTTTCGGGAGTCCAACCGTGCTCACGGTGATCTTGCGGGCACCGATTCCTACCAGGGCGTTGATCTGTCGCAGAGCAGCCACCGTGCAATCGTAGTTGGCCAGCGGTTCGCCAAGCCCCATGAAGACCACATTCGACAGGCGTTCGTCGGGTTCACAGAGACGCTGCACGCGCATCACCTGTTCGACGATTTGTCCGGTGGTCAGATTTCGCTTGACGCCATCGAGTCCGCTTGCACAAAACACGCACCCAACCGGACAGCCCACCTGCGTCGAAATGCACGCGGTTCGCCGACGGTCGCTTGGGATCATGACGCATTCGGTCGTCTGACCATCCGCCCACCCCAACAGCAGTTTTTGTGTTCTGTCGGTTGCCTTCGATTCCGTGACGATGCGGGATTCAAATAAATGGAATTCGCCGGCGAGCTTTTCGCGAAGTGCTTTCGATAGATTGGTCATTTCATCGATGGAGGCAACGTGACGGTCGTAGATCCATTCCAGAATTTGTTTTGCGCGATACGGTTTCTCATCCCACCGCCCAAGCAAGTCCCCCATCTCATCCGACGAAACGCCAAGGAGCGATTTCGTTTTTAACTCGGTGTCGTGGATGGGGAGTTTCATGGTCAGCGTGCGTCAGGAAGGATCAGCCACGGATAGATCGTGCGTCGACGAGTTTGTGCCTGCCACGTCGCACAGCGGACCCTACTATTTTGCGGCGCGTCTCCTGGACTTTCTGGAGACCGTTGGCTTTTTCTTGGTTTTGGTTTTCTTGGATTTTCCCGCGATCTTTCGCACGGATTTGGCTTTCTTTTTTTCGACTATTTTTCGAGTGGTTTTCTTAGCAGCGGACTTCTTCTTCGTTTTCTTCTTTGTGGTTTTTCGCTTTCCGGAAGGCTTCTTCGCCGCCTTTGTCTTCTTTACCGACTTACGCCTCGACTTCTTGCGGGTTTTCTTGAAAGCGGCTTGGATGACCTGGTCGATGGTTGTCACGGGAACAAACGTGAGATCATCGCGTACGTCATCGGGCAAATCGTCGAGGTCTTTCATGTTTGCTTTGGGCAGGACAATTCGCTTGATTC
>JAADIU010000089.1:0-20152 GCA_013151185.1 Planctomycetota bacterium
TGGCTGACACGGAGATGGCCCGCAGGATCCTGGAACATACTACCCAGGATAGACCGCCAAACGCTACTCACTGGAGTACGAACAGCTTGGCCAAAGTACTCGGAACGAGTCGCTCGACGGTGTCGCGCGTCTGGCGAGCGAACGGTCTGAAGCCGCACTTGGTACGAACATTCAAGGTTAGTAACGATTGACCTTTCCCCCTCTACCTGATCCATGCGTAGGGTTAGGATTTTGGTTTTGATTGAGGAGGCATGGTCATGAGCAGGAATCGACATTCGACGGAACAGATCATTCACAAGCTTCGTGAGGCTGAGGTTTTGATCTCGCAGAACCAGACGGAATCACGCGTACGTCTGCGTCGACTGCAGCTTAGATCAACTCCATCGCTCGTGTGGAATGACGATACAGGCGCGACAGATCTTCGGCGATGAGCACATCGCACTCACCTGATTCGATCAAATCCCAAACTTGATCAATCCCTGGGCGGCGAGCGTGTTCACCGGAGATGGCCTCATCTTTGACAACGATGATCTCAATGTCTTCGAGCCCCATCGCGTCGAGGTGTTCGCGGCAGATTGCGACCTGGTCACCAATGGATCGAGGCGACTGCTGGTCCGTACTGAACCGGGCATAGACGACGATGCGCGTCCGTCCGCCTCGCATTTGCACGTCGCTCACTGTCAGTAAAAGGAGGAACGAAGTCATTTCGATCCACCATGCCCTTCAAGAGTTCGCAGCTTCGGTGACGGCGAAGCTATCGCAATTGACGCCCGGCTCGCCGGAAGATCAGTTGCGCGGCCCCTTCGAGAATTTGATGGCGAGCGTGTCGCAGGTGCTTGGCTGGAATGTTGTATGCACGGGCGAAACTCCGCTGCCCGGTCGCCTTGGCCGGCCCGACTACGCGGTCCTCCTGAACAAATTGCTCGCGGGTTCGCGCACAAAAGAAAACCGGTCGTCGTGGTTGACGGCCGGCTTGGGTTCTTGGGTTTATTTGAATTTGTTTACGAGCGCGGGTGGGCTTCGTCGTAGGCTGATTTCAGTCTGGCTGAGGTCAGGTGTGTGTAGACCTGCGTTGTTGAAATCGACTGGTGCCCGAGCAATTCCTGCACACCTCGTAGGTCGGCACCGTTGTTGAGCATGTGTGTTGCAAAGCTGTGTCGAAGCGTGTGCGGGCTGACCGATGTGTCGAGGCCGGCTTGGGCGAGGTACTTGTCGAGCTTTCGCCGAACGCTGCGGGTGCTGAGCCTCTTGCCGTGCTTGTTGACAAAGAGTGCGTCTTTGTCGAAGTCGGCTGACCTTGGGTCGGTATTTCGCAGATGCAGATAGCGATCAATCGCACCGAGCGCTGTGGGGCCGACAGGTGCGGTACGCTGTTTTTTGCCCTTGCCGCAAACGCGGAGGCATTGCGTGGTTTCATCCACGTCTACGAGATTCAAATCGACCAACTCGCTCACCCGGATGCCTGTCGAGTAAAGCACTTCGAACATCGCCTTGTCACGCGCACCGAGGATGGTTGTTTCGTCGGGCGTATTGAGCAGGCGGTTGATCTGGTCAATCTCAAGAAACTTCGGCAGCCGCTTTTCCTGCTTCGGTGTGCGGATGGATACCAGCGGGTTCGATTCGATGTAGCTTCGTCGCAGGCAGAATTTGTAGAAGCTGCGAAGCGTCGCCAACTTGCGGGCGGTGGTCGATTTCGAATAGTCCTGCTTCGCAAGATGGGCGAGGAAGCGGCGGACTTCGTCCACGTCGACTTCCAGCAACCGCCTGCGAAGATCCGTTTCCTGCACGACAACCGTCGCCGATTGCGCATCGGTTCCGTCGCCGCTTGAATGGTCCTGTGAAGCCGATCCGTTGCCGAACCGCGCCGCCGTCGAATCACCCGACTCGCTGGACAGGAACGCGCAGAATTGGGAAAGATCTGCCGAGTAGCATTTCGCCGTATGCGGAGAAAAATGCCGCTCGAAGTTCAGGTAATTGAGAAACTCGTCTATCAAAGAATTCTCTCTCATGGGCTCTTACGCATAGGCGAAAGTTACTTCAGCGTTTGGCAGGCAGGGTCAGTGCCTGAGCCGGTGACTGCCGTGCTCCGTCACGTTTATCCGGCGACTATTGTCATCCGGTGTTGTCCGGAAACTTTTTTGTCATCCGGCAACTTTGTGGTCTAGCTCTTTTTCGAGACGACGCCCCATCTGGTAGCTTAGCACAGCCGCGTCAAACCAATCGAACTCATTTTCACGGTTCGACGCCAGCGACGCAAAACGATCGATGACATCTGCTTCCTGACCCGCAGGATACCGGAAAATGTATCGCTGCGTGCCTTTGACGAGAGATAGCTGTCGTACCGTCTGCATTGTGTCAACACTCTCTTTAGAAGCCGGAAGCGGTCACTACGTCTCGACCGACACCGCCTTGCACCAGTTCTCTTATCGTGGCCTGACAGCAAAACCTTAGATAATGTTGCTGACTCACCAGGTATTTTTTCCATCCGTATGCGCTGTTATCCGCACTGCGCAAACGCGCAAACGTTTTCACTTCTCGCACGACGGGTTCGTGTGCGGAATTGAACACCTGTGACGATTGTGCGATTGGTTCGTTGGAAAACGCTGCAGGGCGCACCCCCGAAGGAGACGCAAGCCGGGACGCCTGTACAGGGTCGAAGCTGGAGATTCCGTTCTCGTTGGGGCTGCCATAGATCTGTGCTGTGATGCCGACGACCGGTGGTTCATAAGGATCATACTCCGTCACTGCAAAAACGAGGATGGCTTCCGCCCCCAAACTGCGCATCACTTCAATCGCGTGTGCGGGCGAATCAATGCGGTCACGCCCCTGTTGGGCGAGCGCCGAAAGTACGCGGCTTACGGGTATCACCACCAAGCCGTCAACGTGACTCAACTCGCTGGCCATGATGTCGGCGACAATCTCAGTGTCGAAACTGCGAGACCCGCTGAGATTCAACGCTGGGGCGACCGCGATCCGCATCGGACCCAACCACGGGTTGCGAATCTGAGTCGTCGAAGCCGTCTTGCGGCTACACCCTGCGAGCGATGCGAGAAGAATGACACAAAGTGTCACTCGCGATGCTTTGTTCATCTTTGACCAAAAGGTTTTCATACGTCTGCATCTCTTTGAAATATCGTCAATCGACCTGGGGCGATTCATCTGTTGGCACGCCCAAGCCACCTGCGTTCGGTCCCACGGGACGCCAGCACGTCACGCATCGTTCGCCAGTCCCACGTCCGATACCCTTGGCGGATGCTGGTGCGTGGCTGTCTTGGCTGGGGCAGTGATCGGAATATCATCCGGATTCAACGACCAGATCGTCTCCGCTCCACCTCGCGTGCTCGAAAAATAAACCCGTCCGTCTGATGACCACGTTGGCGCAAAATTTGCCGAATGACCGTCCGTCAAATTGCGTTTATTCGTTCCATCCAGATTGACCACGAAAATGTCTGACTGCTCTGGAACTGTCGGTGAGTCGCTTTTCGTCGCAGACGCAAAGGCAAGCCGTCGGCCATCGGGACTCCATACCGGTGTGATGAGTGCGGTGTCCGGGCTGGAAGCAATTTCGGTTGGATACCCCGGTTCTCCACCTTCGAGTTCAACCGTCCAGATGCTGAACCATCGGCTTCCGCGACTTCGAGCACGCTGAAAAGCAAGCTTGTTTTCGACGGGTGACCAACTCGGAAACAATCCGTATCCGATGAACCTGCGCGATGCGGGCGAGTCGGCTTCGGTGATCCACAGTTCCCACTGACCGCGCGGTGGCAGGCGGCAGTAAACAAGTTGCTTGCCGTCGGCTGACCATGATGGATGCACTTCGTCACCGGGCTCGTCGGTGATTTGGATGGGTGATCGAGCGTTCAAATTCACCACCCATATATTCCAGTTGCCACCGCGATTGCTACTGAATGCCACGCGCGAGCCGTCGGGACTGTACGCGGGCTGAACATCCCAGGATGGGTCGGATGTAAGCTGCGTCACAGCCACGCCATCGATCGACTTGGCATAAATGTCGGGGGCTAGGTTGTGTCGGGTGGAAGCGAAGACCATCGAGTGTCCATCGGGACTGACACATGCGTCCGAATCAGAACCGTCAGCAGCGAAAGAGTGCTGACGCAGCGAACGAATCGTGCGGGGTTCAAATGGGACTTCGTCCATGATCGGTGTCGAGCCGAGTTCGCCCGTCGCGTCGGGTTTGCTGGAAGCCAGCATGGGTTCGCGGTCAACATCGGGGGCGACGAACGGGGCGTCACTTTGTTTGCTCTTTTGCGTTGGCTCTGCTTTCTTCTCAAAAAGCGAGCAGCCAGGCGTTGTCGAAAGTGCAACGATAAATGGCAGCAGAATATTTAGTCGAGCGCGCCCGGATTGAATCCGGGAGCGATACATGGACGGGCATGGGATGATCATCAGTCTAGGCCTCGCAAGAGAAGCTGCGTATCCCCGCATCCGACGCGGGTGAATCGGTGTGTGGTCGTTTCGACCGGGGCTGTTATGCACGACGGCTTGAAGTGCCCGAGATGTTCATCGGTGTACGATGCGCATCCGAACAGTTGATCAAGCAAAGCCCCGATCGATGTCCGACCTCAGTTGAGCACCACGGTTACGCGTAGGCTCAACTGTCCGATAACCACCATTGTTATCGTCACCCACGATGCCCCCTCTTAGTTACAACTTTGGGGTGATTCGCCCAGTTTGCCGAGCGGAGGCAAGCCTTTGCAGTTTGCGTTGCTGTAAGTATTGCAAAAACAATAGTTTAGGATTGTTCGGCCCGGCAGGTTTTGCGTTGCGCGTGATTCAGGATAGGCTGGCGTTTGTGCATTTACGAAGGCAGGTTCCGAGCCAGTCGGTCGATTTTACGAGGAGTACATGGAGATGATTGAAGGATTCAATCGCCAAAGTCCGGGGCTGCGATCACCATTTTCAGCCGTGTTGTTGGTGGGGTTTCTCATGATGAGTTCGGACACAGTGATGGGTGAGAACACGGTGATGGGTAAGAACGCGTTGCCGAGCATGGCACAGTTCATCAAGATCAACGTTCCGTCGTCCGGTGATCTCGCGCCCGACGGTACGTTCTATTTCATCGATGACCCCGCTGGTGTCTACCAACTCTTCGGAAGGAAGGCGTCCTCCAAGAACGCGATCCAGCTCACCCGTTTCGAGGACGGGATCAGTGGCTACGTTTTGTCGGACGACGGCAAGTGGGCCATCGTCGCTGCGTCGAAGGGTGGCGACGAACAGAACGATTTGTATTTGCTTAATGCCGTGACCGCTCAAATCGATCCACTGTTCGTCGATCGGGAAACCGTGTTCGGATCGGTGGTTTGGCGGGCGGACTCGAAGGCGTTCGCGTATCGTTCCAACAAAGATTCCAAGAACGATTTTCATGTTTATGTGTACGACCTTGCGACGCGCGAATCCACGAGAGTTCTCGACCGGAAGGGTTACTTCTATCCCGCAGACTTCAGCCCTGACGGCACGCGGCTTATGGTTGGCAAGTACAACTCGGCGACGCACTCGCAATTGTTCGAGATCGACCTGGTTTCAAAGCGAGCGAAGGAAGTGACGCCAAAGGATGAGGCTTGGTCGTTTGGACCTGTTGCATACGCAGCAGATGGCCGGTCATTCTTCGTCAGCACAAACTATCGTGGCGACCTGATGAATCTTCGTCGTCTGGATTTGTCCGGTGGTTCGCTGACGCCCATTGCGCCCGATCTCGATCGCTACGAAGCCGAGGGCGCTCTGACCAATATCGACCGATCGATGTTGGCGATTCTCATCAACGAAGACGGTTACCGAACGCTGCACTTGCGCAGCCTGCCCGATCTCAAGCCGCTGCAAGGCCCACCGTGTAAGAAAGGGATTATTGGCGGCGTGCGCCTTCGCGGATCGCAGATGTTGTACCGCGTCGAAAGCTCGAACGATCCGGGCATCATTTACAAGTGGTCACCCCAAAAGCCCAAGGCGTCGCCGGTTGCGATGACGACGGCTGACTTGCAGGGCATCGATGTTGCGGCGTTCAACCTGCCCGAGTTGATCAAGTACAAATCGTTCGACGGGTTGGAGATTCCCGCGTTCTTGTACACGCCCAATGGGTATCAAAAGGGCAGTCACATACCATTCATCGTGAGCTACCACGGTGGCCCTGAGTCGCAGTTTCGGCCCGGGTTCACGCGGAGTTTTCAGTACTTCTTGTCACGCGGGTTCGGTGTGCTGGCTCCCAACGTGCGCGGTAGCAGTGGGTACGGCAAAAAATTCCTGGAGATGGACAACTACAAGAAGCGCATGGACAGTGTGCGCGATGGCGTGCAAGCGGCTCAGTGGTTGGTGGACAATCACTATAGCCAACCCGGTCGGATCGCAGCATTCGGCGGAAGCTACGGGGGTTTCATGGTGGTGGCTACGATCACGCAAGCACCCAAACTATTCGGGGCAGCATGTGATGTGGTTGGCATCGTGAATTTCAAAACATTCCTCGAACGCACCAAAGCCTATCGCCGCAAACTTCGCGAAGCCGAATACGGACCACTCAGCGATCCGGAGTTCCTCGAATCGATCAGCCCGATTCGCCTCGTCGACCGAATCGAAACACCCATCCTCATCGCCCATGGCCGCAACGACCCGCGCGTCCCCGTTCACGAAGCCGAGCAATTGCACGAAGCGCTCGTCAAGAGAAACCACGACAGCGAACTCTTAATTTTTGACGATGAAGGACACGGGTTCCGGAAGGAACACAACCGCATTAAATTCTACGAGATGCTCGCGGAGTTCTTCGAGAAAAAGATCGGACATACCAAGAGCGAAAATGCCGCCACCGGTTGATGCCTGAGAATACGACATGCCACAGTAGTATTAGACACCAAGCGTGTTACCCGGTTTCTACTTGGAATCTCCGCTGCCGCTGATCAATCTGACGCCGCACTTTCGGCAAAACCGGGCAACCCGGCGGTTCTTTGCGCCGCAAGAAGGGCAGCCGTCACCCGGTTTTGGTTGACGACTCCACATGGTCGCAATCACGACGGAAATGATGATCCAGAAAAATACGGAGTCCACAGGAGGTCGTCTTTCGTTCGAGCGTGCAGGAAGATTTTAGCTTCACCAGATTCTATGTGCGGCAGAGTGATTGAGGCAAGTTCCTTCACAACAACCGCCGGTGTTAACCGTCATCGCAGCAAAAAGTGTAGGGTGGGCACGGCCCACCCTACCAAAGTGGTACCAGTTCGCTACGATCGTTGGGGTAACCCATCATTGCGTGCAAAAAGAAAGCCCGCCGGGGAGAACCCGACGGGCTGATGGTTTACCTGGAGGTCACTTGGTCAATCCCGGCTCAAGAAGGCGTTGCCGCTGCCGTCTTGGCTGCATCCTTTGCTTTTTCATCTGTACCGGATGGGACCGCAGTGATCCGGAACGTACGCTCTGGTTTGTAATACTTGGAGAATACTTCGGTCAACTGCGCGGCAGTGAATTTGTCGTATGCGTCGGGGAGCGCCTTTTCATCATCGAGGTTCCCGTGGTGATAGTCGAGCTTTTGAAGAACACCGAACCAATACCCCGGCTCCTTCATTCCTTCGTCGAGGTTATTCTTGACCTGCTTCTTGGCGTTTGCAAGTTCTTCAGCAGTCGGGCCACTCTTCGCATAAGCCGCGAACAACTTGTGGACTTCTTCGACCACTTGGTTCGCCTTGGTCGGCTCGCAGGGTGCCATCGACATGAACATGCCGGAATCGCGATAGGCACTCGACGGATGACTGGCTGCACTGAGCGAGTAAACGATGGCCAGTTCTTCGCGGACCCGTTCGATCAGCCGGCTTGTCATGATTTCGGAACTCAGTTCCATCGCCCTGCTGTCGTGGATGTTGTGGGCTTCGCAGCTCACAAACCCGGCGATGGCGGCGCCCTTGTCGGTCATTGTGTCGACTTCGACATGGCGCGTCAGGGGGCCTTTGGCTCGGGCAAGTGTGCGCAGGCTGTCGAGGCGATCCGATTTTCGCGGACGCTTCGGGAGCGATCCGATGTACTTGTTGGCGAGGGCCATCGCATCGTCGAGTGAGATTTCGCCGACGATTGCAACTTCGATCGGTGCCGTCCGAGCGAGACTTTCCCAGCGTGCCTGAGCGCCCGACAACGTGATCGCTTCGACGTGATCTTTCGACAACAGCACCGCGAGTCGCGGGTCTTTACCGGAGAGTTCCTCCATCATCGCCTCGTAGGCTTTGAATCGAGGCACGGACTGTGCAAACGTCCATTGTTGACTTTGCTGCTGCTTCCAGACCGTGACCGCCGATTCTTCGATCTTGCCATCGGTCAACAATGCGTGGGCAAGTTGCAAGCCGGTTTCCAGTTCCTTGGGTGATCCAGTGACGCTCATCGCCATCGAATCCGGCGTCGGGCCGACACGGACATGGACGGTCTTCCCCGTCATCAAATCGCGAACGTTGGTCGATGTGAGTCGACCCGTTGCGGGCTGACGCGACAGGGCATACGAGATCACATCGACTTCACCACGATTGGCGTCGGTCTCTTCGATTTTTCCACCGGCGAGGTTGATGCTGAGCAGCACCTGGTCCTTCTTGTAATCCATGAAGCGGTGGTGGACTCGGACACCGTTGTCGAGCCAAACGCTGGTGATCTTGAGATCGTCGTCGGTTGACGTCTCGACGATTTTTCCTGCCTTTGGGGCCGATGCCAGAATTTGCGTGGGTGTCTCCGACTCTTGAATCGGTTGGGTCTTGATGTTCATAGCAGCCTTGGCGGCAGCGAGGACGTCTTCGTTGGAAGGAATCGAAACGCCTTCCTTTTCGGGGAGCGTGACCACATAGGCAAAGGTGTTTGCATTGAAGTGAGCTGAGAAGACTTTCGCGAGTTCCTCCACCGTGATCGTCGGTAGAAATTTTTCGACGAGGACAAGGTTTTGCTTTGCGGACAACACCGGCTCTTTGTTGGCGATTGAGGTGTTCATCTCAAAGAGCATGCCGCGGGCACTGCGGGTGGGCTCGCGCTCGACCGCTCGCTTGGTGTCCGCCAGAATCTCTTTCCTGGCAAGATCGAGTTCACGCTTCGTGAATCCGTGTTCTCTGGCCCGCGTAATTTCAACCGTTATCTCGTCGAGCATTTTGTTCCAGGTGCCCGTTTCGCCACTGGCTGACGCTGTCACGAGCATGGCTTCGTTGAAGAAGTTGCTCACTCCGGCGCCGGCATTCTGATAGGTGGCGGTTCCCTTTTGGACGCGTTCTTCAAGGCGACGGTTGACGATCCATGAAGCGACCGACTCGACGATTTCCGTACGGGCTTGTTCGACGGTGGTGGCTGGGGGACGCCCTGCGCTGAGGTTGAACAGTTGAACGTCGCAATTGGAAAGCTCGGGATCGGTGAAGACGAACGCACGCGCTTCGGTGAACATCTTGAACTCAGCCGACTCCTGCTTCCGCGCGGGGGCTGTGGACTTGTGCTGGCCAAACCACTTTTCCATGCTCGGTTTCATTTTTTCGAGCGGGGCATCACCCACGATGATCAACGTCATGAGTTCCGGTCGATACCACGTTTGGTAGTAGTCGACGAATTCCGGCCGCTTGGCTGTCTTGAGAACTTCGGGCAACCCGATCGGAAGCCTCGCAGCGAATCGCGTTCCGCCAAGAATGTTTTCAAGTACCTGATCGAAGATGCGCTGCTGGGCACCGCGTCCCGATCGCCATTCCGAGATCACCACACCACGTTCTTTGTCGATCTCTTCTTCGAGAAGCAGGGCGCGAAAGACATAGTCGCTCAGCGCCATCATGGCCTCGTCGAATTGCCCGACCGTGTTCTTCGGCGTGAACAGCATGTACGACGTTTGGTCGAAGCTGGTGAATGCGTTGAGGTCTGCACCGAACTCCATTCCGATGCTTTCAAAGAACTTGATCAACTCACCCGGCGCAAAGTTCTCGGTTCCGTTGAACGCCATGTGCTCCATGAAGTGGGCCAGCCCGCGCTGGGATTCCTTCTCATTGAGCGACCCCGTATCCACGTGGATCATCATCGCCATTCGTCCGGGCGGATTGTCGTGCTCGCGATACATCCACTTCAAACCGTTTGCGAATGTCCCCGTTTGAATGCGCTCGTCACGCGGAAGGGACTCTGCGTGGACGGGCATCGCGAGCGTCGCCGCAAACACCGTTGCCAGTACTGATACCAATTGCTTTTTCATGTCTCGAACATCTCCATTGATTCATCATTGACCGTGAGGAAGACGGGCAGCCCTCGCGTCATTCGCAGGACAAGCCATCCCCTCACCACCACTTGGGTTTACCATTTCTGACGGAACTGCGTAACATATCCATCCTCGGGCAAGAACGGAATCGAATCCGGCACAAGAAGGCGTAAGAAGTTGTGGGCTTATTCGGACCCGCTGCCGCCTGCGTCAGATGACCAACCCCACCGCCCATTTGGATGGCACCCGTTGTTTCGGCTATGATGTTCCCGCATCGAGCGCTCGACCCTTCTCGGTTGCACGCGGTTGCCTCGATCTAAACGGTTTCCCCACCATGGTTTGCAGACGTTTGCAGACGTCACCATCGAAAGTGGTACCCGACACATGCGCTCATCAGACTCCAGGATTCCCGTTGCTCTGATTCAGGTTCGGGATCAACCACACATCGCCGAGCATGAAGTGGATTCCTTCCTCGAACGCCTGGGAGCCGACCGCGTCGAATTGCGCACCTTCAACGTTGCCGCTGACCACGCGGTCTCTTGGACAGATATAGCCGACGCCCATGCCGTCATTCTGGGGGGAGCGGGTGCGCATACGGTCACGCAGGATTACGAATTCACGGCTCCGATGACCGATCTGGTTTTGCGCCTGATCGATGAGGGGCGGCCATTGTTTGGTTCCTGTTGGGGTCATCAGTTCATCGCGCTCGTTCTCGGTGGTGAAGTCGTCACGGATAAACAGCACGAGGAGGTGGGAACCTTCGACCTTTGGCTCACCCAAGCCGGGCAGTCCGACCCCCTGTTCGCGGGCCTGTCCGAGCAATTTCGCGGCCACATGGGGCACCATGATTACGTCGCCCGCCTGCCAGCCGCAGCAATCGAACTCGCCTACAGCCAAAAGTGTCGCAATCAGGTTTTTCGGCTGAAGGGCAAACCGATTTACGGAACGCAATTCCACGCAGAAATGTGCGCCCAGCGACTCATCGAGCGATTGGGGTTCTACCGCGAAAGCTACGTCGCCGACGACGACGAATACCAATCCTTGATCGACAATCCAATCCCAACCCCCGAGTCCGACCAACTCCTGCGAAGATTCATCGATTTGATATCATAAGGCATGCAGCACTGCGGAGACCACGCGATGTGGGAGAAGATCATTCATGATTTCGTGGCGAAGCGATCCAAGGAACGAATGCTCTTCTTAGCCCGGAGCGACAAGCGGCGCTCATGATCGCGCTTTGAGAAGAAACCGCAACCCCGCAGGACATCGCGAAGCACCCAGGCATGAATCCGCGACGGGCGGTCTTGCTGGCCAGGCTGAGTTCTGTTCCAATCCGCCGTCATGCGGGTCGATCGCAGAAGATCGGCGCTTCAGCCCACACGAGCAACCATGCCCATCATCTGCGCCAACGAACTGTGCAAGACATTTCCGACGCCCGACGGAACGCTCAAGAATGCCGTTGACAAAATCAGTCTGCGCATCGAACGCGGTACGATCTACGGCTTGCTGGGGCCAAATGGTGCAGGGAAAACCACGACCCTTCGGATGCTCAGCGGGCTCGTCAAACCGACATCGGGCGAAGCCATCATCAACGGGAACAACGTCGCGGATGATCCCTTCGCAGTGAAACACGACATCGGATTTTTGACCGCGAACACCGGTTTGTATCAACGCCTGTCACCGCGAGAAACGCTCTACTACTTTGCCCGGTTATATGCACTGCCACGCGAGCAAATCGAACGCCGCGTCGAACATCTGATCGATTGGCTCGACATGCACACCTTCGCAGACCTGCGCTGCGGTGCATTGTCCACGGGGCAGAAACAACGTACAAGCATTGCCCGGGCGCTTGTGGGTGATCCCGTCGTGTTGATCATGGATGAGCCCACGCTCGGACTCGACGTGTTGAGCAACCGCATCATCCTCGACTTTATCCGTCGCGAGCACGACGAGGGCAAGACCATCATCCTGTCCACGCACTATCTCGACGAAGCCGAGTCCCTCTGCGACCGATTCGGTTTGATGCACGAGGGACAACTGATGGCCGAAGGCACATTGGCCGAACTGCAAGCCGACACCGGCGAACACAAACTCAGCTCCATTTTCCTAAAACTATTCAGCGACGTGCGGGGTGAGGATGAAAACGGACGACTCTAATATTGACCCGCAACGCGCACGCTGCTTATCGATGGGTGTTCCCCTGTGAACCGGCGCATCCTCACCATCTACACCAAAGAGCTGACCGAGCTCCTGCGGGATCGGCGAACGCTGATTGCTATGATCGTCGTCCCCATCGCCCTATACCCGCTGTTGATCATCGGATCGGTTCACCTTCTCAGCGTGCGCGGTGGTGAGTTCAAAGTGCAGCAGATGACGATCGGTGTTCAGCACGATCCGAATCAACCAGACGACCACCAACCCGCCATCACCGACCTCCAACGAAAATTGCAAACTGCCCGAAACATCATTCGCGAAAACCGAATTGGCGACCCCGACGACGTTGTCTCGAACGGACTCGAAAGCATCGAGCGCATGAACATCGTCGCGGTGGACGATATCACGCATGCCGTCGAAGCTGGCATCTGCAACGTCGGTGTCATCATCGATCGCGAGGCGAACCAAGAAGGCGAGTCCAGCCAGCACATTGTCACCCTGAAATACGACAAAGCGGAAATGCGCAGCGAAGGTGCGGCCTTTCGACTCAGGCGGGTTTTTGAGATCCTGTCCCGAAACGTCACCGAACGAATCCTCACCGGTGAGCGACTCCCACTCTGGATTCTCGACCCCATCCGCGTCAATACCGAAAACGTCGCAACGCCGCAGAAGGTCGGCGGAATGGTCCTCGGAACCATCGTACCGCTCGTCCTCGTTCTGATGACCATCACCGGAGCAATCTACCCCGCCATCGACCTAACAGCCGGCGAGCGCGAACGCGGAACGTTGGAAACGCTGATCGTCTGCCCCGTGCCACCGGTGGATTTGATCACCGGCAAGTACCTTGTGGTCGCGACCGTCGCGCTATTGGGTGCCGCGCTGAATCTGATCAGCATGGGAGCGACACTTCACTTCGGCGGGTTTACCGAGATGATCGGATCCAACGGTGATACCGAACTACCGCTGGCGGTCCTGCCCATCATTCTCATCATCCTCGTCCCGTTCGCGATGTTCTTCTCGGCGATCATGGTGGCGGTATGCAGCTACGCCCGAACGTTCAAGGAAGCGCAAAACTACATCATGCCGGTCATCCTTGCGGCTTTGATTCCTGCCGGTATTGCCGCACTTCCGGGGACTGAAATCAAAGGCGTCAACGCCTATGTGCCCGTGATGAATGTCGTCCTCCTGGCGCGCGAGATGTTGCTGGGCCACTTTGAGTGGTTGACCATCGCACAGGTCATGTTCAGCACATGCGTTTACGCAGGCGCCGCAGTCATTGTTGCGTCGAAAGTATTCAGCACCGAAGCTGCAATTTTTGCAGACTCCGCTTCCCTCAAAGCCAGCTTCACCCGACGCTTGATGCGCCCCGCAGAGTTTCCTTCCGCCACGTTGGTCTTGATCACGACGGCTGTTCTTTTTCCGGCTTGGATGTTCATTCAATTCTCCATCCAACCGGCAAAAGGCGAATCGGTACTGACGACGTTTCAGACGGCGGCTTGGCTGATGCCGCTGGCCCTCGTCGCCATCCCTGCCATGCTGCTTTGGTATTTTCGAGTCAATTGCATCGGAGCGATGAAGCTGCGATTACCGCGCCCGCGTCACCTGTTAGCCGCCACATTCATTGGACTTGGCGGATGGGTGCTCGCCCACGAGTTGTTCGTCCTCCAACACGCCATCAGTCCGGTACCGCCGGAAGTCCTCAGCAGCAACGCCCTTCTTACGCAGGCATTTGAAGGCAGGAGCCTATGGCTTCCAATCCTGTTGATCGCGATCGTGCCAGCCGTATGTGAGGAACTGTTTTTTCGAGGGTTTATACTGAGCGGCTTGCAGGAAACCATGAAGAAGTGGCCGGCGATCATCATCGTCGCCTGCGTATTTGCAGTGTTTCACATCGTCCTGATCAAGTTCTTGTTGACGGCGGGCTTGGGTGTACTGCTTGGGTTGCTCTGTTGGCAATCGCGATCGATCGTCCCGTCGATCATCGCCCACATGCTCAACAACGGCGTGGTCGTCCTCCTGGCATTTTGGCCAACGCTGGAAGAGTTCGTCGGCGTCGGTGAAGTTGGCGCAACCGATCACCTACCCACTCACATCATCGCAATCGGCGCAGCTTTGGTTGTCGCTGGCGTCTTCACCGCGACAGCCGGAACCCAATCGACTGGAGGAGTCGAAGCTCGAATCCACGCCTGACCGAACGACCACAAAAAAACCCGGACACTTGCCCGGGTTGATACCGTTTTCGTCTAAGTCGAGTATGCGTCTGTCGGTTTGGACACGCCCACGATTGAACTGCCCGTCAACGAACTTACGACGGACCGCTGATGTTTCCCAATAGGTTGGAAAGCCCGCCAGTGGCGGCAGGTAGCTGTGGAGCAAGGCCTGAATTCAACCGAATCGAATTGTTCAACAGAACCAATGCCGCATTGAGATTCGTAAAGAGCGTGTTGATGACGTCGATGCGCACCTGCTGCGCCTGCGACAATCCTGGAATCGGCTCAGAAATTTCCGGACCAAGGCGCGAAAGGGCAATCATCGACCCATGGGCGGCAGAAAAATCTACCCTGGCACTGGAGACAAGCCTGCCCGGAGCGCGAAGCGCCATCGTGCCCGCCGACGCGGTGTTCCATGATGCTTGAGCATTTGACCCCGCACCATCGCCCACGAGTTGTGCGTTGGCGTCCGAAGCAAAGAAACCGAAGCAACCCACCAACACCACCGCGATCGTTAAACGCATCTCAATATCTCCAAGAAAGCATACTCACAAGAAGGCACAAACCGATCCACGAAAGTCGGGGCATGGTTCAACGATGTAGGATCAGCTATGCGGACCATGTCTCGATGTCGAACACTGCCTCTGCGACGGTCCGCACAGCGGACCCTACCCGGATTTATATCGTCGATCGGGGGTCCGGTTCACCCCAAAATTCAAAAACCTGCAGAAAATCTTGCCAAAAACCGACGCAACGCCAGCCAGCAGCGATCAATCGCCTGTCGATTCTGGATCACCGTCGGCTGTCCCGCTGTCCTCGGGCGTGGATTTTTCATCCTTGTCGTCTTCCGGCACGATGCGGGCGACGGCGACGAGCTTGTCATCGTCACCCGGGCGAATCAAACGAACCCCCTGGGTGGCCCGCCCGATCTCACGGATGCCCGCAAGATCTGTGCGGAGCATGATCCCGTCCTGCGTGATGAACATCAGTTCGTGATTGTCCTCGACCGACTTCATCGCGACGACTTTGCCATTGCGGTCGGTTGTCTTGATGTTGATCACGCCTTTGCCGCCGCGCTTCGTCAAGCGGTATTCGTCGATGCTGGTTCGCTTGCCGTAGCCATTTTCGCACACCGTCATCACCGAGCCGCCCGGTCGAATCACGATCAGGTCGACCACGGCATCATCCTTGCCCATCGCCATGCCCCGAACCCCGCGCGCCGTCCGACCCATCACACGAACATCGCCTTCCTTAAACCGAACAGCCATCCCGTCGCGGCTTGCGAGTACGATTTCGTGATCGCCATCGGTCATGTCCACACCGATCAACGAATCGGAAGGGTCCAACGAAATCGCAATGATGCCGTTGGATCGTGGTCGGCTAAACGCTTTGAGCGCGGTCTTCTTAACCGTGCCTTCTGCCGTCGCAAAAAACACATACCCATTTTCAAATTCCTTGACGGGCAGCACGGCTCGGTGCTCTTCACCTTCCTGCATGTTCAGCAGGTTCGCAATCGAGCGGCCTCTGGCGGTGCGCTGTCCCGGCGGAATATCGAATACGCGAGCCCAATACACGCGCCCCCTGTTCGTGAAGAACAGCAAGTAGTCATGCGTATTGACCACGAACAGATGCTCGATGAAGTCGCCATCTTTGGTGGCACCACCGCGCACCCCGCGCCCACCGCGACTCTGCTTGCGATAGGTATCGGTATCGGTACGTTTGATGTATCCCTCGTGCGAAATCGTCACCACGACTTGTTCGTCGGGGATCAATTCTTCGATGCTGAAATCACCCGCAGACTCGGTGATCGTCGTGCGCCTCGGACGCCCGAGCTTGTCGCGAATTTCGTAAAGATCTTCGCGGATGATATCGGAAACCAGATTTTCGTCCGACAAAATGCCCTCATAGTCGGCAATATGCTCGACCAGTTTCATGTAGTCGCCAGCCAGCTTTTCAATCTCCAAGCCGGTCAGCTTTTGCAACTGCATCACCAAAATCGCCTGGGCCTGAACCGCCGTCAGGTGGTGCGGCTTGCTTGCATCACCAAAACGCGCCACGAACGATTCCGGAAGCAAGCTTCGCAGCGAATCGCTTTCCGCCAGCGACAAAGCCCGCTCCATCAGACGCTCTTTTGCGGTGGCTGCGTTGGGCGACTTCTTGATCGTTTCGATGATGCCATCGATATCGCCAATCGCCAGAATCAGCGCTTCGAGAATGTGCGCCTTTTGCTTGGCCCGCCTCAGCAAAAACTGGGTGCGCCGACGGATCACTTCGCGGCGATGGCGAATATAAACGTCGATCATTCTTCGCAGCGTCAACGTCTGCGGTTTTCGATCGACCAGCGCCACATTCGAGATGTTAAAATTGCTTTGCAGCGGGGTGTACTGGTAGAGCTGATTGGTCACGACGTCGGCATTCGCACCTTTGCGCAGCTCGATTTCGATGCGGATGTCGTGCTTGCGGTCCGATGCGTCATTGATCGACGAAATGTCTTTGATCTGCCCGCTCTTGACAGCCGCAGCAGCCCGCTCCGTCACCGAACTTCGCAGCACCTGATACGGCACCTCGCTGATCACAAGCCGCTCGCGACCGCCCCGCATTTCTTCAACATTAACCTTACCGCGAACAGTCACCTGACCCTTGCCCGTCATGAAGGCGTCGAGAATTCCGCGCCGGCCACAGATTTCGCCACCGGTTGGAAAGTCGGGACCCTTGATTTCCTCCATCAACTCAGCCAGCGTCACGTTTGGATTGTCGATCACCGCGATGATGGCGTTGCAAACTTCCGTGACATTGTGCGGAGCCATGTTCGTGGCCATACCGACCGCGATTCCGCTTCCGCCGTTGACCAGCAAGTTCGGAAACTTACTGGGGAGAACGGTTGGCTCCTCGCGCGTACTGTCGAAGTTGGGTACAAAGTCGACCGTTTCGTATTCAAGGTCAGACAGAATCTCCATCGCAGCGCCATGAAGCCGCGCCTCGGTATAACGCATCGCAGCCGGCGGATCGCCATCGATCGAGCCCCAGTTGCCCTGCTTGTCGATGAGAACCTGACTCATGTTCCACGACTGACCCAACCGAACCATCGTCGGGTAAATCACCTGATCGCCGTGTGGATGGTAGTTACCCGAAGTGTCACCGCTGATCTTCGCACACTTACGAAATGCAGATCGCGGACTCAGATTCAAATCGTTCATCGCAACGAGAATGCGCCGCTGCGAAGGTTTCAATCCGTCGCGAGCATCGGGCAAAGCCCGCGCCATAATCACGCTCATCGAGTAGGTCAGATACGACCCCTTCATCTCCTCGATCAGCGATTGGTTAACAATATGTTCCTGCGGAGCGTCCGCGGTGGTATCAGCCATGAGCCTGCTTTCTCCAAGTCAAAAACACGACAACAACAAGCGAATATTCTAGTCGATTTTCGCCGAATCAGCCACCAATCAAACCAGCCGAAAACGAGCGCAAAGGAGTCGCACCTTCGATCAAGAGATTCGCAAAAAAAACCCTATTTTAAGCAGAAAACGTCGCAAGCACGCAGCGGGAAACCGGAACGGGTGCCCCATCCTTGAGCGAAGCGGAAGGGTGGGGGACGGACAGGCAGCGAATGACCAACCGCCACGCTAATGGGCGGAACGAGATGCAAAACGAAACGCCTTCTTGATGGTCTGGAAGCCCACCGGCGGAATCAATCCGTAGGCCGAAAGTACAACCCCGCCGAAGCCCTCATCCGCATAGTGCTTGACATCGCTGATTAGGCACTCGGGCGTGCACACTGACACATCCGCCAACAAAATCTGCCGCGCTATCAAGGATGGTTGCAATCCTTCGATTCCATGAAAGTTCTCTGAGTCGAGGTCTTCCTCCCAGCCCACAAGAGATTCAATTATCACACCGCGATCATGCGAGATTGCGTCACAATCTCCGCGCGGATACACGCCAAACAACCCCTCGCCAGTCAACACGATCGAAACAGGACATGCAATCGCGCCCGCAACCTGAGTCACCAGAGCGGTGACGTTGTCAACCTGTGAATTTATGTATGCTCTTAAGGCCGGCGTGGTGTTCATCAAGTCCGACAGGGGTTCGTCAAGAGGCTGCCCTCCGTGGAGGACGTTTTCGAGCGTGACCCTCACGTATCGTGATACCGCATCAACATCCACTCCATTCGTGATCGCAGACTGAGCCGAAGACTCATCGAACGAAAGGGCCAGCAAGGACATGAAATCTCCGTTGAAGTAGAGTCCCAAGCCGACATCCTCGTCGTTTTCATTGAACGCGCCAGAATGGAAACAAAGTCCGTCGAGTTCGATCGCTGCTGGTGCGTAGCGTTTCGATAAATCCGTCGCGGTTGCACGGAGCAATTCCACAACGTCCGGGTTCGACGCCGAGAGCGTCTCCGGGGAAACATCACCTAATACTGTCTTGGTCGCCGCTCCCGGGTGCCGTGACGCGATCACGGGCTGTTCGAGGGCGGTGATGCGCAAGCGCAATTCGAGGTCCCGCTTCTTGCAAGACTCCGCGATTTGTTCGAGCGGATCGCGCTTGTTCAACTCACTGGCCACAACCGGTTTGATTCGCGTGTTGCCATACAGCGATTTATCGGGTTGGAAGAAATACCCGCCGTCGCTTCGGAAGATGCGCGGGCCATCGATCTCACCAGCCCGCAACTGCGATACGCGCGACGATGTGACGACCAACGAAATGCTCTGCGCACCGACGGATTGAATGAGATCGAGACTCGGCTCGATGCCCAGGTCCACCACGTTCCAAAGATGCGCCAGGATGCCGGTTTGAAACATGGCTACGAACCCTCCATCAAATGAAATGGTGGGCATGGCCCACCCTACGTCGGGACTTGAAGACGCGGGTTCTCGTGTAGGGTCCGCTGTGCGGACCATTCGTCCGGTTGGCAGATGATGCCACCCCCGGTCCGCACAGCGGACCCTACATCTGCATCGCTTCCTGACGGAGGAGCCTCGGATCACCCGCGCAAACAAGTATGTTCACGCACTAGAGTGCGATCGGCTGGGTGTTTGTCAAGACGATGCTCGGGATATGTCGGCTACGACTCGCGACGCAGGATGAACTCGGCCATCTGGATCAACGACGCACGACTGGGCGAAGGCGGAACGCTATCGAGCATACTGATCGCGCGATCCACATACTCCTGTGCGACGGAATTCGCATGATCCACACTACCAAATTCGATTAACGTGCTTGCAACCCGCGTCCGATCTTCGGCATCCGCACTGGCCAGCAGCGACAGCATCGCGTCCTGCTCTGCCTGAGACGCCTCGCTCAGATAATGAATCACTGGCAGCGTCGTCTTGCCAAGTTCCAAATCGCGCCCCAGCGTCTTGCCCATCTGCTTTTGCTCGCCAACCACATCGAGTACATCGTCAACTATTTGAAACGCGATGCCCACACTCTCGCCAAATGTTTCAAACCGTGCAGCTTGTGTATCGTCGGCTCCGGCGTACTCCGCACCCAACCGGCAACACGTCGCCGTCAGCGAAGCCGTCTTCCTACGAATGATGTCGATATACTCCGACATCGACAGGCGAAAGTTTCCGCGAGAATTGATCTGCATCAACTCGCCTTC
>JAADIU010000089.1:20187-32674 GCA_013151185.1 Planctomycetota bacterium
GCCCGCTGCGAATCTAAACTGCTGCACAAATGAAACGCATGGCTGATCAAATAGTCACCAAGCATGACAGCCGCTTCGTTCCCCTCTGCCGCACTGATCGTCGCCTGACGTCGGCGCATGTCGGCTTCGTCGAGAACGTCGTCGTGAACGAGCGTCGCAAGATGCACCAACTCCACGACCGCCGCCAACGTATGATGCTCCTCACGAATTCCACCTGCGCTCTGCCCCGTCAAAAGCACCAGCGCCGGACGAATCATCTTCCCACGATAACCCCGCACCCGTTCGCAAAGCTCACACACAAAGGGCAACTCGCTTTGCAATTCGGCATCCATGATCGAAACCACACGACCAAGGTCGGCTTCGATCGGAGCATACAAATCAGCAAGTTGTAAGGTCATCGGATTCATGGGGTTGCAGCTTCGCGGCATTGGGTTTAGGAATTCATCATCTCAACAGGCAACGTTTCAATCTGATATGCTAGGGAATGGGTCGCTTTCGACCAACGGCTTTCAAAATATTTGAAAACGATCAAACTCCATGCCGTCACCGCTTCGACAAACATCGAACAGAGTCCGCCCGATGATCCGCCATCAAACGCAACCGCCAAACTCAAAGACAACGTGGTGCGGTGTCCTGGCGACGATTGCCTGCCTCCCGATCCTCGCCATGGCTCAGTTCATCGCCCATTCGCGCGTCGATGACATCGACCGGTGGTTTTTCCTCCACTATGGCCGCGAACTACTCGAAGGCGCAACCCTCTACGCCGACCTATGGGACATCAAACCACCCGGTATATTCTGGATCAACGCCCTCGGATTGTGGAGTGCAGGCGGCTCGCAGGTCGGCGTCTGGATCGTGTGCGCCATCGCGTCGTGCGCATCGGTCGCACTGTTCTACGTTGCGGCACGTCAAGTCTACAGCCCAGCATGTGCAGCCATAGGGGCAATATTGGCAGCAGTGTTCCTGAATTTCTGGACGTTCCACACCGGCGGAGACCGACCCGCGACGTTTTTGATCCTCACCGAAGTCGCCTGCATGACGCTCTATCTAAAGGCGATGGCCCACACCCCGAAATCGAAATCGCTTCTGTTCTGGGCGGGCGTACTTGGTGGCGGCGGACTCTGGTTCAAACAAACTGCATTCGCTGCATCTGCCGCGATCGTCCTCCACATCCTGATCGCAAGACGCGACCGCTCCGTTGACGGCCCTAGACGTCGAAGCCAGTTGATACTTTTTGCCACAGGGTTCACCGCGTCTCTTGGGACAATGATTCTAGCCCTCGTGCTGACGAGCGACCTCGCTTGGGCGTGGGATGCGATCGTTGCATTCAACTTCAACTACTTCACGCCGGGCGTCGCAACATCGTTCTTTCCATCGACGCGTTGGATGGTTCCGCACGCGCGCGGGATGGATCTCGCTCTCATCCTCGCGGCTGCAACGTTAATCAAGCCCGCGATCAACATCATTCACAAAGTCACCGGTCGCTCAAATGCAGACGACACTGCGAGTCACACGCATTCGCCATCCGTCCTTCTGCTCTATTGGATGTGGATGCTGATCGCGATTTATCTGTCGGCGATCGGTCCGCACAATCGACCGATGTATCTCGCCGTCGCCCTGCCACCGCTGGTGATGCTCGCAACCCACAGCGTGCATCTCCTGCTGAACTCTGCCAAAAATCGAACTGCCGATGTGCCGGTTCACTATGTCGTCGTCGGGCTGGTCTGGTTCGCATACATGTTATGGACGCCGCTGAACATGCAGTTCGATTTTGCCCTCCAACAATACCACTGGTCGAACCAACCACCCGATGCCCGCCTCACCACGATGGTCGACGCCATCGAACGACACAGCCAACCCGGTGAGGCTATGTTCGCCTGCGGATACGCCCCCGAACTCTATTGGCGAGCCAACCGCCGGCAGGCCATCCGATACCACGGCACCGAAAAAGCAGAACACCTCCACCAACACGGTCAGCCGCTATTGGACGAAACCACCCGATCCCTCCAAGCAGCCAAACCAAAAATCATCATCCTCCAACCAAACCGGTTTCATCAAACAGAAACACAACCCAAACCCGACGCAACCGAACTCGTCAAATGGATAAAAGCGTCCTACCATCAGCCCGAACCCGAAGCACTACCCAGCCTATGGGTCCGCAATCACAATCCATCCTGACCAAACCGCAACTTGACGTAATAGTGGCGCAAACGGGCGCGGCACCCTTTTTTCATTCGCATATATTCAGCTCGATATCGCGATTTCCGAGCTGGAATCGTTGAAAGCTTCCCCTGTCGGCACCAATCAGCAGAAAACTTAGAGATTAATTGCATAATATGTTGCATTCGTACGCATGTTTTGTACGATGGTTCTTGTGATGATCGACAAACAGCACAGGCAGGATGCGATTTCGACTTTGGTTTCCACCGGTTCGCTTGTTTCGCAGAGGCAGATTTTGGATTCGCTGGAAGCCGACGGGGTTGCGATTGATCAGTCGACGCTGAGTCGGGATCTCAGTGAGCTTGGCATCAAGAAGGTGACTGGGCGGTATTGCTTGGTTGGGGCGGCTGACGGCAACGGGTCCGGGGCGAATTATTTTTCTGGTGTGGTGCGGTTCACCGTGTGCGGGCCGCATCAGATTGTTGTGTTCACGGAAGTCGGGCTCGCTCAACCCGTGGCGGTTGCGATTGAAAAGAAAAACGATCCATCGATTCTCGCAACGCTTGCGGGCGACGACGTGATTTTCTTGGCGACCAAAACACGAAGCACGCAAACGGTTGCGCTGAGACGACTCAAGCAATGGGTGGGAGATGACAAATATGAGCAGTGAAAAGAACGTGAACAGTGAGAAGATGAACGAATGGAACGACCCGACAGCCGCCGGCGCAAATCCGAAATGCGTGCTCGCGTATTCGGGTGGATTGGACACGTCGGCGATCGTGATCTGGCTGAAGGGCCTCGGTTACGAAGTTCACGCGATGCTTGTGGACGTTGGGCAGGACGAGGACATGGAGGCGCAGTGCGCGAAAGCGATTCGTCTAGGAGCAGCCAGCGCTGTCATCCGCGATGCGAAACCTGCGATGTTTGCGTCGGTGATTCCGCAGACGATCGGTTTGGCTTCAGTTTACGAAGGTGCATACCGACTGGGCACCGCGCTCGCTCGGCCCTTTATTGCTTTGGAACAAGTGAAATACGCGAAGGAACTCGGAGGGGCGACTCTCGTACATGGAGCCACCGGAAAGGGCAACGATCAGATTCGCTTTGAGTTCGCCTACAAATCGCTCGCCCCGCAGTACCCCGTTCTTGCACCTTGGAAGGTGTGGTCGTTTGAAGGCCGAAAGGATCTGATTGCCTATCTCAAACAGAACGGCGTTGCGGATCAGTTCGACGAAAAGAAGGACTACAGCCTCGACGAAAATTTCTGGCACATCAGCGTCGAAGGCGCAGAACTCGAAGATGCGAAAGCCGACGTGGATGTCGAAGCGGTGTTGGCGGTCGTCAAGGACAAGTTCGCAACCGGTGGCTCGCCTTGTACGGCAAAGAGCGTGACGGTCGGTTTTGAGAAAGGCGTTCCGGTGTCGGTGGATGGAGAAGCGATGTCGCTGCCAAGCATCATCGACCAGTTGAACAAGCAACACCGTCACGCATCATGGGCGTGGGAGTTGATCATCGAAAATCGAACGACAGGCGTGAAGTCGCGCGGTTTGTATATCAACCCAGCGGCTAAGTTGCTTCAGACAGCCGCAGCAAGCTTGGCGCAGTGTTGCTTGAACAAACCGACGTACGATCGCTACGTTTCGCTGGGGGACGACTACGCGACACTGTTGTATCGGGGTGAATATTTTTCGTCGCAGCGGCAGGTGGTCGATGCGTCTGCAAAACCGCTGCTCGATTGCTTGACGGGTGAGGTGACGTTGACGCTGGCTCCGTCGTTGTATGTATCGAAAATCGACGCGAAGGAAGCGATCTTCTGCAAGGAAACGTCAACGTTTGAAGCCAGCGCGTATTCACACGCCGACGCGGGTGGGTTTATCAATCTGAGTTGGCTGGCGAATATCGGTCAGCCGTTCGATCAATCGGGTGAGGGATATGAAAGCACTTTGGAAACAGCGGGAAACACTGCATCCGACCTTTGCAAGGTTCAATCGATCGTTGGAAGAAGACTGGTTTCTTCTGCCGTTTGAACTCGAACTTCAGCGCGCGCACGCGACGGCATTGTTGGAAGCCGGCATCTTCAATGACGATGAGCGCGATGCGATTGGTGCGGCGCTCGAGCAGATCAAGGCGGAATCATCGCAAGGACTGCCGCCCGTATCCGATACGGAAGACCTGCACACATGGGTCGAAGCGCAGCTTGTGCAACATGCGGGTGACGTGGGTAAGAAGATCCACACCGCGCGATCGCGCAACGATCAGGTCGCAACCTTGCTGAAGATGTACGCCATCGACACGGGGGGAAGAATCGCAGAAGGGTGTTCGCAACTGTGCCAGCAACTCGCGACGAAAGCGATTGCGTGGGCGGAATTGATCTTTCCACTTCAGACGCACTGTCAATTTGCGGCACCGGGTAGCGTGGGTTTTTGGGCGCTGCGGTATGCGGTTGCCTGCGAGCGGGCGGGACGACAGTTGGATGGGGCGGTGGCGTTTTGGCGCGAGGATTGCCCGTTGGGCAGCGGTGCGGTGGCGGGCTCATCGATTCCGCTCGATCGCAATACGCAGGCGATTTTGCTTGGTTTTGACGATCCGAGCGAGAACGCACTCGACTCGACTTCAACGCGCGACGCGTGTCTCGAATTGTTGGCGAACATCGCACACCTGGCTTTGCATTTGCAATCGTTCGCGACGGACGTGATCGCATTTTCGCAAACGCAGTTCGGTTGGACGAAGTACCCGCAGGCGTTTGGCACGGGTTCATCCATGATGCCGAACAAGACGAACCCCGACGCGATGGAGTTGTTGCGCGGCGAGTGCAATTCAATTGTTGCAGCCCACAACCATGCGATGTTGCTGATGAAAGGTTTACCCAGCGGATACAACCGAGACTTGCAGTGCATCAAGCCGATCGTTCATGACGCCTGCCGAAAGTTGATCGACCTGTTGGAAATGACGACGTGTTTCGTAGACGCGCTGGCGTTCGATTCCGAGAAGATGCAGGCATCGCTCGGTTATGGTCACATCGAGGCGACGCTTCGCATGGAGCAGAAAGTTCAGTCGGGGATGGCGCTTCGCGACGCGCACCACGCCGTGGCTGACGACCTTGCCTCGGGAATTAAAGGAACTGATGTTGCCAAGTTGGCGGATACCTATCAAACCATTGGCAGCGCAAGTCCTGCGGAAACGGTTCGTGTCGCCAAAAGAATCCTTGCCCGCCTAACTTCCAATGGCGACGCAAAAAAATCCTTGACCTGGGCTGCGGACGAGTCCTAGACTGAATGTGCAGGGCGAGTGTACTGCGGCTGTGACGGCCTCAAAGGACCACGGGCGAGGCGGCACCGTGATACGCACCCTGCCGCAGGTTGACCGATAACCTGCGCGGACTCGCCAGCGACGGTCGGCGAGAAGATCAATGCCCGGAAGTTGGCTTCGCGTCAGTTGGCCTTGTGTTGAGTGGCCTTGTGTCATACCAGCGGAGCAAGCGAGCCGGGGTGGCCGCCCTTGAAAAGGAGGTGATCTGTGACAATAGGTGAACAAACGAGGTGGCTGCGATAACGTAGCAGACGATGCTGCATTCGCGGCAACCTTACAAGTAGCTGAGTTCCAGATGTGTCTGGGCTCTACAAGTATTTGGGCCCATCGGTGACACGTTCATCGGTGGGCCTTGTTGTATTGACTTGCGTCGTCTCACTCGAAGTTCGCCGCCGGATCGGCCAGAATCAGCGCGTTGGGCTTGTGGATGCGGTAGAATAGCCAATCATGATCGGCCCAATTACCACCCATATCACACTTCTCGAGCGCGTGGGCAACGTCGGTGACGAATCGGCATGGAATGAATTCTATGCGCGTTATGGCCCGCTGATTCGCAATTTCGCCCGGCGCCGCCATGTGGGTCTTGCAGACGTTGACGACATCGTGCAGGACGTATTGCTGACCCTCACCAAGTCGATGCGCGATTTCAAGTACGACCCAGCCAGGGGAAAATTCCGTTCCTACCTGAAAACGCTCGTGGTCCGCTCCGTTTATCGAAAAACGTTTCAGAAAAAGCAACCGGTCCTGCTAGAGGATATTGATGGGGCTGTGGATGCTTCCGAGGGCGATGTCGAGTCGGAGGCGATGTGGGAAGAGGAATGGCGTCAATACCATGTGCGTCAGGCGATGCGGGTCATCGCGGTGGAATACAACGAGCAGGATCGAAACGCGTTTGAACTTTACGCGGCACAAGGGCGCGGTGCGCAGGACACGGCTGAGGTGCTGGGTCTCAATGTCGATCAGGTCTACAAAGCCAAGTCGCGGATTCTCAGTCGGCTTGCCGAGTTGATTGACGCTCAGGTTGCAGAAGAAGGGTAGCGATGCCAAACGGCAGATCATCCAACGGATCGCGCTGGTTCGACGATCCGTCCACACTGCTTGGTGAAGTTCGGCGCGAGGCCAGTTTGAGTCGCCTGCCCATCGAGATCGAGGGCTACGGATCGTTGCAGGAAATTCATCGCGGTGGTCAGGGTGTGGTCTACCGCAGCGTTCAGGAATCCACGCGGCGCACAGTAGCCGTCAAGGTACTGCTCGATGGGGCGCTGGCTTCGACGGCCAACCAACGTCGGTTCGAGCGCGAGATCGATATTGTCGCGCAGTTTCGTCATCCCAACATCGTCAGCATCTACGACAGCGGGACCACGGCGGACGGCAGGTTGTTCTTAGTGATGGAGTATGTCGAAGGCGAACCGCTCGACGAAGCCGTCACACTCCGACCCACAACCACCGCCGACCTGCGGCAAATCGTCGGGCTCATCGCCAAAACTGCCGACGCAATTCAGTTCGCGCACCAACATGGCGTGATGCACCGCGATCTCAAACCGAGCAACATCCGGGTCGATCGAGCGGGTGAACCGCGGATTCTCGATTTCGGATTGGCCAAAGCGTTCGGGGACGCACCCCAGGAAAGTATCAGCGACTCGGGGCATTTCTTCGGTTCGCTTGCGTGGGCGAGTCCGGAGCAAGCGGAAGGGCACGTCCATCAAATCGATGTGCGTACCGACGTATATTCGATGGGGATGATTCTGTACTACCTGCTGTGCGGTGAGTTTCCCTACGATGTGGACGGGAAACTTCGCGAAACGCTCGATCATATTGTTTCAAGTGAACCGGAATCGCTGCGCACCCGCAATCCATTCATCGAAGCCGACCTGGAAACCATCACGCTCAAGGCGTTGGCAAAATCTCCGGATCGTCGGTATCAATCAGCTCGCGAGTTCTCGGAGGATCTTGGGCGGTATCTTGCGGGCGAGCCGATTTCAGCGCGGCGAGACAGTGCTTGGTATGTTCTCCGCAAGAATCTCAAGCGCTATCGAATGCTGGCGGGCGTCGCCGGTGCTTTCCTTGCTGTCGCTTTGGCCTATGCAGTCACCGTGTCGGTCTTGTACACGGATGCCAGCGAGGCGCGTCTCACCGCTGACGCGAAAGCGGAAGAAGCTCGCATACAAGCCGAAAAAGCCGAATCGATTAACTCGTTCCTTCAAGCGATGCTGGGGGCGGTCGACCCTGAAAACGAAGGCTATCAGGTTCGGGTGTCTGACGTGTTGGGTGCAGCGGCGGACCGTCTCGCTGAAGATGAGAATACAACCCCGTTGGTGAAGGCGTCGTTGTACCACACCCTCGGCGCAAGCTACCAAAGCTTGGGGAAATATGCCGACGCGGAACCGTTGTTCCGGTCGTCGGTGGAACTCTATGGTAGCCAAGAAAACGTGTCGCCCATCACTCTGTTGGAGCCAATGCTCAAGTTGGCGCAGGTGCTGCATGAGTTGGACCGCCTGGATGATGCGGGCGATATGTTCGAGGAGGTTGAAAAGGTGGCGCAGTTGTCTCTCGGGGATGGGGAAGACCCAGAGGACCAGACCGACTCACAAGCGGAATTGACACAGATCGGCCTTATCGCCGCATCAGAGCGTGCCCGTGTTCGTTATACCAACGGGCAGATCAATGAAGCGATGGCGCAGCTACGCGACGTTCTCGCCCGCCAACAGCGAGCGTTGGGCGAAACGCATACTGAAACCTTAGCCACCATGACCACGCTTGGTGGGATGTATCAAGAGGTCGGTCGTCTCGATGAGGCTCGGGACACGCTCGAGTTCGTTCGTGAATCCTTCGCGAAAACGTTTGGTCCGCGCCATCCGAGGACGCTCACGGCAGATGCAAACTTCGCTTCGTTGCAAGTGCAATTGGGAGAATTCGCTGCGGCAGAGACCCTGATGCGAACAATTCTGGCTATTCAAATGGAGGTATTGGGAGAAAACCACGCGCAGACACTGACCATGCTCAACAATCTCGGAAGCTTGCTTCAGGCCCAGGACGAATTGACGGAGGCGGAAAAGATTTTGCGAAGGGTACTGAGTATTAGGCGAAACGTCTTGGGCAAGGACAACCAAAGCACTTTGATGTCACAGAACAATTTGGCAAACGTTCTGCTCGATCAGGACAAACTCACGGAAGCCGAGGCAAACTTCCGGGAGATCATTTCGATTTGTCAGCGAATCCGGAGTGAGGATCACATCACGACGCTGCTTGCGATGGGCAATCTTTCAGAGGTTCTTTTGCGGCAAGGAGAAACGGAGGAAGCGGAATCGCTGGCTCGCAAGGTCGTCAAAGGCATGCGGGCGACCATCGGCGAGGAGCACATGCAGACACTCATCGCGATGAACAATCTCGCGGGGCAACTACGCGACCAAGGGCGACACTCCGAAGCGGTGGTCATGTACGAAGAGGTGCTGAGGGTTGCATCGAAAGTGCTTCCCGAAGGGCACTGGGTCGCATGTGTGTTCGAAGGCGGGATGGGCAAATCCTTGATCGCCCTTGAACAGTTTGAGAAGGCGGAACAACATTTGAATCACACGTTCCAATGCTTGCGAGATACGCTTGGGATTGAACATCGTCACTGTCAAACCTGTATCGAGCGCCTGGTGCAATTGTACGAACTTTGGAAGAAGCCCGAGCGAGCGAACGAGTTTCGCAAATTGCTACAAGTTGATGACGTTGAGAAACAGGACGTTGAGGAATAATGGAGCCTACGGTGTGTTTTCAGCGAGCAGAGTTTCGATGACCGAATCGATCGCCTTCACCATGTCGGTGTGGGCTTTGCCCGTAGCGGGTCCGTAGTATCCGCTGTAGATCGCACGGACCTTGTCACGACGATCCAGGAAAACCATCGTTGGGTACGATTGTAGTTTGTCGATAAGAGGCACATCGTTGGCCACAGTGTCCTTGTCCGCAAACCCACCCAGAAGTACCGGGAACTTCACCCCGTTTCGTTCGATGAAACGTCGTACTTGTTGCAAGTCTCGAGACACATCCCCCGTAATCTCAAACGCCAAGCCGACAACCTGCAAACCGCGTGGGCCATATCTTGCCTTTAACTCATTGAGGTGGTCGGCTGCGTCGTGGCAGTTGGGACACCAACTTCCGAAGATTTCAACGATGACGACTTTTCCATCAAACTCGGGATCGCTTAGAGAAACCATATCACCATCGAGGTTGCGATACTTCAAGGATGATAAGGCGACGTTTTGCTTTGAGGGTACTTGCAAGAACCCGTCCGGCAGCGTTGCTGCAGCGTCTCTCTTGGCCGTCCACGTTTCATGCCAAACGTCGCGCGACCAGAAGTCGCCTTTGAGCGTCCCATCGGGTTGCATGATAGCGTCAAACAAGAACGCATGCCCGCCATCGAACACAGATAGTCGAAGCCGCCCAGCTTCATAGCTTCCACTGAGGTAGCGGTAGTCGCCTGTGGTAGTCAAGAACGTACCTTGCACGGTGTGGTCGGAGCCCTGCTTGAAGATACCAATCGCCGGCGTACCGCCCTTGCCAAACTTCACCATCCAGCGGCCTGTGACAGGTTCGACGGGCGGTACACTGATTTCCTTCGCGGGGAGGGGTTTGAATCGATGCCCGGTGGATTGTGTCAATGAGCAGGGCAGTTGCGACCATTTGTCCTTCCCAACGCGCTTTCGCCAGATGCCTTTCGCGGGAACGGGAAGCAACCCGCCCGAAGCATCGGCGGTGGATGTAAGCGTGATCGTCGAATCATAGTGATCAATATTGAGCCGGATGTTCCGGCCATCCGTGAGAACAGAGGGAACCCGAATCCGCTCCTCACCGTTGTCGATGAAGGCATACAACTCAGCGGAGTCCGAATCCGCATGCCGACCAACATGCAGAATAAACGGCAACTCGCCACCGGGCGATTCAAGCACAACGCGGTATGCGGTAAGGTTCTCAGCCGCATCGGTGGGCGTCAGAAAAACAAACAATGAAATAAAAAGGGCCACCGGTTTTATTGAGCGGTTCATCTCGGTATCGTAGGGAGTCTGAACAAATCGTGCAAAACACCTCTGAGAGTTTCTGAGTACCTTCGTTGGCACACTGTGCCGATGATGTCCTACCGGAAGCCGAAGACGTTCTCGACCGTTTGTCCCGCGCGCGGTGACGACGTTGCGTACACTGCGTCCGTTCAACGGGATTCTTCACGCCGTGCTTACTTGACGGCGAAGAGCCACAGCGAAATTGCTGCGACGGATAGAATCAGCGACAGCCATCCCATGATGATGCGGGCGGAGAATTGGATTTTTGCGAAGGGGCGGTCGAGCGTGTCGAGGACTTGACATGCAGCGCGGCCTACCGGTTCTAACCTTACACCGAGGGCGGACAGGGCTTTCTTGCATTGCTCTGTGCGGCTTGGTCCGGGTGGGGCTTTGGTTTCGATCGCGGGTTCGGGTGTCTTGGCCGCGACGAGGGCCTGCGTCTTTGCTGTCGAAGGTCCGCTTGGTAACGTCAGCGCCACTTTCTTTGCGGGTTTTTTTGTCGGTTCTTTCGTTGGTGCTTTTCCCGGCGTGGATGCTGGAAGCGTAATGGCTTTTGGTGGGGGGAGTTTTAGGGCTTTGCTTGGAAGGCTCGGCTTCTCTCCGCCCAGTTCTTCGGTGGCTGCCGTCAGCGCCTGCTCGGCTTCGTCGACCTGCTGCTCGACGGAAGCCTCGCTGTTGGATTCGCTGGCGAAGAATTCCGATTCACGGTCGGCGGTGCTCTCGGCTTCACCAATCTCACCGGACAACTCACTGGTCAGGGCTTCGGCTTCGGCGAGAAGGTCACCGATTTCCGCCTCGATGGGGTCGGGATTTGGAACCGAGTTCGGGTTTTCGCTCATCCTGTGTGACTCCGCCGCTCTCCGTATTATCGGAACATCACGCGGGGCAACTTGGGATTGTTCACAGCCGCGAAGGCGTAATAATAGCCCCCATGACCATTCATCGGTTCTACGCACCCAATCTGGGCACGCGGTCGGTCGATCTCGACGCCCAGGAATCCCACCACGCGAGCGGTGTTCTGCGGCTTGGCGAGGGCGATGCGGTCGAATTGTTCGACGGGAAGGGCACCGTGGCGACGGGTCGGATTCGCATTGTCAGCAAGCGACGTGTCAGCGTCGAGGTTGATGAAACCGTGCAACACGAACGCCCCACCCGCTCGCGGCTGACGTTGGCCACGGCCATTCCGAGGTCATCGCGTCAGCCGTTTTTGTTCGAGAAATGTACCGAGTTGGGCGTGCATTCGATTTGGCCGATTGCGTACGAGCGCAGCGTAGTCAAAGCCACGGGCACCAGCCAAAAAAAATGGCAACGCACCATCATCGAATCCGGGAAGCAGTGTCGAACCCCGTTTCTTCCCGAGGTGCTTTCACCGGCGCGATTGGAAGAAGCAGCCGCAAGCGGGGGCGATGGCGTGACGAATTTCATCTGCGATCCCGAAGCGACATTGGGAATCACCGACGCCCTGCGACAGACCGATTGTGCGAATTCGTGCCAGGTTTGGATCGGACCGGAAGGCGGGATGACTCCGACAGAGCATAGCTTGCTCATCGACAAGGGGGCCATCGCTGTGCGGCTTGGGGGGAACGTCCTGCGCATCGAGACCGCCGCCATCACGGTAGCCGCCGCGTTTGCACTGCTTCGGTAGGCGTCCGGGCTTCGGTCGGCGTCTGGACCCATCGCGATCCATCACCATTGGCAGGCACAATCGGCTATGATAGGATTTCTCAATCGCGTTTGAATCGCGCATGGCCCGTGGTGCAATCGGTAGCACGCCTGACTCTGGATCAGGAGGTTCTAGGTTCGAGTCCTAGCGGGCCAGATCGGAAGAACCCGGAATGGAAAAGCCCTGCACGTCGAAGCATTCGGCGCGCAGGGCTTTTTGATTTGATTCCGGGATTCGAGTCCCCCACCTCTGAAGAGGTGGGCCACCCATCCGTCCATCAATTCAGGAGTCAACGGGCACTAGCAGGCTGCTAAAGAAC
>JAADIU010000263.1 GCA_013151185.1 Planctomycetota bacterium
CCGACAGGTTGTAAACGTTCAAGCTGCATCGGTTACAATACCGGACACGATCATCACCGGTCATCTCCGCCCACGACTCATGGCAGGGCGATGCGATTCGAACTTGATCCAATACGCCAAGGCTTTGCTCCATGACACGCTCCCTATGGTGGCTTCAAAACTGTGGTTTCGACGCAGCACGTCGCTCAAATCTATTCGACGCCGAAAGTCCGGGACAGTTCCCATACGTGACATATTCTTATACATGGCACGTTCTGCGATGGTTTCGCCGGGATTGATGGTTGTTTCGAGCGATTCAAGGTGGAATGTGTCGTTCTTCTTGCGGGGATAACCGGACAGCCAATGCGACGAGGCGGCGTAGTGCCCGTTGACTCCTGAATTGGTGGACGAATGGGTGGCCCCCTCTTCAGAGGTGGGGGACTCGAATGGTTCCGGGATTCGTATCCCCAGCGGCTAAAGCCACGGGCCACCCAACCTTGCAGGGATAGACAGGGCAGTCAGCGCGTCGAGGCGACTGGATTACGATTTCGCTGGCTTTCCAAGATGAGCATCACCGGTCGGCGAGATTCACTGCATTTTCCAGTAGACCCTTCGGCTGGACATGGGGATCGTTTCTCCTTGGCACACCAATGAAGGATGGATATGGTGACCAACTGAAGGGAGCCGTTTCATGGTTCGATGGAAGCACACTCGTTGTCTGCCTTGGTTGGGGATTTTCTATTCCGCTCGGCAACGTCGCCTGTGGTTGTCACTCTTGGCGGTTGGGCTGGCTTCGCCATCCGGGTGCATGCCTCCTCCCAGCACGGTTGGCGAAGGGAGTGGAGGCGGTGATTCGGTTGAATCCGATGCAACGACCCAGGGAATTCAAGCCGAAGTTGCGCCGATCACCGAGGGTGATTGGTATCGCCCCACTGTTGCCACGACTTGGCAGTGGCAACTTCAGCCGGGTGATGGGAATTCAATCAACACGACCTACAATGTCGATCTGTATGACATCGATCTATTTGATGTGGACCAAGCCGCGATCGCCGAATTGCAAGATGCGGGTCGGCGGGTGATTTGTTATTTTTCAGCGGGAACCTTTGAAGATTTTCGCGAAGACGCAGCCGCGTTTGATACTGCTGACCTCGGCAACACACTGGACGATTTTGCGGATGAGAGATGGCTGGACATCCGCTCGACGACGGTTCATGCCATCATGCGGGCGCGGCTTGACCTTGCGGTGACGAAGGGTTGCGATGGCGTGGAACCTGACAACATGGCGGGGTTTGAAAACAACAGCGGGTTCGATCTGACGGCGACGGATCAACTCGCGTTCAATCGTTTCATCGCCAACGCAGCGCACGAACGCGGCTTGTCGGTCGCGCTCAAGAACGACCTTTCACAGATTGGTGACCTACTCGCCTACTACGATTTTGCGGTCAACGAGCAGTGCCACGAATTCGATGAATGCAATGTATACGACGCATTCGTTGAAGCCGGCAAGCCCGTCCTCAACGCGGAGTACGCCGCACGATTTGTCGAGGATGCGGCTGATCGCGTACAGATGTGTGCAGCAGCGCTGCAACAGGGCTTGCGAACGCTCGTCTTACCAGTCGATCTCGACGACACGATCCGTTTCAGTTGTGATGAGTAGCTTGAGAATCCCTGAAGCATGGGATCAATAAGGAAGTATGAGATCAATAATATGGTGGGCACGGCTCACCCTGCAAGCTCTACTTGTGGGTGTCGGCGTCTGGTGCCAATGCGAGGATCGCGTTGTGAATCTTCTTAGTTGCCGCATCCAATTCTTCACGCGTTGGTTTTTTTGAGAATTCCGACAGATCCACCGGATTGCCGTATCGCACTTCTGCGCGATGGCGGGCGAAGAAACCTGCTGCGATGCCCTCGCGAAAAACGTTGCCCGCAATGTGAATCGGAACCACAGGCGCACCCGTGCGCAGCGCCAACAGCGCCACTCCATTCTTGGGTTCTTTCACTTCACCGGGATCGGGAATCCCCCCTTCAATGAAAATGCCCAGTGCATCCCCATTCTTCAGTCGTCGCATCGCTTCTCGCGTCGCCGCCGTATCCTGACCATCACGGTTCACGGGAATACATTCGACCATTCGGACAAACCATTTGAACACAGGAAAGTCCATATACTCCCGAGCTGTCATGAAGCTTATACGGCGGAAGGAACACGATGCATAGATCATCAGCGGATCGGGGGGAGCCGTATGGTTAGAAGTGACGATGACCGGTCCCTCGCGCGGAATCGTGCAAGCGCCGATGCATCGGTGATGGTACCAAAATCGACACCACAATTCGTTGAACGTGCGCGTCATCGCCAAAGGCATGGAATCCAACTGACTACGGTAGCGAAACACCAGCGACGCCATGCCAGCCGTCATCAGCAAGATTCCCACGACGGCGGCGATTGCACCACACCATTGATCGAGGTGGGGCCACTGCGGAATCCCCAACAGACCGCAAGCCAGCAACAACCCCGACATGGTACATACATCCAGCACGCCATACACACGCCCACGAAACCGGTCCGGCACGATCCGTTGCAACAAAGCGTTGTAGCTTGCGATGAGCGCCGAACCGAAGAACCCCACGATGACAATCGCAACCACACCGATGGCATAAGCCACCGTGTTCGGCCACCATGACAATGTGCTCAACGCGAGCAAGACGCCGCCCATACCTGCGCCGTTGAGACACCATGTGATCGCCGTTTCACTCCGCAGGGCATCTTTGAGAATAAAAAGAGCTCCCGCACCCAGGACCATCCCGACGACCAAGAAGATGCGGAAGAATTGGATCTCCGTGAACGTGGATTGCCCATACGCGCCCTTGACGATCGCTGGCAAAACGCTGTTGACGACCGCAGCACTAAACCAATAAATCGTGCCGATAACAACCAGTTGCCCCACCCGCCGGTGGCAGGAAACATAGCGCACACCCGCCAACACCTGTGGGAGAAATTTTGCCCGCGAAACCTCAACGCGGCGGTCAGCCGGCGGCACGACAATCATAAAGACAAGAACCGCACTCACGGCGAACGTCCCCGCATCAATCTCGAATGCCAGCAACGCATGGTGATCGGCGAGCCACCCACCAAGAGCGGCAGAGATAGCCGTCGCAACAATTCCGACACCTCGGATCAACGCATTGGCTTCGACCAGTTGGTCGTTTCGGATGAGCGTCGGAAGCAATGCCGACCTTGCCGGCGAAAACATCGCCGCGAAAATTCCAATCAGCAGCAGGGGAAGATAAGGCCCCCACGTTGGCGACAGAGGGGCCAACTTGGCGATGAGCCACGCGAACCCGCACATCAGAATCATGCGCGCGATGTCCGCGCCAATCATGATTCGGCGACGAGGGAACCGGTCGGCCAACCATCCCATCATCGGACCAAACAACAGAAATGGGACGAAGAATACGAACAACATGCGGGCCATGAGTGGAGCGATATCCACGTCCTCGCCCAGCGCGCCCTGCGTGCTCAAAATTGCCATCTCGGAAAGGTGGTCACCGATGGCGCTGACGAAATATGCGAACCACAAGAGGATGAAGTTGCGGTTGCGAAGAAGTGAAGATGATTCCGAACGTCCCAAAGCTGATGTCCCGTTCTCTTGCTCGTTAGCCCGAAATGCAATCCGCGATACTATCCTTCACCCCGCCTCGTGGGTCAATTGCAGAGCAAGCGTCTCGTTTGTATGATCTCCGCTTTGATCCGCCGTTGGAGGATATCCGACGAATCACAGCCCACGCGGACGACGAGAACGCAAACGACAAAGGATTAAGAAGAGGAGTCCTTGACGATGAGCCATTCCAAACTGAGTCTTGCATTGATCGCCATGTTGGTCAGCCCGTTTGTGGCGACGGCAGAAGACAAACCCACCGACAAGCCCGCCAGCAAACCGGCGAACCCAAGAGTCAAACTGAGCACAACGCTCGGCGACATCGTGCTCGAGTTGGACGCTGAGAAAGCGCCGGTCACGGTGGAGAATTTTCTCGCCTACGTCAACG
>JAADIU010000206.1 GCA_013151185.1 Planctomycetota bacterium
ATCCGAGTCTCAACAGTTTCGCGAAGTGTGGGTCGAGTCCGCCGACGATGCGAGTCGGGCGTTGGCTCAGACGCAGGCGTTCTTCGATGAAGCCAATGTGCATTGCAATCGGTGGGCGTTGGCGGAAGATCAAGAGCCAGATGTCATCGAACCCGTTCTGTTTGACGCAGGTTTCGCCCGCGCGGACAAAATCGCGATGATGCTCGAACGTTGGCCACAAGCGAATGAAGAACCCGGCAAGTATCGCATTCTCCCAGCCCGTGCGATGCGGCAGGCGTTTCGAGGCATTTGCACGGAACGGGCGGCGCACTTGCTCGAACCGGGTTGCGACGAACAAGTTACGGTCGATGTCGAGCGCCTTGACGATCATCGCCTGGACGCCTTCGTCGCGATGGACGGGAAACAGCCCGTCGGTTTGTGTTCGCTGTTTCAAGTTGGTGACATCGGGCGCATCATCGATTTGTACGTTGCCGAGCCGTCCCGCCGTCGTGGGATCGGGACCGAAATGCTGGAACACATTTTCGCGATGGCTCGGCGGTTGGCAGTGCGAATCGTGTGCGTCGAGGTACTTGCGGACAACCCGGCGGCGGTGTCGTTCTTGGAAAAATACGCCTTTGTTCCCGCAGGTAAATTGATCGAATACGTCCGACACGATTCGTCGAGCTAAGCGGGATCGTACAAAGAGCGAACAGTTGAATTCGGTGCGTCCGGGACGCACCCTACCTTCGATGTCGCGCAGGAATTGCGTTGACTCGGGGGTTGAGACGAGAATCATCCTATGATCCTCCGCGCCAAGTATGTGCTTGATGCCAAGTTTGAATTGATTGACGGCGGGCTTGTTCGGGTTGAAGGCCCGACCATCGCGGAAGTGGGTGCGTCCGTCGACTTGGGCGACTCCAAGCCGACCGATCTGGGCGATGTGCTTCTCATGCCCGGTTTCGTTAACGCACACACGCACCTCGAATTGGGAAGCCTTCATAGCCGCGTGCCGGTAACTCCGGATTTCTGCGATTGGCTAAGTCGCCTCGTTCCGAAGATGCGAGAGTTGTCGCGCGATCCGTCCGGTATCGTGGATGCCGTTCAACGCGGGTTGGCGGACAGCATCCGATGCGGCACGACATTGCTGGGTGACATTTCGCGGTTTGCCTCGATGACAAGGCAAACGATCTCGAAGACGCAACATCGACCGGGTGTCGTTTCCTTCGGCGAAGTTCTCGGGGTAGCCGCTGGAGCGGGTGAGCCATTGTTGCGCCAGGCTGTCGATTGCGAATTCGCCTCGTCCGACTTGGCGTGCGGGATTTCGCCCCATGCCACTTACACCGTCGGCCCGGAAACGCTGTCGAAGTGCGTGACGGCTGGCGCGTCGAATGGAATGCGTTTGTGCATTCACGCGGCTGAGTCGAAGGCGGAGGAAGAATTCCTCTTGCACGAAACAGGACCGTTGAAGGAGTTTCTTGAATCGGTCGGCGGATGGACAGCATCAACCGGCCCGATGAATCGAAGGCCAATCGAGTACCTGCACGACGCTGGCGCTTTGGGACCGCAAACTCTCCTGGCACATTGCAACTACGTCAGCGATTCCGAGATCGATCTGCTTGCGAAAACGAATACTTCGGTCGTGTACTGCCCCCGAACGCACCACGCTTTCGCTCATCCGCCCCACCGCTTTGACGACATGGTCGATGCCGGCATCAATGTCTGCCTGGGCACCGACAGCCTCGCATCGAATCCGTCGCTTTCGATTCTTGATGAGGTGCGTTTCCTCGCGAGCCACCGACCCGATTTGTCGAGGGAGCGCATTCTGAACGCAGCAACGCTCGGGGGCGCACGGGCACTGGGGTATCAAGGCGTTACAGGAGCAATCGCGCCGGGTATGAGAGCGGACCTTGTCGCCGTACCTTTGGAACCAGATGGGCCAACGGACGCGGTGGAGAACATTCTAACGGGTACGCGCCAGCCCACCTTCTGCATGGTGGCGGGCCAAAAGATGAACCTGCAAGCCGAGGTATGATCCCCGCGCCTCAATCACCCACGCCAAGATCGTCGGTGAACACGGACGCGACGAGCAGGTTCTCAGATTCCTCGTGGTAGTTCACTTCTGAGAGCATGATTTGAACGTAGATGCCGGCTTGTTGTCGTGCGTCTTTGCATGTGCAGGACAGACAGCGCAGTCCGCTCAGGGTCTCGCCAGCCATCTCGATCATCTTGGCGTGTCCTTCACGAAGGTGCTCGACCTGTTTGCTGAGGGTCGGCCTGCGTTCGACGACGATGTCCAAAAACCCGCCGATCTCTTCAAGGGCAATCCGGTGAATCAAATGGGCGCGGAAATGCTCGAAGGATTTGCAGACTTCCGCCAGCCACGCTTGCAAGTCGTCACCAGCATCGCTGCGGAGCGAATCTTCCAACGCTTTGGTAATGTCGCGCAAGCGCTCGTGTTCGAGGCGAACCTTGCGAATGATTTCTTCGTCCTGCATGATTGACCCATCAGAAAATGATCCCACCGGTGCATCAAGTCTACACGACCTATGCTGGTCTCGCCAACGACAGAGCGGTGCCGCAATCCGTCCCCCACCCCTGGAAGGGGCGGGCCACCCAGACTGCGCAGTGAAACAGCGGTGAGCGCGGCTGCGCTATGTGCGTTCGATCGCCACACTGGAATTGGCTCGGTCGTTTGCCTCAAGCGCGAGGCTTCGATCGTCGCGTTCAAGCGCCATAAAGCAATAGGTCGCAATGATGCCCAACACAACCGACACCAGCCAAACCCACCAACCGATCCACGCCCACAATGCCATGCCAGCCATCGGCATCACCATCGCACGCAGCCCGGTCAACGACACATGGATACCCATGTAAACCTCCGCGTCATCGCGCTCAGCAAAATGCAGATGCCCAAGATTCCACGCAATCGAGCCGCCACCCAGACAAATCCCACGGACAATCGCGAAACCCGCAAAACAACCCACCGCAACCAGCAGCGCTCGCGGTCCCAGGTCATCCAGATGTTCAATCGCAAGTGTCCCGAAAAGTCCAAACAAGATCGCCACGATCCACCCCAGCATTTGAATCACCCTGAAGCGCACGACCCCGACCCGGTTGTAGAATCGGGCGCTCGCGTGCATGGTCGCCAGCATCAGCAACAGGGGCAGCACTTCCAGCAGGACCGTGCTAACCCAGTACGCTCGATCCATACCCACCAGCATGCGCTGCGTCACGATCGCAACAAGAACTGCCCGAATCAAAAGGTTCGTAGCCCCCGCGAACATCTGGGCGATGCAGTATTGCCTGAAGCGTCGATCTTTCTTGAGAACATGGACCGCGCTTCGGAGCACATGCGTTGTAGACACGATGCGGGTGACGCTGGCGGGTTTGGTCAACGACGCGATTCGCCCCGCTCCGCTGTGAATGCGCCGAAGTTCGCTTGCCTCGCCCCGAACGTGAAGCCGCTGCAAACACCAAACGCCAACACCCCCCACCACTGCGACGCACGGATAGATCCATCGATAACTCGTCGGGTTCGCGTCGAGGACCAAGGCGGCCATCGCGACGGAGAACATGCGCGTGACGGCGCGCGCAACCTGCAAACGGGCTGCGATCTGACCGCGTTCGCTGGGGGGATAGTTCGATTTCCACAGCGCCGACCGAACCGTCACCGCACCCGTTTGAAAAAACTGAGCCGCGGCCATCTGTATGACGAATAACCAACCCGCCCAATTTCCCTCCGGCGTCATGGCGACGCTTGCCAGGGCGATCACGGTTCCTGTGGTGCAGAGGGTGAAGATCCGTAGTTTGCGTCGGCCAACACAAATCGACCCCCAGAAGAGGCTAAAGATATGCATCGCCATCGGTGCGGCAGAGGCGATCGAAATCAGAAAGCCGCTTCCGTGGAACGTCTTGGCCACAACCACCGAGGCAAAATTTCCCTCGATCATCCCGACGACCACACCCCAAGCGAGGATGTGATGAAATTCATGGAAGTAGTTGTAGCGCGAAAGAAACG
>JAADIU010000290.1 GCA_013151185.1 Planctomycetota bacterium
GGACGACGTTCATGCGTCGAATCTTGATGTTGAACAGATTATCATCAACCGGAGTCCACTCGGGAAAACCCCCGCTGCGTCGCCAAAGATCCTTCGTATAGGCCATGGATCGACATGACGGGTTGAACGTGGCCGGGTCGATCGGTTCCAAAACACCCCGCATCGTGACCGCACCAATGACCCGTTCCAACATCGAGTGTGCATCGATCTTGTATGTTCCACCCACAAACTCGACGTCTGCATTGTCCGTGAACGGCTGCGTGAGTTCTTTGCACCACTGCGGTTCGAGGCGGCAACCCGTGTCGGTGCTGACGATGATTTGTCCGGAGGCGTTTTCGACACCGAGATTGCGCCCTTGTCCAATATTGCAGCCGGGCGCTTCGATCAACCGAATCGAACGGTCCGCACGGGCGTGGCCCCGGATCACATCGAGCGTGCCGTCGGTCGAGCCGCCATCGACGACGACGACTTCGTCTGGTCTGCGGGTCTGTTGGGCGAGCGATTTGAGGAACACATCGCAGCCCTCCCGTTCGTTCAAGACGGTGGTGACCAGGGAAACAGTGGGGGGCTTGGGTTGGGCTCGGTCGGTCGTCATGTTCGCTCCGAACTGATACGCACTCATGCAAAAGGGTAGCCGTCATCTTCGTTATCGGCTGTGGGAGGCCCTTGATTGATCCGATGACGACCGATGCGATTGCACCTCGAAACATGGAATCTCCGATAACTCCTTGGGTGATACCTGTTGCGTTCGAGGTTCTTGGTGGGGTCCGCTGTGCGGACCGTCACACGGGCAATGTTCGATGCTGAAAAATGGTCCGCACAGCGGACCCTACATCGTTGATTGCTGCCCCAACAGGTTGAATCACGCCACTGGGTGATACCGATGAATGCGAACGACATTCCGAAGCCGGTGGCGGGCACGTCTTCTGTTCAATCCCACACGACCGGCTGCACGCTGATCGTGAGTTGGCATTGGCCGCCCACCAAGCGAGCCTCGACACAGGTGTTGGCGAATCTTTTTGCCGGCGCGTCGGCGGATGGCTATGTCGTTCTTACGCGGGCGATGGACGAATCGAACAACGCTGATGCCATCATTCCACCATCACTGCCGACGCAACGTGTCAATTGGCCGGCCAAGAATGACGAGGACGGGCGAATTGCGACTTGGATCGCGTCGCTTCTGACGACGTTTCGCATGTGGCGACAGGCATCACGGTGCGCTGGGTCAAACCCGATCGAACGTGTGTTCGCGGTTTACCCCCATCGGTATGGCTTGCTGGCGGGTTGGTTGATCGCAAAGAAACTGCGAAAGCCCCTGACCGTTTACATGCACGATTTGTTCGCCGAAACGCTGATTGCCCGCAACAAGGCGAAGCGTGGATTCTGGACGTGGCTCGATCGGCGGGTGATGAAGGATGCGTCTCTCGTCATTGTGCCCACGCGGGAATTTGCCCAGCACTACGAGAGGCGAGGCGTCGGGCAAACCTGGGTTCTGCCCCATTGCATTGCGAAGAGCGACAGCCCCGTTCCCATGCCGAAGTTTGAGGGCGAATTGCGATTAGCTTATGCCGGGAGTATCTACCAAGCCCACGAAGATTCCATCGCCATCTTTCTCACCGGCATCGATGGTGCGTCGAACGTTTCTGCAACGTTCCTCTCCGAACCGCACCGATTGCTTTCAGGCCGTGACGTTCAATGGCTGTCTCGGTCCGAAGCGCGCCATCGGATGGCCGACTCGCATGTGCTCGTTGTTGCGCTCGGTCACAATACACCGTATCCGCAGGAAATTGACGGTTGTTTCCCTTCCAAAATCGTGGACTACCTGTCGATCGGGCGTCCCATTCTGGCGATTGTTCCGCCCGGATGTTTCGTGGATCGGTTCATCGCAGAGAGCGGTTGCGGATTGAGTGTGACCTCGCAGGATCCTGCGGATGTTCTCGCAGCAGTCGAGCAATTGTCGGATGCCGATTGCCTTGCGCGTTTCGCAGAGTCCGCGAGGGCAGCGGCTGTCAAACTCGGCGCGGGATATTGGATTGCTGAACTCACTCGGGAACTGGCAGGAGTCGGTTCGCAGAGCGCTAAGACTGTGCGAGGTGATCTTGCAACAGGCTGACGACTTGGTCGGGAGCAACCTTCTGAACATCGTCCGAACTGCGCAGCTTGAACTCGACGATCCCCTCAGCAAGTCCGCGTTTACCAACCGTGATGCGATAGGGAATGCCGATCAAATCCGCGTCTTTGAATTTGAAGCCCGGGCGCGAATCGCGATCGTCCAGCAACACATCCAACCCGCTCGCCTCAAGCTCATTGTGGATTTTCATCGCGGTTGACATGACGGTGTCGTCGCGCGTGTCGAGCGCGACGATGTGAACGGTGAACGGTGCGATGCTTGCCGGCCAACGGATGCCATTTTCGTCGTGGGAAGATTCGATGACAGCGGCCATGATGCGGTTTACGCCGATGCCGTAGCAACCCATGATGATCGGAATGCTTTTCCCGTTTTCATTGAGGAAAGTAGCCTTCATCGCGTCGGAGTATTTCGTCCCCAATTTGAACACGTGGCCGACCTCGATGCACTTTTCAAATACGAACGGTGAACCGTTCAAAGCGCGGTCGCCTTCGACCGCATATCGCAGGTCAGTCGACTCGGTGATGTTGAAGTCGCGCCCGGAATTAACCCCGGTGTAGTGATAGTCCGTTTTGTTCGCGCCCGTGACCGCATTCTGCATCGTGGACACGGCTTGATCTGCGATGATCCGAACATCATTCAGCCCGACCGGACCGGCAAAACCGACGTTGGCTCCGGTGAGTTTTTGGATCGTTTCGGGCGAAGCCAGTTCCAACGATACGGCATCCAGATGTTTGCGGAGTTTGGCTTCGTTGACTTCGTGGTCACCCCGCACCAACGCAACCACCGGTGAGCCGTCGGCTTCGTAGATGATGGTCTTGATCATGTCTGCCGGCGAACACTTGAGCAGGGCGGACACTTCGTCGATCGTGGCTTTGCCGGGCGTATGCACTTCTGCCAGCGTGGATTGTTCCTGTGATGCCGTCTTTTCCAACGGTGCCATGACCGCGCGTTCGACGTTGGCTGCGTAGGAGCCATCCTTCGCCCGGACGAGCCAATCTTCACCCGCGTTGGTCACCACCATGAACTCGTGCGACGCATCGCCACCGATGGCCCCCGAGTCGGCTTCGACGGCGACGTATGGCAATCCACATCGTTCGTAGATTCGGCAGTACGCCTGATACATTCGCTCGTAGCTTTCGTTCAAGGACTCCAACGTGGGATTGAACGAGTAGGCGTCTTTCATCAGGAATTCGCGCGTACGCAGGACGCCGCTCTTGGGGCGTTCCTCGTCGCGGAATTTTGTTTGAATTTGGTAAAGCGTGACGGGCAATTGCTTGTAGCTGTTGACATACGCCCGGACGATTTCGGTCACGACTTCTTCATGTGTCGGTCCGAGCACCGTGCCTCGGCGAAAGGATTTGTCGGGCAGGTGGATGAGTGTTTCGCCCATCGCCTCGTCGCGTCCCGTTTCCTTCCAGAGATCGAGCGGCTGCATTGCGGGCATGTGCAGTTCGATTGCACCTGCCCGGTTCATCTCTTCCCGGACGATATTTTTGACCTTTTGCAGGACCCGAAACCCGATGGGCAAATAGGCGTAGGCACCGGCAGCGATTTGGCGCAGCATCCCCGCTCTCAGCATCAATTGATGGGAGGGGACCACCGCATCGGCGGGCGTTTCTTTGGACGTTGGGATGAAGTATCGGCTCCAGAGCATAAGACGGGCACAAATACCGGTTGCCGGGCGACTTTGCAAGGCGGGCAGCGCGAAATAGCGAAAGCTTGACTGCCCACACGGTGCGGTGAATATTCCAGTGAAGACGTTGATTGCGTTGCAATCCGTGCCATGTCGGGCAGGCGAATGGTACGATAGGGCGTGCGTTTGTGGGAATACCACACGTTGAAGACGCCGGGCAGCTTGCTTGCGTGCAATCGGGACACCCATGGGCATCTGCATATTCTGGAGAAATAAAATGAAGAAGAACGGATTTGTTCTTGTGCTATTACTCGTTGGTCTGACCGGTTGCGATGTCGATCTCATGGCTCTGTTTGGTCGCGGGGGTGAGGGGACGGGCAATCCGACGGACGATCCCTCGTCGACCTCGAAGCGGCTTGTTCGGTTTGAGTCTGCCGAGGAACTTGGTGCCTACTTTGCAGAGCAGGGCACGAATTCTCAAACGCGCGGTGGCGGGGAGGTTGTTTTCGCCGAGGACGTGGCAGCGGATGGCGCGGGCGATTTCGATTCGTCGGCTGCTCCCACCAACGGTGCGGGTGCTGAGACTGTGGCGGCTGATGACGCGGGCAATGGCAACGGTTTCTCCACCACAACCGAGCAGGAAGTTGGCGTTCAGGAATCCGACGTCATCAAGAACGACGGGGAATATCTGTATGTTCTAAGTCGTGGGAACCTGCGGATTGTCAAAGCTATTCCGGCTGACGCTCTTGAAGAAATGTCGTCCGTCGATTTGAAGGGCTTCGCGTTCGATATGTACCTCACGGGCGACAAAGCCGTCGTGATCACAAGGCCCGCGTTTGACTCTGTTGCAGTTGAGAATGGCACCGTCGAAGGCGGCTCGGTTGGAAGTGCCCCGGATGACGGGGGTGGGGTTCGCACGGCATTGATTGCGTCCGACTTCTTCTTCTATAAGCCGCGTGTCGAGGTGACGGTGATCGATGTATCCGACCGTTCCA
>JAADIU010000210.1 GCA_013151185.1 Planctomycetota bacterium
GTAGTTATCCACGACCCACGCGATTTGGCTCTCCGCTCTCGGTACGAACTTCATAACCAGAGAGGCGGCGTTGAACGATCCGCACTTCCGTGCCGCTCGACACTTCCAACAATTTCCCGGCAGAATCATCTGAAGGTTCCTCGAAAATCCCCCTGCAACTATTCCCCTGAGATCGCATCTTCGATGGACTTGTCAGTGGGCGAATGAAAACGGTTCTCCCGCACTTTTGGTGAAGCACTTCGATCGTTGGATTGCGTAGTAGACTATTTGGCGTTGGGTCCAGGGATGGGCCCTGAATATGCAGAATGGAGTCTGCTCAGATGGTCAATCCACATCTGCCGCAGCCCGCAACCCTTCGCTGCCTTCACATAAAGATCGAGCCCGAAGTGGTTACGATCGCCGTGGAATCCCTGGCACCATCCGGAGTATGCCCTTTGTGTGCCCACCGATCGGCGCGGCAGCACAGCCGGTATTTGCGCCGCCTCGGGGATTTGCCCTGGCAGGGTCGGTCTGTGCGTCTGCTGCTACTTTCTCACAAGTTCTCTTGTGATGTCTCGGCCTGTCCGCGGCGCATCTTTGCGGAGCGTCTGCCCAACGTCACGCGTGCCTACGCACGGAACACGGATCGATTGGCGGACACATTTGCATCGATCGCATTCGCATGTGGTGGGGAGGCTGGCTCGCGGCTCGCCCGACAACTCGGCATGCCAATCAGCCCCGACACCCTGCTGCGAACGATTCGTCGAACACACATCCCCATCGCGTCAACGTTTCGGATTCTCGGAGTTGATGACTGGGCCATGCGCAAAGGGCTGCGGTATGGAACGCTGATATGCGACCATGAACAGCGTCGGCCCATCGACGTGCTCGATGATCGCGAGCCGGAAACGCTCGCAGCATGGTTACGCGAACATCCGGAAGTCGAAGTCATTACCCGGGATCGTGCTCACTGCTATGCAAGAGCTGCGTCCATGGGAGCACCGCAAGCGATTCAGGTCGCAGATCGATTTCACCTGATGCAAAACTTGCAGCAAGCGATGGCCAGAATGCTGGACCACCGCCACCCACAACTGAAGTTGGCCATGCGAGACGTTGCCGGGCGTGATCCACCCACGACACAGCGCGATGAAGAGAGACAGCGCGATCAAGAAAGACATTGCGATGAAGAAAGACCGAATCCTACCCGAGCCAACCTGGTACCCCGTCGCCCGACGCATCGCGACGTTCGACGAAATCGGCGGCTTGAAAAATACGAACAGGTCATGGAATTGCGTCACCAAGGACTGTCCGACCGCAAGATTGCACGCCATTTAAGCATCCATCGGGAAACCGTGGGTCGATACACTCGGGCGGGAGAATTTCCAGAGCGGGCAACATGCAAGTACGCCAGCAAGACCGATCGATTCACAGAGCACTTGGAACAGCGATGGAAAGAAGGGTGCCATAATGCCGCTCAACTCTTTCGGGAGTTGGAGGTCATCGGATTCACGGGTTCCTACTGTAGCGTTCGCCGTCGCGTGGCCCACTGGGATCGAAGCTACGGAAGTTCTACCACGATCCGACCGCCCAACATGCAACCGCCATCGGCGCGGCGATTAGCCCGATTGCTCCTCAAAAACCCAGCAGACCTGGACAAACGAGACAGGTCGTTCGTCGATGCGCTCCTGGAACGATGCTCCGAAATACGTTCGGGTACCGAATTGGCCCGTGAGTTTGCGGCCATGGTTCGCGGTGAGGGGGTCGAGACGCTGGATTCGTGGATCCAACGTGCATGGGATTTCGCCGTGCCGCGTGAGATACGAACGTTTGCTACCAGTTTGAAATCCGACTTCGACGCGGTGCATGCGGGGCTGACGACCGTCTGGAACAACGGGCTACTGGAAGGGCAAGTGAATCGCCTCAAACTGATCAAGCGCCAGATGTATGGTCGAGCAAATTTCGACCTGCTCCGGCAGCGGGTATTGTATACGGGATAATCGCCGAAGCCCTGTACACGGGATATTCATCGAAACACAGGGAAGTACCGATTTGATCACACCAAAAAATTGAGAACCGGGCAAGCCAGGAAGGAGTGATATGATGCCGGATCGATGACACGGTTCAGTTTCTGCTTGCTGATGGCTGTACGACAACCAGATTGCAGAACAGCAGCCCACATGTCCTTACATAATCACATCGTGAATCGAGGTCGTCTACCCGCTTTCACCAAAAGTGCGGGAGAACCGTTTTCATTCGCCCACTGACAGATGCGCATCCAGCAGTTCAAAGGCGACCGTGGGCCGATACACACTGTGACGGGCCGCTACATTCAGTCGCAGGGCGCATGGCGGTTGAATCGCCTCCGGTCTGCCTGGGTAAAGTCTTGCCGTTTCTTCGAGCCGTGACTTCAGGTCGCGCGTCTCGGCGAATTCGGCTCCTGTGCATAAGCCAGTGCATGGGTTGTGACAAAGCCAAGGAGCACGAGAGCTATCTGTATTGCGACGCCTGTGGTTGTGGCCGATGGCGAATGGCTCGCCTTGAAGGGCGCTTTGGCGAAGCTAGTTGGAAGGAAGCAAAGTGTCCCCATCCGAAAGGGCCCAAATGGGTGGAAATGGATGGGCCGCTGAGCAAGTTAAACAGGATTTGAGCGGAGTTCGAGAGCCGTTCAAAGCCGCGTCGAACCGTAGGTCGCGGCGACAAATATGAGGGACTCTAAATGTCCGCAACAGCCGTCCAAGGCTCTGCGGGTCTTCCGTGCGCGTTCATTCTCTACCACTTTGCGTCTGTTCTTACCATTTCATTGTTCGATTACCACCCAAGACGACAAAAGCCTGCGAATCCTAAACTTAGGACTCGCAGGCCTCAGAATAAGCGGAGAGGGGGGGATTCGCGAGTCCCGGTATTGCGCAACTTGCTGACGGTGCTGGATTTACGCGTAAGCTCTTTCTTGGAAGGGCGTTGCGCGATTCCAGTTGTTCACTGTTAATACCAGTCAAAGACGGTTGTAAGCGCAGCGCACCGGGACAAATCCGGGACAAGTGGCACTTCGCCGATAGCAGCGCGAGCGCACTGGCATTGCCCGCTTGCAGCTTGCGCGCGCGACGGCGAACGCGAGCGGGGAAGCGGCTCCGCGGTGCAATCTACGCACGGTTTTCGACGAAGGACCAACATTCCATCGAGGACCAAGTGCGGAGTTGCCGCGAATTCGCGGACGTGAATGGAATCGACATTGCTGATGAAATGATATTTTCTGACAGCAGCGTTCGTGGCTGTCGTACTCGCAGGCCCGGGTTCACATCGCTTCGTGCCAAGTTGGCACAAGGCGTAATCGACGTCGTTCTGATATTTTCGACGAATCGACTCTACCGGAAAACCTATAAATCTCTCCAATTCGTGGAGGAGGAAATCGTTGATCGTGGAATTCGCTGCGTTTTCGTCAGGTCCGGGATCGACACAGCGGACACCGACCGCTGGCGACAGTTGCTGCATCTCCACGCGATGATGGACGAAATGGTTGTCCACATGGGTGCCTCTCATATCCGCGCCGCGCATGAAGGGATGCTGGATCATGAGTTGGTCCATGGCACAGTGACATTTGGGTATCAAGGTATCCCTGTTTCTGGCCAAAAAACCAAGAAGAACAACGCGCGTCGGCGATTCGAGATTGATCCCATCCAAGCCGACTGGGTGCGCCAGATCTTCGCGTGGTACGTCGATGACGGTCTCTCCATCAGCGCCATTTCTCGCAAGCTTAATCACGAGAAAGCGCCCCTTCCGCCCAAATGCACAACGGGCCAATGGACCCATCAGGCTGTTCGTCTGTTGCTTGGAAATCAGCGATACGATGGTTTCTGGGCATACGGTGCGACGAAGGCGCAATACCTGAACAAGCAAGATTACGTTCGGCAGGTTCCGCGTGATGAGCCGCTCAGGACAAAGCAGATTGAGCGTTTGCGCATCGTCGATCACGTCCTGTGGCTGCGCACACAGGAACGA
>JAADIU010000321.1 GCA_013151185.1 Planctomycetota bacterium
ATGGGCGTATGGTTCTCCCCACGGACTTCAAACTGGTAGATTTCTCCGAGCCCTGTCGAGATGGGACCCATTCCAGGTTCCCCGTATCCCGACGGTATCTGTTCGCGCGCTTCAACAAGCCTCTCGCCCACCAGCTGACGCGCCCAAAAAATGTCGGTACCTTCCTCGAAGACCACCGTCACCACAGAAAGGCCGAACTTCGACACCGAGCGAACTTCCTCGATCGCTGGCAAACCGCTCATCGACGTCTCGACAGGGAATGTAATAAACCGCTCTACTTCCTCCGGCGGGAGCCCTGGAGAATTCGCAAGAATTTGCACCTGAACGTTCGTCACGTCAGGCACAGCGTCGATCGGTAGTTTGCTTAGAGAATCCAATCCCGCAGCCACCACCAACAGCCACAGAATCAGAATCAGAAAACGGTTGTTTAATGAAAAGTCTATAATTTTTGACATGGTCGCTCCGTCAGTGTGAGTGGCCGCCACCCATTTCTTCTTTGCCTGCTTCTGACTTGAGCACGAATGTGTCACCGATGGCCACCTTGTCGCCAATCGAAATCGCGCCCGTCACCTCCGCAAATTCTCGGGTCTTTCCGAGAACCTGAACCGGAACGACTTTGTACTCTCCAGGTCCGGTCGCCTTAAATACAACGAATCCGTTGACCACACGCTGAAGGGCTGCCGCTGGCACCAGGGTGCCTTCAGATGCGGCAGCCCCCGACCCTTCGTTAACGTGAATCACGACGTTTCCGAACATGCCAGCACGCAACTGGTCTCCAGCGTTCGGAAGCACCACACGAACCTCCACGGTCCGGGTGTCGGTATCAAGCTGGCTGGCGACATAGCTGACTTCACCTTTAAATAGCTGGTTCGGGAAGGCGTCCAAACGCACCGAAGTTCCTTGCCCGGCCTTGAGAAAACGAATGTCCCGCTCATACGCGCGTCCCATGACCCAAACGTTGGAAATATCGGCAATCGTATATAGCTTCGTCTCAGTGGTAACGAGTTCACCCCGCGTCAGGTGACGATCAACGATCACACCGGAGATCGGACTACGCAGCACAGCGCGCGAAATGTCCGCATCGACCTCCTTGCCCTGTTTTGCGATTTCCGCCGTTTGCTCGTTGCTTAGGCCAAGAATATGCAAAGCACGTTCAGCGTTACGCATCTCGGTCTCTGCGACCTGGAAATCTCTTTGTGCACGAAGGAATTCAAGTTTCAAGTCAAACGAAATCTCCTCGCGGGTAGATGAGTAATCCGCGCGGGATACTTCGTACTCGCCTTTGGCATCCAGAAATTCGGCCTCGCTGGCGATCTTGCTCGCCAACAGCTTCTCGTTTCGTTTGTAGTTGCGAAGATTAACTTTCATTCGTGTGTAGGACGTCAATAGCTTGTTCTTGTTCTGACCCACGGGAAGATCGTGAGCCTGCGCCAGTACCTTCTCCGGTGTGGGTTCCGGATCGAGAATGGCCAGAAGTTTCTTGGTGTTTTGAAAGACTGTCTCTGCACGTTCAAAATCCGCACGAGCCACGTTGAACCGGCTCAGGTCCGACAAGTATTCCATTTTGGCGTTGCCCATCTCGCGCGAATCAAGAACGCACAAGACGTCGCCAACCTCGACCCGGTCACCAAGTGTCTTTTGGACCTCCGACACGATTCCGCGAACACGCGGTGTGACGTGTACGAGACGGTCGGCGTTCCAGGAGACTTCGCCGGGTAGCTGAACCATGCTCGCAAGTGAGCCGCGTTTCACTTCAACGTGCGAAAGTTTTAGTTCCGAGCGTTGCGATTCGTTGAGATGCACGACGCCTTCTTCATGCTCGTCATGCCCACCGTGGCCACCGCCTTCGTCTCCATGGTCGTCGTGCTTGTCGCCGCCATGTTTATCGCCACCCTTTGCAGACTCCTCGCCATGGTCAGCATGGCCGTCATCTTTATCATGGCCGCCGTTTTTGTCATGGTCGCCAGGACCGTCATCTTTATCATGGTCGCCGTGTCCGTCATGGTCTTTGTGTTGCGCCATCGCGTATTGGTCCGGCGAAAAACGCGGCAAAACGCTTCCGATCACAAGAACGACGAAGACGCCGACAAACATCACCACTGCGGTTTTCTTACTCATCCGAATTTCCTTTGTTGTTGGCGTGGCACGATTACAACAGCAACGCAGAAGCAGCGCTGCGGAACATGCCCGTTACGAATGCTTCAAGTGTCGTGGCGTCTGCAAACGAGCAGCCGCCCAGAAACGTGATGCTGCAGATGGCCAGGATCGCAATTGCAATACGGTTTCGCGATTGATCGTTGTTCATGATCAGTTTTCCTCGTCAATATTCTGGATGTTTTGGATGTCTTGGACGTTTTCGATGTTTTGAACGTTATCCATGTCTTGGGCACCGTCCATGTCGTGGAGGGATTCCGCAGAGTTGTTCAGCTCTGCGTGAAACCGGTCGAACGGCAGTCCGATCGATCGTTCCAACTCGGGTATCATCATTGCCGCAGACTGTGCGGCTTGGATGTAACCCTGGCGGGTTTCGAGAAAGAATCGCTGCGCTTCAAGCACCGAAAGAAACGACGCACGCCCTTCACGATATGCTTCACGAGACAGATCGAGATTACTCTGCGCCAACGGAACCGATTGGTCGCGGTACATCTGCATCAAACGCCACGCAGTCATCGCGCGATCGACCGTGCTGCGGACTTCCTGAGTGATAGTACGATCAAGCCCATCCAACGTTTTGCTTGCTTGCTGGAGGGCGAACTGAGCCTTGGCGATCTGCGCCTGGTTCTGGTCGAAAATAGGAAGCGTAACGCCAAAGCTCGGGCCAATGATGAACCCTTGCCCTTTCGCGTTTTGCCGTTCCGACCGCGGCTGAATTCCGGGTGCGGTCAAACCTCCGTTGGCAATCGACGACCGCGCCGTGTCGGCTAAGATGTCTCTGCCGGGCTGCCGGGCACGCTCTGCTCGTTCCAGAGAAAATCCGATCTTCACCGATGGAACGATCAGGCGATATTGGTATTCCACCTGCGATTGTGCAGCATGGACGACTTGCTGTGCGGCTTGCAGGTCCAGCCGCCACAACTTGGCCAGTTCCACCAGCGGTTCGGTATCGGGCGTCTCGGGGAAATCACCCGGCAACGGATCGCTAAGAATCAATCCGTTCGCATCGACAACGAGGCCGAGAACGATGGCAAGGTTTCGACGGGCATTACCCGCTAATAACCTGCTTCGTTCAACCGCAATCTCAGAATCCACCGCAACACTGCGAGACAAATTGACTTCAAGCTCATTCGCAGCGCCGGCTTTCTGTCGCGTCAGTGTCAGTTCGAGAAGGTTCCGTGTGATAACCAGATTTTCCTGCGCAATCCGAAGACGCCCATCGGAACCGACCGCTTCGTAGTACGCAGACTTTGCATCTGCCGCGAGCATTGATGCTGTCCGCGCAAGATTGACGATAGCCGCATCCAGTGAACGCTCCGCCACGCGCTTACGCACCGGAACCTGCCACAACTCCGCGATGTTCTGCGCCATGGTGGATTGAATATTCGCCAAGCCACCACCATCGGGCAGCAAAGCCGAAATACTCAAGAACGGGTTGGAATACAGCCCCGCCTGCACCGCGTCAGCCCGCGACATCCCGACGGTCATAAACGCAGCCTGCAGAGATGGGTTGTTCAACAGGCATATTTCGACAGCCTCGCCAGCGGTCAAACCGTTTTCCAAAAGGCCTTCCACAGTCTCTGCAACCAGCGCGTCGTCGGCAGGTTGATAGACACGCGCCTGCCCCGTCGCATCGATCACCCGTTGCTCAACTTGCTCAAAGTCGATCAGCGGATCGACCTTGGCGCAACCGCCCATTACAGACAGGACGCCGAGCGCCCACACGAACTTTCCGGTTTTCTCAAGCATCCAATGGATCCCTCGATCAATTTTTTGCGAATTTGACGCGCATCGCACAGATGGCGCGAACTGAATTTATTGAAGCGCGGACACTGTAAGGCGCACAGATTTGAAGCTCAGCCACTAAGGCGCGCATAGGCAGCCTGCGACAACAGACGAAGCAGTTGGAAATGAATCAGATGAGAAGCGGGAGATCGCCGAAGAAGAACGGCAACATATCAAGGGAGTGCGGGGCGCGGTCCACCATGACGACATCAGGCGGTTTCACGATGACAATGGCCGTCACCGCAGTGGGCAACAATGCCTGGCAAACCGCTTCGATGCGATCGTTCTGACGCTCAACCCGAGCGACACCGATACTGCACGGATCGTCCGGGCATTCTCCCTCGTGCCGACAATCAGAACCGTGATCGCAAGTTTCATCGCAGGAACACGAGGAATCCGTGTGGCCTTCGCAATCGTGCGTCATCAAACCGCTCACGCACAAAGCTGGCGCCGAAAAATACGACACCATAGCCACAGATATCATCAGAACCCGAAATTTCATCACAACAGTCTACTCTGCTCCGTGCGGATGGGTCAAATCCATGCCGTCACTGCGAAGTAACGCACCCGCAACAGACCCAGCCATTCGTCGCGTCTGCCCGTCGCGCTTCGCGACGAGCGGATACCCCATATTGGACCATGAATCCCAGCGCAAACGGAGAATCCGAATCTCCGCCAGCAATTCGCAGCCAACCATTCCGATTTATCGGATGTTCAAGCCGCTGCCTTCAGACCAGCTCGCGGGCGAATCGAATGAAGACTGCCAGCGTTCAACGGCACAAGAACAACCTCGACACTTTGCGGTCAAACCCTTTGGCCACACGCGAAACCCAAGACTGGATACGCGCCCAACTGCGACACCATCGAGCATGTAGGGTGGGCCATGCCCACCATCTGGCGCGGTATGAGAATTGCGGTGGGCACAGCCCACCCTACATCTGCCCCACCCGTATCCAATTGGTCCCTCCCGGACTCGCCTGTCCAGTCGCTATGGCGTCGTCCGGATATGCGTCGCACTGTAGCCAGCACCTTTGATCGCTTCGATCACGAGATCCTCCGACACCGGGTTCACCTTATCGTATTGAATGACGGCTGACTTCGTCGCATAGTCAACGGTTGCAGCCCTCACGTCGGGCAACTTCATCAATGCAGTACGCAAGATACCGGAGCAACCCTCACATGTCATACCCTCAACACGATAGGTATCGCTAACCAAACCGCTATGATCGACCACGGAAGAGATTTCGCCCGATTGTCCAAGTACCATCCCCACATAGTTCGGAAACATCACAAACGCTCCGACCAGAACGGTCGCAACCCAAAGCATCGCCCGATTAAATAGATCGAGCTTGCGGTTTGGTATAGCACAGTCGAAACCCGGTTCGCACTTGCTCTTTCTGAAATAGACCACATAAAACCCGAGCCCAAGCAATCCGATCGCGACGACGACAAAATGAAGTCGATACGCCTCAAAGAAACCAGCCACCCCAGCGGCTGACGCACCGAACGCAATGAGCACCAAAGGCAGCCAACAGCAAGCCGACGCGAATGCAGCCGCGAACACAGAACCACCCGCCGCCCACAACCCGGCGCGATCTGTCGCCACCGCTCCGGCTGGACCCGTCGAGGCTTCCGGCGTGCAGCATGAGTTCTTGTTGTCTCCAAAGGTTTTCTCTTCGCACCCGGTCGTCAAGTATTTATTGCCCCCGATCCACTCAAGGGAAAAAGCCGCGATCGTTACGACCACAATTCCGATCGCGATCCAACTTCCCGGAATGGGCGCGATACCAAAGCCGTAGAGCATCACAGCCACACCTCCAACTCCCCAGAGGGGTCCGGTGATATGACAGTGAAGGCGTCCGCAACGACGACTGTTGATGAAGCAACCAATTCCAGCCCAGATCAAAGCTCCCGCCCACACGAACGTACGCGGTTCGGGCGAAAGTCTTGTAGCCAAAAGAAACACCACGATCGGCAGACCCCAATAAAACCAGAACGACCGCCCCACCTTCACCATGTCGCGCCGACAGTGATCATCATCACGCTGCTTGCATGGGCTGTTCGAGCAACAATCTGACTCCAATTGGGCGGCGCTGGTGGTACCAACTCTTCCGCAATTTTGTAGCTCGTTCTTTACAACCTCCCTGACTGTACTTAAACAACAGCTCCCCAGCGGATTGGTACGTTCGCATTGGCAACCGACACGCTTCATCTCGCTCTTGATCTTTTCAAGAACGGTAGACTCACCGTTACGGCCAATTTCGTCGTGAATCGCTTCAATCGTATGGTCGAAGCAGTAGCAAATGTGGCGCGGGGCATCGGTTTCTTTCAAACCGAAACGGACCGACAGGTCAGACTTACGAAACATCCGCCCACCGGCCTCGGCGAAGTAGACGGTGTCACAGCGCAGCGTTGTGCAGACACGATATTGATCCTCTCCAATGTCGGAACGCAGGTCGGGGCTCAAGAGGTTTTCCAGCGTCACGCGCGAAACTCTCCCGCCCGTTTCACCGCAACTTGGACAGGTGCTAATAAATGCCGCAGGCGCCGATTGCTGTTTGGATGGAGTTGTTGCCATGGAGGCTCTTCCGAAGTCACCCTGCAAAGTATTATCTTGCCGTATTCTTCGCTTTGTTGCGCCGGAGACCCGTGAGGACACCACAACCGCGCCGCGATTCTCGACATTTCTTAAGCGCGCCTTCAAGTGCATCCTCCACACGGTTGAGGTCAACGAGCCTCGCCCGTACGTCCGCAAGACGCCGCTCCAGCAAATCTTGAACCTCCTTGCACGAAGACGCCTCATCAAATCGAAGCAGTTCCCGGATATCGTCCAGCGTAAATCCAACCGCCTGAGCAGATCGAATAAAAACCAGCCGCGCGATGGCGGCCTGATCGTAAAGACGATACCCCGACGGGGTCCGGTCAGAGGGGACAAGCAACCCTGCCCGCTCGTAGAATCGAAGCGTCGAAATGGGCAAGTCGAGCGATTTCGCCGCTCGCCCTATGGTCATTTGAGATTCGCCGTCTGGCCTCATGGTGATCATCCTGCTGGACTTTACACCATGCACTTGGGTGCAAGGTCAAGGGTTTTGCTTTTTCTTTCTTGCCACCACCGATTACCACTGAAACCGAAAACCAATGACGAGTCGATATTCCGTCTCCGGTCCGTTGACGTCCTGGATGACTGGCAGTTGTAGCGAGGTCTCGAAAATCCAGCGTGTTGTGATGAACTGGATGCCGGGCGATAAAAAGACCTCGTGCGACCCGTCGGTCATATATCTGCCGTTGAGTTCCGCGACCGCATCAAGCTCCCATGCGTTGCCCGGCTCGAATAGGACCGGCGCAACCCGGTATGAATAAGCGACATCGTAGCGAAGAACATCATGACGGAATTCACCCCGCCCGGTATTGAATTGGTATATGAGGTCCGCATCGAGCCAGCCACGGTCTCGTTGCCATGTGAAAACGGTTCCAATGATCGGATCGTAGCTATCGCTCGTGAATTCTGAATCGCCACTTCGAAGGTTCAATCCACCGATCGCAGCCCATCGAAGTGTCTCACCGGGACGACGATCATCCTGCCAGAATCGATACTTCGCCAGAAACGTCAAGTCGGCCAAGCCGCTGGTGCTCATCTCGAAACGACCGAGTTGTGGCTTGACCACATCTGTCTGACGGTCGACATAGGGAACGGTCAGGAAAAATGATAGATTCTCCTTGAGTCCATAAACATATGTACCTCTCGAAACCGATGCGTTGACGTGTCGCACATCACCGCGACCGCTGGATTCACTGTAAACGTATTGCAGCCGGAAGATACTACCTCCCTTGGGCGGCGTCAGCGCAACGTCGGTGTTGATCGGACCAGCTCGCGTGATGGTGGGCGCAAGAGCAAGGACGGCGATGGAAAACAAGAGCGGAAGGAGTGCGTGTCGCTGTTTCGGTCCTTCACTCACGGGTTAGCCGCCACCCAAACCGAATACACCGGACAGGAGTGAGTTGACCAGAGTGGAGATAGAAGCGTTCGCCGCAGACGAACCAATGAAGAAGCCTGGGTTTGGACCCAAACAACTGCCCAATCCAAGCAACACACCCCCGCAGCCCGCGAGACGCACCCACCTCCCGAATTGGGATGACCCCATACCGATGTAATTCGACGATCGTTGCCTACTATTCGGCACGTTCATAGACTTCACCTTTCGTTTCGACCCGGGTCGGTGTGAAACCACTCTCTTTGATCGCCTGCCAAAGAGCGGCTGGTGCTACAGTTTTGCCGGGTTCAAACGTTAGTATGCCCCGCCCCGTATTCAAATCAAAATCGATTTTCCTGACACCCTCAACGCGCTCGACCGAGCGCTGCACGTTATGCACTCAGAACGGGCACGACATCCCGCTGACATGTATGACCGCATCACCGTTATCTGGAGCGCCAACACTGGGCGCGGAGGTTTCAGCCACAACCGACCGAGTCATCACACTCCCAGTGCCCGTTCTTGCAGGCGTGGCGCATCCAACCGCGAAGGTCGCAACCACACCGGCAGAGGCAAAGGATAAGTATTGAGGTTTCATGAATTTTGATCTCCCGTATTCGCGACGCCCAACCGAACGAACTCTCGCAGAGGCCGCTTCATTATCAAATTCCATACCGTACCGACCACAAGACAGGCAACACCAGCATAGAGCGCAGGCGTAACATTCCAAACCAAACGCCCCGCAATGATTCCAACACAACCAATCAGCGTGAGTACGAATGGCCCGACTTTCTTGTATCGCCTCGTCGCCCAACCCACGCTGGCAACCGAAACCATCAAGAACAGAACGATCATTGGTTGCTGCACCCGATCGGTCAAAACAAAACCCAAGCCGAGTGACGAGAGTAATCCCGCATAGGCCGCAACGCACACCGGGCATGAGAAACTCGGTAGCAGTGGCAGCACCGCCGCCGGAATGGCGATGATCGATTGCAGCCAAGGCGGAAGGCTCCTTCGCGGCGTGCTTTCCGCTAGGGGGTCGTGCTTCCGATCACGAACCATCACCTACCGTCTTGACAGCACGACGGCTTGGCTACAGCGCCCGTGCTTTTCGCAGCGTGGTCACCGACCGGACAGCGATCTTTGCATACGAGTTTTCCGGTGAGCGGGCACGACACCCGACCGGGGCAGTCCGAACGGTTCTGGTCAATCGTCGGGCATTTGTCCCGACAGATGAGTTTACCTGTCTCCGGGCATACAATCTTTCCAGGACAATCTGCTCGCTCCGTGTTGGCCGTCGCAAACTTCACCGCACCGAGCGTAGAAATACCAAACATTGCAAGTGCGACAACAGAAAGCGTCCATCGTCTCGTCACCATCATCATCTCCTTTTTTTTCTTGCGGGGCGAATTTCTCTTAGCACGTTGCACTCGCCGTTCGAGCGCTGGCAGCGGTCCAAGGCCTGCCCGAGAGACTTCTGAACACGCTTCAAATCCTTCATCTTGTCGCTGACTTCAGCCAGCCGCAGTTCCAACAGTCGCCGCACTTCCGCCTTGCAAGATGGCCCGCTCTCTCCATCGAGTCGCGAGAGCGCGCGGATGTCTTCAAGCGTGAAGCCCACAGCCTGTGCAGACCGGACAAACCGCAACTGCTCAATCGCCTGGGCGTCGTACAGCCGATAACCTGCCCCGTTGCGAACCTTCGGAGCCAGGATTCCCTCCCGCTCATAAAAACGAAGCGTCGTCGTCGCAACACCCGCAGCCTCGGCGACCTGCCCGATCGTCATCAATCGTTCAACCTCTGACATTCTTGTCGCCTCCGCAGGATCATACACCTTAAAGTTAGATATAAGGTCAAGCACAAAATCAAAAAAAAGTGCAGGGAATTTCCCCCGCACTTCTCTCAACGACGAGCCCGCCCGCGATTCAACGGGTGCCGTGGAACTCGTGCGTGTGGCGATCGAGTGAATGCTCGGCGACCATGGCGTGGCACTGCGGACATTCAATGTAACGTCCTTGCTCGGGGTGGCCTGGATCGTGGTGACCTCTTCCTACCGGCTCTGATCGTCTGTTGCTGCAAGCCGGCAAACTCACGAGGAGCACACCCACAAAAACGCCGACGAATGCAATTCTGAATTTGGACATCTGCGGACCTCCTTTAGGAACAGTGGTGTCACCGACACGCTTGGCCGGACGCAGCCAATCGGACATTGTTCATCGAACGCTGTCAACCGAGCCTGATACACGGCCCAATTCGCAAGAAACGGGCACGCCAAAGCGGCGACGACGTGCTCGCTATTCGCAAAATCTATGCCCCGCTCACCGCAGTTTCCGCTCCCAGTCGACTCGTCTTGAACTTGATCTCCTGGAATAAGCAAAAAAGGACCGGGACCACGAGCATTGTAATGATTTCAATCGTCATACCACCGAACGACGGGATGGCCATCGGCACCATAATATCCGATCCGCGCCCGCTCGACGTGAGCACGGGTAACAGCGCCAAGATGGTCGTAGCTGTGGTCATCAAACAAGGGCGAATTCTTCGCTGGCCGGCTTTTAGCGTTGCGGCTCGTATTTCGGAAATGCTGTTCGGTGAGCGATTCGCAAAGGAGTCGTTCAAGTATGTGGCCATCACGACGCCATCATCCGAAGCGATACCGAAGAGCGCCAAGAACCCGACCCAAATTGCGACACTCAGGTTGATCGGGTGGGCCTGGAACAATTCACGCATGCTCGTACCAAATATATTCCAGTCGAGGAACCAAGGTTGTGCATAAAACCAAATCATCAAGAACCCGCCCGACCACGCAACGAGGATTCCCGTAAACACCAAACTGGTTGTGACCATTGATCTGAATTGTAGATAGAGGATCATGAAGATAACGAACAACGCGAGAGGGAGGACTATCATGAGTCGTTTTTCTGACCGCACCTGATTCTCATAGGTACCTGCAAACTCGGGTGTACAGCCCCGAAGGTTCAACCCCGGCAGGGAGTCGATCTCGACCTCCGTAAGATCCCGGCCTTCGGCATTGGCCTGCTTCGATGCCTCTGCGTAGGCACCCTTGAAAACACGCTGCTGGCTTTCCAGGTAGGCCTTCGCTTCTTCGACGACTTCCACTTCCGCGTAGCCATCCTTCATGTCGAAGAGCACATACCCGACGAGGAATGTATCCTCACTCTTGATCACCTGCGGACCACGGATGTATTCGATTTTGGCCAACTGAATCAACGGAATCTGCGCACCACCCGGTGCCGGGACGAGGATCCTGTCCAACGACTCGATACTATCGCGCAATTCGCGCAGGTATCGCACGCGCACCGGGAACCGTTCACGACCTTCGACGGTAGTCGTAATACGTTTGCCCCCGATCGCAACCTCAATGACATCCTGCACTTGACGCAGTCTGATTCCATAACGAGCGATGGCCTTCCGGTCGATATCAATCTCAAGGTATGGCTTACCGATGATTCGGTCGGCGATGACGGCTTGGGGTTCGACCGAAGGAACTTCCTTGAGGAATCGTTCGATTTGCAGCCCGACCTTGTCCAGCGCTTCGAGACTTGGCCCTTTGACCTTGACGCCCATCGGCGCACGCATCCCGCTCTGGAGCATGACGATTCGGGCAGCAATTGGCTGAAGTTTGGGCGCGGAGGTCGTGCCCGGCAATTTGCCTGCCGCCACAATCAAATCCCAGATGTCGTTGGGGGTGTTGACGCCCGGCCAAGCTTCGCGATCGTCGTTGATCGCAGGATCGAGCGCACGCCGCCACTGTCGAAACGGCATGCCTCCATCCTCCTCGATCAATTTGCCCTCATCATCGCGCGCGAATGTGCCCTGTACATAATACGGTTCGCCGTCATTCGCCGGTACAGGTTTGCCATCTTTGTCGCGAAACAAATCCTTCTCGCTCGCATCGTAACGAAACGCGAGTTGGTGGCCGGCTTCGTTTGTCATGTACTTCGGATGGTAGTTGATGACCGTTTCAATCATCGACAATGGAGCAGGGTCGAGTGGGCTTTCGACCCGGCCCAACTTGCCCACTGCCAGCGAAACCTCGGGCACCTGATTGAATGCGATATCTTGCTTTTGCAGGACATCGATCACCTCGCCGATGGACGCATGCGGCATCGTCACTGGCATATAAAGGTATGAGCCCTCGTCAAGAGGCGGCATAAACTCCTTACCCAGCCCGGGAAATTCTTCCGAAAAATACTTAGCCGGTTCCGACTTTTTCGCAGTCTCCGGCATCCACGCGAACAACTCATCGAACCCGCGCCAAACCATTCCACCAGCGATGACAATCATGATCGGAAGAACCATGAATGTCGCCTTGTGGTCGAGCGCCCACCTTAAGATATGGGGGTATGCTGCCTGAAAAAGTTGGAACACGAGCAGTAGCGCACCGATCGTCCCGCCTACGAGAATCGCGTTTCGCCACAAGCCCTTTTCCGGTCCGATGGGTAGCCACGATTGCGTGAGCAATAGCAACACGGCTAAAATTACGACAGAGTTCGCCAGGAACGGGCCGAGTTTGCGAATGAACGGTGGCAGCTTCGGCTCGAGTGAACCGTACAGACCAATGACCACAAGCAACGCACCGGGCCACCACCACCCGTAACGGAACGCCAGGAATACACCCACGATCGCCAGTATCGGATAGAAGAGCCATGTCAGGCTTCGACGTCCCTTGCGAGCTCGTGTGAACAGCATGTGCGCCGCAGGCGGGATAATCGTCAGTGCGACAATGACCGATGCGAGCAGGGCGTATGTCTTGGTGAACGCGAGCGGGCGAAACAGCTTCCCCTCCGCCGCTTCCATCGTAAAGACCGGCAAGAAGCTAACAATCGTAGTGGAGACAGCCGTAAGAATTGCGCTGCCCACCTCGCTGGAAGCAGTGTAGATGACCTCCAAACGATTGGCTTCGGGGTCGGCTTCCTCCAGGTGTTTGAGAATATTTTCGCAAACAATGATCCCCATATCGACGATCGTACCGATGGCGATAGCGATCCCGGAGAGCGCCACAATGTTCGCATCGACACCGGTGACCCGCATCGCAATGAAGCACATCAACACCGCCAGCGGTAGCAGGCCCGAAATGAGAATGGAACTACGCAAATGGCGTACCATCACCACGACGACGATGATAGTCACGAGAACCTGTTGCAGCAGCGCGTCGCTTAGCGTACCCAACGTCTCGTAAATTAAACCCGAGCGATCGTAGAAGGGTACAATTTTAACCTGGCTGACCGTTCCGTCGGCGAGCGTTTTCTGCGGCAAACCGGGAGAGATTTCTTTGATCTTCTTCTTGATGTTCTTGATCGACGCCAGCGGATTCTCGCCATAACGAACGACCACAACTCCGCCGGCGGCTTCTGCACCAGCTTTGTCCAACACGCCCCGCCGCAGCCCCGGTCCGAGGACTACGTTCGCAACGTTGCGTACATAGATCGGTACATTGTCGTTGACCTTGACGACCGCGTCTTCGATGTCTTCAAGATTCTCTACGAAGCCCAATCCGCGAATGATATACTCAACTCGATTGACCTCAATGGTCCGGGCACCAACATCGACGTTGGACATTCGCACAGCCATGAATACTTCGTCGAGCGACACACCGTAAGCACGCATCGCGTCGGGGTCTACATCGATTTGATACTCTTTGACATACCCGCCGATAGAGGCAACTTCGGAAACACCACCGGCTGAAAGGAGTGCGTAGCGGACATACCAATCCTGGATTGTACGAAGTTCGTCGAGGCCCCATCCACCGGTTGGGTTGCCATCTTTGTCTTGCCCTTCGAGCGTATACCAATAGACTTGCCCCAGGGCTGTCGCGTCCGGCCCGAGCGCTGGCTGCACGTCTTCGGGCAACGTGCCTGCGGGCAAACTGCTCATCTTTTCCAAGACACGCGAGCGTGACCAATAGAACTCGACGTCTTCATCGAAGATAATATAGATCAACGAGAATCCGAAGAGCGAATAACTACGAATGGTTTTGACACCGGGAATTCCCAACAGTGACACTGTGAGGGGATAACCGATCTGATCCTCGACATCTTGCGGAGATCGTCCCATCCACTCTGTAAAAACGATCTGTTGGTTTTCGCCAATGTCGGGGATCGCATCGACTGGCGTTGGGTCGCGCTCCAAACCACCAAATTCCCAGTCGAACGGTGCGGACCTCCATCCCCAGCCGACAATGAACACCATGAAGAGAACAACTACTAGCTTGTTCTCGATGCAGAACCTGATGGTTTTGTCGATGAAGCTGGGTTGTTTTGGCAAACGTTCCGGCGGATTAGTTCCGGTCATCGCTCGCACCTCCTACCGTGCGCGGCTTGATGGTTTCTTTCATCACACCGCAGCGAAACATAGCCGAGCCAAAATAAGGGTTCTCGGTCTTTTCACTCCGCTGCAACCAATCCCCACCGCGATTGCCAAACGCCATCGGACAGTGGATCCGGTGGACCGGCTCGCCTGCGATACCGTAGCATTTGGTCGACACGATCATCGACTCTGAAAGTAACGCGAATGCCGCGCGTGCCACTTGAATATCCACCGACCCAGCAATATCGTTTGCCGCTCTAGTCATCCCTTTGGACTCTTTCATCCAAGCCATGTGTGCATCGCCCGCCAGCATGTTCATGTCGACCTCGCCGATCGCCGTTTGTAATTTCTTGGCAGCTTCCAGTGCAGGCTCATGCTGATCCTGGCTGAGCGCTTCCTGTACGTTCAAGTATGCCGTGAGCACGGGAGCGAATTCCTTCGCGAACTCTGGTGGGATGTTCAACTTCAAGCTGGCCATGCTCTCCATGTCCGATCGAGGCGAAGGCATGGAATCTGTGTGCGCCATTTTCCCGTCTTGCATTTCGCTGTCATCCTGCGACTCTTCCGTTTGGCTCGCTGCGGGGCTCATCATGCTTGGCTGTGCCCTGATTTGAACCGCACTGTCGATCTTGAAGTTGCCATTCACCACAACGCGATCGCCCACGACAAGCCCGTCGAACACGATGTACTGATTCCCGACTCTGGGTCCAAGAGTAATCTCCCGACCTTGGTATGTTCCCGGTTTTCCAGGAACTTCGATGTATACCAGTGTTCGTTTTCCCGTAATCAATGGAGCGGCCGCAGGTATCACCAGCGGCGCCTCGGTGGAACCGGCTTCGATCGAAACGAACCCGAGCGATTCAGTACGAACCAGAGGCATCCCACACCGATCACAACTATCAGCCTCGTCCTTAATAATCTCCGGATGCATCGGGCACATCCACTTGCCGGCAAGTTCCGCATCCACAACGCGCCCGCCGGCTGCGATTTCGGAACGAGCCACCGCCCGAACGAACATCTCCGGTTTCAGCCGACCGTCGGGATTCTCCACGTTGACGCGTACCTTGATAGTCCTGGTCTTGGGATCGAGCACGGGTGCGATGAATGCAACCGTTCCCGTAAAGGTTTCTCCCGGATATGCCTCGGCTTCAAACTCGACTTTCTGACCGTAGCGCAGCCAGGCCAAATCCGATTCGTAGGCATCCAGCTTAACCCACAGATGCGAAAGATCGGCGATCGTGTAGATCTGCGTTCCGGTCTGTACATAGCTTCCTTCGAGGAGGTTCTTGTGTATGACGATTCCGCCCATCGGAGCGTAGATTGTCATATAGTCCGAGGCGGTTCCCCGTTGCTCAATTTCCGCAATCTGCGCATCGGTCAATCCCCAAAGGCGAAACTTATCGCGAATACTCTCCAGCCAATCCCCAGCCCGTTCGTTGAGAATGGAACTCCCACGAGACTTGCCCGACTTCATACTCCGCAACGCTTCGAGCAATTCAGTCTGGGCTGTAGATAATTCCGGGCTATACAGGTAAACCATGTGGTCGCCCTTCTTAACGGGAACACCCGTATAGTCGACATACAAACGCTCGAGTCGGCCGGGAACCCACGCAGTGATATATCCCAATCGCGTTTCGTCGTAGTCAATTCTTCCGACCATACGGATTTCAGCCGAAACCGTTTTGCGTTCAACGGCAGCCGTCTCAATCTCTGCCAATTTTTGCGCCATAGGCGACAGTGTGAGTGTACGCGGAGCCCCTTCGTCACCGCCCGAGTCCTCCACCTCGACCATTTCCATTCCGCAAATCGGACACTTCCCCGGCCTTGGCATGGGCGGAACGCAAAACATCGAGCAAGCATACTTGGGTTTCCCCTTCGCCTTCTTTGCCGGCCCGGGTTCGGAACTATCCTCCGCCAGAATCAAATCCATCCCACACAAAGGACACTTCCCCGGTTTGGGCAAACGGATGTCTGGATGCATCGAGCAGGTCCAGATTTCCTCACGCGCGGTTTCTTGAGACTGCCCAGTGGGGGCTGTGCTGACCATGCCCTTGAACGTGTAACCAAGTGCAAAGACGACAATGATGATGAGCAATATCGGTGTTTTGGAGAGGATCGTCAGTATTACGTTGGCGGGTTTCATGGGCGTTCTACTCCATCTTCCGACTGCATCGGATCGGGTACGTCATTCGTGTTCCCATCAACCGGGACGACACTCGGAGAAATCCCATCGCCACTCTCCTGAGTCGTATTCGACCGAAATTCGGATGGTCCTGCGTCCTTTGATAGCGGGCGACCCGCAAGCATTTCCAACTCTGCCAATCGCTGAGCCCGGCTGGCAAGGGCCCGTTCAAACGACAGTTCAAACTCCAGGAGCGATCGTTCCGCGTCGACCAGATCGAGAAAACTCGCCGCCCCAGCGCGAAAAGCGGTTTCCGTTGAGCCAATCGATTCCTGGGCCTTCGGAATCAATACATCTCCATAAAGCGTAATCTTGCGTCCCGCATCGCGATGTTCAAAAAGTGTGCGCTGCATCACCGACGTCAAAGAATTCTCTTCCTGTGCGCGTGAGCCTAACGCAGCAAGGTATCGTGCCCGAGCTTCCCGCTCGCCAGCCGCATACTTGCCACGCCAAATCGGTATGTTCATTGACACCGACATCATCCAGACGTCCTTCCCGCTGTCACTTTGTCGACGCCCCGGACGAAAGCTCCTCCCAAGAGCGTAGGAATCAATCAAATCGCCCATGCCTCCGGCAACCCGAGACGCACTACGCACAGCAGCCGGGTTCCTAAATCCCTGTGCCCTGGATCGAGATGCGGAACCCACGTCGGTATAGTCCAGACCGAACGTGAAATCCGGATAATAGTTCTTCTTTGCCAGTTCAACGGAATGACGTGCTTGTTCAATCTGATGGTCCAGCGCTTTAAGTACCGGACTGTCTTGCGTCAGCCAACGGAGCACTTGCTCGTCCGTAAAGGTCGGCTGCTCGTTTTGAATGGCTTGCGGTAAGGGCAATTCCATATTTGTTGGACGATTCAGAACGGCGTTGAGCCTCGCCACGACAGGTACAAGCAGGTCGCGAAGTGAGCTAAGCTGATCTTCAAGCCGACCCAACTCAACCTGCGCACGAATGACATCGGGCTGACCGGCTCTTGCGGTTTTGTACCTCGCGCGTGCGACGCTTTCGAGGTACTCGACCAATTCAAAGTTCTCCCTGATCACATCGATGGCGCGCCCAAGGTAGTAGTATTCGTAGTAGGCGTCCTTGACCTCGAAGAAGAGCTTGAGTTTTTCGTTTTCATACCGCTGCCGCAACGCGCTGGCCGCCTCGGCTGCCACGCTTCCACGAAGCCGAAGTTTGCCGAACCAGGGAAACATTTGCGAAAACCCGAGGGCCTGCTTCTGGGGGCCCGTACGCGTCTCGACTTCGCGAATGAAATATCGATAGGTAAAGCGTGGGTCTGGAAGGCTCGTTTCCTGCGGCACCCGTTCGACAGCGGCTTTCCAACGGTTGAATGCCGCCTCCAGCCCGGGGTTGTTCAATGCAGCATAGGCAAGATAATCGCCAAGATCAGATGACGCATCCAAGGTTGGAAGCTCAACTTCATCGTTCAAGCGAGACGCCCGCGTAATCGGCATCATTGCAGACCGAGAATCCCGCCGCATAAGGTCGTTGACACCGACCGACCGCTCAGACGATACACACCCACCGACCACCCCGCTGAACAACGCGGCAAGACACACGTTGAAGAACATAACGGGTTGCGTGCCCTTTTTATTTACCACGTTTGTAGCTCCCTGGAATCGGTCAATTTGAGTTGCTGCGCGCTGGCGGCGCAGATCAACACGGACTGACCGACCATCCTGGGAACGAGCGACCAATCTGCAAGTTGTTTTTTCTAAGGCGGCGCAAGTGCAGCCTGCAATACAAACACTGCATCTGCCCACCCAACACGTCACCGGGTCCACAGGTCACCAAGCCAAATGGTCAACGCCGAAAACGAGGCTGCCACCTAAGAAACCCGTGTAGCCAAGCAACGCACACGCGACCGCCAAGCCGCCTCCGTACACCCATCGCCATGTCTGGGTCAGCGCATTCCAGCGCCACACCCGAATGAGGGACAAACAAATCGCGATCACCATCACTGCCGTCGAAACATACTGATGCCGTTCGACAACCACATGGAGCGACTCGCTGAATCGCATCGCATCGTGTGCGATGTTCCCTGTGATGACGGCTGCAATCGAGGCGAGCGTTGCAACGAACAACGGAATCGCATCGCTGCGTGCGAACGCCTCGCGCCCCGTACGCACCCAAACGAGAAAACCCAACAGCGCCAGCGGAAATCCCGCGATCGGAAAGTGGATGATGATCGGATGGAGGCGACCGAAGAACGGCTCGCGCTCATCGTCATCCCCGGCACCGCTGTGGTCGTGCCCATCCTCAGACAGCGATCCCGAAGCAGCTTCTCCGCTGGACTCCGCATGGGTGTCGCGAGCATTCGCATCCGAGTGCTCATGCAAATCTGAATTACCGTGCCCAGCCTCCCCGCTTCGCCCACCGGAGGTTTCGTTTCCAGCATCGGCGAATTGCGGGAGGCGGCTTTCGTATCTTGCCGGGTTCGCCTTGAACTTTTTGACACAACTATCGCAGCAAAGCGCAACAACCTTTCCGCGATGTGTCAATGTAATCTCCGGATCGACCTTCTCTTCCGTCATCACCGGACACATTTCGTTCAAGGTAGTGTCGGGCGGAGAAGCGAAGACCATCGCCCCCATCACAAAAACAGCCACAAAGGCAAACGGGCAACAACGGCCCATGAAGCAACGGTGGCCCTTTAGATGACGGTGGGCAACTCTTCGTACCATGGTAGTTTCAAACTCCACAGGCGTTATCAAAGTCAACAGCTAGGTGCAATGGCCCAACCCACAGGGAAACCGAGCGCAACGATACCTTGGCCCGACGAAGTCCCGCAACGTGGGCACACCCAAACGTCGCGGAACTTCCTCGGACCGCTTGATGTGAACCGGTCTGGCAGCAACCATGTGTCAGAAGACTATGTATTAAAGATCAGTGATCGTGGCCTTCGTGTCCGTCGCCGTGTCCGTGGCCATCGCCACTTTTTGCACTGTCGGCTTTCTTGACAGCCGCCCAGTTAACGACGATGCCCTGAGAGACGAGGTTCTTGTTGTACTTGGCGGGGTTCTTGCGTAGTGGCTCATCGCATCCTGCGCAGCAATAGTAAATCGTCTCGCCGGTCGACAGCGTCGTGGACACCTGCGGATCAATGTCGCCACCCATGACCGGGCACTTTGTCTGAAACGTATAGCTGTTCGCCAGCGCGGAAGCGTACTTTGCGGGATCCTTCTTGTACTTTCCAACACAACCCTTGCAGCACAAGAAAACTTTCTTACCGCCGCTTTCGACGAAAATCTTGGAGTCGACCGGTTTTGCTGAAACCGGGCACGCAACCTGAACTTTCGCTCGATGGGCGAGCGCCTTTCGCTGCATCGCGACCTTGGTCGCGTATTTAGCCGGGTCTTTTTTGAACTTGGCAATGCAGCCTTCACAGCAGAAGTACACGGGGCCGTCATCGGTCGCGACGCTCAGCG
>JAADIU010000095.1:0-3965 GCA_013151185.1 Planctomycetota bacterium
GGTTGATCCACGGCACCTGAACCAAGTAGATGGGCTGCTCTGTCTCCAGCCTGACCCGTTGCCTGCTGGGCCCACTGCATGGGACCCGGCCGTCAATGTTCGCCACCAGAATGATATCTGGTTGACCTCACCGCCCCAGTGTTTCGGACGGGTGCGGTATCCTATCGCATTTGGAACGATTGATGAAGTGCCCAAGGGTCAGCCCGTCACGACCGATTCTAGGGGGAATCAACCGGCGTCATCCCTTTGGCCCTGGAGTTGATCCCGATCGATCGCATGCCATGCGGAGCATCGACAATTTGAGTCAGGCGAAGAAGGAGCGATCGCTTCGGATGCCCATCCTCGCGGATCGGCTGGCTCATGATTTTGTCCAGCGTCTCGAACGAGTCGGAACCGACCAGCTTTCCAAAGACGGTGTATTTTCCATCCCATTGCGGCATCCGGGCGGCTGTGATGAAGAACTGACAGCTCGCGGAGTTGGGATCGGTTTCGAGTCGGGCCATGCACACCGTCCCGCGATCGATCGGTGCGTCGCTGAATTCCGCGACGAGCTTCTTCCCATCGTCGCGAATTCCGGTCCCATCGCCTTTGGGGCAGCCCGTCTGGAACAGGTAGCCCGGATCGATTCGATGGATCCATTTTTGGTTGTAGGCACCACGTTTGGCAAGCTCGATGAAGTTTTCGATGTGCTTGGGAGCCAATTCATACTCGAATTGGATGGTCATCGAACCCACATCCGTGATGAGCATCGCCTGTTTTCGCGGAGCGACTTCGATCGTGACGGGGTTGGAGGTCAGTGCCCCGTTGTACGGTGCCCACACGATGGTGTAGGTTCCCGCACGCCGGACAGCCGGGTAATACCCATCGATCGCAAGTGACACGCCCACAATCCCGTGCGCGGGGATGCGTAACTCGGGTGCGGTCGCGGGCGGCTGATATCCGAACGCATCGGACCAGACATGCCCGGAATCGCCTTCGATCGTCAGCCCAACAAACCCCGCGCCGCTAAAAACATGCGACAAGGGCAACCCCGCATCACGAACGCTTGAATCAATTTCGACACCAGGAGGCGCGAGGATGACTTGCGCATCGGTCGTGTTGTGAAGGAGAAACTCGAGCACCACGGGCGAGCCCGGAACGATCGTCGTCGAAGACGGAACAAGGCGGGCTTCGATTCCATCGGGCACTTGGGCAAGCGCGGTCGATTGAAATGCGGCGGTCGACTGAAATGCACAGAGGCAAGCCCCGACCACCAACGCCAAATGCGTCAACGATAGGCCACGCTTGCAGCCGCCACTCTCCCGAGTGCGGCTCCAGGTTTTCGATCCGCTCATCCTGTGCAAATCCAAGGCCCCCAAAGAATAGGCCGCCCCCCTCCACCACGCTGCCAGATTTGTGCGGGCCTGCGATCCATAAATACCCACTGCGTCCGGACATTCTGACCGATTGGGCGGAGTTGTCTACCCTGATCACCCGTATCGTGCTGCGACTCACGATTCTACCACCGCGACGCCTGCCGGTTGCAAGCGACTATTCCACACGCTTGCGAGACCCACACGGACGTTGACGCGGTCGGCTTGACCCGTCGCCCCCGCGCCTCACAATGGTCTGTGCGACCCCATTTGCCCACGATACGGAGTTCAACAAATTCAAATGCACATGCGTACGATTGCCAAACTGCCCTATCTGCGATTGGCGTTGGTCGCCTTGGTTCTGGGCTGTGTGATTGGGCAAGACAAGCCATCGCCCACGCCCGCGCCGACGCGCATCATCGCGACGTCACCCAGCAACACGGAGATCATCTGTGCGCTCGGGGCGTGTGATCGATTGGTGGCGGTCAGTTCGTACGCCACCTATCCGCCCGAAATCCAAGGCGTGCAGCGCATCGGCGGCTTGCTCGACCCGGACATGGAATCCATCCTCGCACTATCGCCCGACCTTCTCGTCATGCGGGGCGTCAGTACGCAAATTCAAAACCTGTGTCGCGACCACAGCATTCGGTTTTATCAGGATCGGACCGACACGCTCGAAACGATGTACAAAACGATTCGCGAGTTGGGCGAGTTGTTGCACCTTCAGACCGAGGCATCTGCGCTGATTCTAAAGACGCGCGATCAACTGAGGCAAATCCAAAAATCCGTGAAGGCCCGGCGCCGCCCAAGAGTGTTGCTCACGTTGCGCAGCCCCGACAAACTCAGCAGCATCACCACCGTGTCCGACAAGTCTTACCTTGGCGAAGTGATCAAACTCGCGGGAGGCGACAACGTCTTCGGCAATCTAAACGCAGCTTATCCGAGCATCACCCTGGAAGACATCGTCGCCCAACAACCCGACCTTATCATCGAAGCCATGCCGGGCGAGAAGAACCCCAAGAAGCTGCGCGAAAATGCGATCGGCCTGTGGCGCGGTGTCGCTGGCATACAAGCCGGTCAACGCGGCAACGTGATTGTTCTGACGGAAGACTATGTGCTGATCCCCTCCCCGCGCGTCGTCCAACTGGCTACAAGGCTGCAACGCATCTTCGACTCAGCGGGCGACCAACGTGACGAACGATGACCCCGCACTCATGCAGATTCGTGGCCTGCGGTTTGGCTACTCGGTTGACAATTTGTTTCTCGGACCGATCGATCTTGAATGTCGACGTGAAACCATCACCGCGGTGGTCGGGCCAAACGGCGCGGGCAAGAGCACGCTCCTTCGATTGATGGTGGGATTAGCCCGCGCCCACACCGGTGAAATCCTGCTCAACCAAAAGCCCATGAGCGACCACGCACCACGCGAGCGTGCCCGGCACATCGCCTTTTTACCGCAAAAACCAGCCGCTCCGGGTTCCACCCTCGCCCACGAAATCGTCATGCTGGGTCGTCACCCCCATCGAACACTTGGGCTTTTCGATTCACGATCAGACCAGCAAGCGGCAGAGATGGCGATGGCTCAGACAGGCACGGAACACTTCGCGCTGCGCCGAATGGACACGCTGTCGGGCGGAGAAGCCCAGCGCATCCACCTAGCCGCTGCCCTCGCGCAGGAACCCGATCTTCTTGTGTTGGATGAACCAACGGCAGAACTGGACCTGCTTCACCAATTGCAAACGTTTCGACTGCTTCGCGAACTCACCGCACACCGAAGACTCGCCACCGTTGTGGTGACCCACGACTTGAACCACGCGGCGCGCTTTGCGGACAAGGTCGTCTTGCTTTCCGATGGCAAAGTTTCGGCGAATGGGGCGGCTGACTTGGTTTTGGTTCCCGAAAAACTGGAACGGGTGTATGGGGTGGCGTTCGACATCGCGCAGTGTGAAGATCGACGGTGGCTGCTTGCGCGCGAACCCATCGACACGGGACACCCGAGCCGATGAACGATTCGACCAGGAAACGATTCACGAAGGCCATCGCCTGTTGCGGGCTTGCACTGATCGCGATGCTCCTCATCAGTCCGGGCATCGGCACCCAGGACGTGGGCATCCTCGACGCGTGGCGCGCGCTTGGCAGCGATCAACCCGACTCCATCGAATACGCGATCGCATGGCGTCTGCGATTTCCGCGCACGCTCAAAGCCCTGATTGCAGGATCAGTCCTGGCGCTATGTGGAGCCGTCTTTCAAACCCTGTTCCGAAATCCGCTCGCGACACCCTACACCGTTGGCATCGCAAGCGGTGCATCGTTGGGTGCGTTGATCTGCTACAAATTGCACTGGGTCACAACGATTGTCGGGATATCCTCCGTCTCAATCGGCGCGTTTGGCGGTGCGATCTGCGTGCTGTTGGTCGTCCTGATGCTCGCCCGGTCTGCCGCCCGCATCACGGGCAACACCTTGCTGCTTGCCGGGGTGGCGATTGGTTTCTTCTGCTCGGGAATGATGATGTTCATCACATCCCTTGCCGACATTTCCGAGACTCATCAAACAGTGCGCTGGCTGATGGGCACGCTCGACACTTACGGAGGTGTCGATATCAAAATGCTGCT
>JAADIU010000095.1:4040-5459 GCA_013151185.1 Planctomycetota bacterium
CCCGACCTCGCAGCCACGCGCGGAGTCCGCGTCGAAACGCTGGAAGTGGTGGCGATTGTCACCGGTTCGCTGGCAGTGTCAGCCGTGGTGTCGATGTGCGGACCGATTGGATTCGTCGGTTTAATCATTCCGCACCTTGTGCGATTGTGCTTCGGGTTCGACCATCGCGTGGTCCTGCCTGCCTCGATGCTGTTGGGGGCGGCATTCTTGATCGGGTGCGATTTTCTGACGGCTCTCGCCCCGCAGTGGTATGGTCAACTCACCGGTGCGGCGATCACGACGGCGCGATTGCCCATCGGTGTCATGACCGCGATCGTTGGAACACCGGTGTTTCTCGTTTTGCTGTGCAAAAAGCGATAGCCATCGGTTCGCCTTGTCCGTAGCTCGGGCAAATCTATAATCGGGAAGCAATCTTCATTTCCCAAATGGAAGGTCAGTGCATTGGCAAACAAGTTTACGCTCGGAGACAAGCTGCCAAACATGGTGGATGCCATCGTGCATAGCTACGAGAAGGACGCACGCACGCGGCACATCGGGTGCGAATTCCTACCCGCACCTGCCGAGGTGAACGAACTCATCCGCCTCTCGCTTGAACTATTGTTCCCCGGTTTTTTGGGCCGCCAGGATTTGACGACATTCAATGTGCCCTTCCATGTGGGCGAGCTTCTTCCGCGCATTGCGACTTTGCTCAACCGACAAGTCGAAAAATGCCTCTGCTATCAACAGGTACAAGTCGAAGGAAAACCGCGCGACGATGACGGCTGCTGCTGTAAAGCAGAGGAAACCACAATCGCCGTCCTGGAACGGTTCGTGCATCTGCGAGAAGTGCTCGCCGACGATGTGCAAGCTGCATACGATGGCGACCCTGCCGCTGTCAATTGCGACGAAGTGATCCTTGCGTACCCCGGTTTGTTGGCGATCGCGGTGCATCGCCTGGCGCACGAACTGTATCACCGCAACGTCCCGATGCTTCCGCGAATGATGGCGGAGTGGGCCCATCGTGAAACGGGCGTTGACATTCACCCAGGCGCAAAAATTGGCCGAAGTTTTTTCATCGACCACGGAACCGGTGTCGTCATCGGCGAAACAACCGAAATCGGTGAGAACGTCAAGGTGTATCAGGGCGTCACGCTTGGGGCATTGTCATTTCCGAAAGACGGCAGAGGCCGCGTCATCCGTGGCAACAAACGCCATCCGACTGTCGAGGACAACGTAACGATTTACGCAAACGCAATCATTCTCGGTGGAGATACGGTTCTCAAAAAGGGCTGCGTCATTGGCGGTTCTGTTTTCGTGACAGCTACGGTTCCCGAATGTGCAACGGTAACAATCACCCCACCCGCTCTTCGGATGAAACAAGGATCGGTCGATTGCAAAGCGTCGGAACCAGAAGCACACCAAGGCGATTTTCAGATATAG
>JAADIU010000041.1 GCA_013151185.1 Planctomycetota bacterium
GTGGTTGCGCGTTTGAATTGGTTGCCGATACCGATGCCGACTTGGACGTTGATCTCGCAGATTTCGCAGCGTTCCTTGAGGCTGTTCCAAGCTGTGCAGTGGTCGAATAACCAAGTATGCGAATTCGTGGGCATGGCTGGCACTATCGCTGGTCATGCCCCTTTCGCAGAACTGTTGGATGAAACCGGACGCTGTCCAGAATATCGTTGGACCGATAACTGGTTGACTATGAACAATTTTGGCAAACTGGGTTTTGGCGCACGCGGGCACCGGGCACCGGGCACCGGTCATGGTGCTTGGAGCCTCTCGGGCAGGCAGTAAGGAATTTTTCAAAAAAACTGCTATTAAAGCCTCAATTGCAACTGTTTCAAAGTTGAACCGCAGGAAGCGCGTTCGTTAAGATAGACGTAGTAGCTGCGGTTGACGGCATAGTAATTGAAGCAGGATCGAAGCCTCTTGGGAGTTGGGCGGCGGTTCTGCTGTTAGAACCAAGGTCGTATCTAAAGGTTGTATTTTTTAGCTGATCGTCCGGACAGAGAGAGAGCACGGACATTTGGTAAATGGTTTTCTTTTTTAAGACTGCGCCGTAAAAGGCGCAAACGAGGAGTGAAGGAAATGAAAAAAGTATTGATGCTCTCTCTCATGCTGATCTGGGCAGTGCCCGCATCGGCGACCGTCTACACCGACGTGACCGGTGAAACGCTTAGCAATGATATCATGGACATCGCCTCCGTGGAAGTAACCAACACCGCGACCGACGTCAGCTTCGCGATCACGTTGGTGGGTGATATCGCGGCGACCGACTGGGGCAAGTACTTGGTTGCCATCGACACCGTCGCAGGTGGTGATACCGCAAGCAATGCTTGGGGTCGTAATTTCTCGATGACTTCGGGCATGGATTATTTCATTGGCTCATGGGCTGATGCTGGCGGCGGTGCTGAGTTGTACAATTGGGACGGAGCGGCTTGGGCCGGACCGGCTCTCTCCTCGCCAGCCCTCGCACAGTTCACAACCACAATCACGATCCCGCTGGCGAGTATCGGCCTGACTGCCGGCGATTCGTTTGACTTCGACGTGCTTACCACCGGTGGTGGTCTAACGGACGGCGTCATGGATTCCCTTGGCAACGCAGCCGTGCAAGGCGATTGGGGCGATGCGACCACCACGAATGCCCAAACCTATGTCACGCCGGAACCGGCCACGCTTGGCCTCTTGGCCATCGGTGGCGTCTTGGCTTTGCGTCGTCGTCGTAGCTAACTCGCGTTTCTGCTTGCGATTCGCAGGCGGTTGTGCAAATGCTTAATCGAAAACAGGCAGCCTCCATCTCTAAGGTGGGGGCTGCTTTTTAGTTACCGTTTGCGCGCTTTCGTTCGTGGCGACCACATGAGTCGGTTTCTTCGAGTTGTGAATCCTCAACAGCATGGGCCAATTGCATTATGATGATGCTGGCTGTCCGTCGATGAACCTGTCCGTCGATAACTCTGTTGCGGGCGGTGAATGCGGGCTTTGCGGAGTGTTCCAATTGTGAGCAAACGAACCAACCATCGCAAGACCGGTGAAGCGACCGATGGGCAGAAGGATCGTCATCCAGCCAACAGGCACCCACCCATCAGCAAACGCCGGCGCCGGGTCTTCATTGCAATCACGATTCTTCTACCGTTCGTGCTGATCGCAGCCGCGGAGGGCATCCTGCGTCTCTGTGGTATCGGAGGCCACATCTCAGCTATCAAAGTGGTGGGGGAGTTCCGCGGATCGGAGTTGGCCACAACGTATGTACCCGGCGGCGCTTCGTATTTTGATCTGACAAAGAGCACGCCCGGTTCGATCGGCGAGTACACGTTCTTGGTTCCAAAACCTGCGAACACGTTCCGTGTCGTGCTGTCTGGCGCGTCGGCAGTCAAGGGGTATCCTCAGCCGATGGGCCTTGCCAATTCTGCTTTCCTCAAAGAAATGCTAGGCGATGTTTGGCCCGATCGCTCCGTCGAAGTCATCAACCTTGGCACCACGGCTGTCGCGACATTTCCAGTGTTGGACATGCTCACCCAAATGCTCGAATACGAGCCCGATTTGGTGATCGTCTATGCCGGGCACAACGAATTCTTTGGCACCTATGGCGTCGGGTCGATGCAGAGTGCGGGGGATACGCCCACTGCGATCAGATTCTTCCGCTGGCGGAGCGGCTTGGGGTTGGTCAACTTGTTCTCCCGTCTCACCGCGCCAACCAAGGATTCATCGGGCAAAGCTCTGATGGAGAAAATGGTTGGTCAGGCGAACATCGCGTTCGACAGTCCCTTGCGAGAATCCGCCGCCAACAACGCTGGGTTCCATGTCGGCCAGATGATCGACCGATGCCGCACCGCGAATGTCCCCGTGATGGTTTGCACGCTTCCATCCAACGAGAAAGACCTCTCTCCGGTCGGAACGGTGGACGTATCGCACTTGAGCGATGCGGATCAATCGCGATTGAAGAAATTGATCGAGAGCGGGGCGGCGAATGTGGTTACCGATTCAGCCGCAGCCATCGCTGAATTGAAGGATGCGTTGCGAATCCATCCCCAACACGCGCGGGCGCATTACCTGCTGGGCAAGGCTCTTTTGGCGTCGGGCGATCGTGTGTCGGCTGCCACGCATTTTCATAAGGCGATCGATTGCGACCCAATGCCGTGGCGAGCGACTTCGGCGACGATCGATGCGATTGTGTCGGCGACGATTTCTCGCGGTGCGCCGGTGTGCGAAGTTCGACAGGCGTTCCGAAAAGCCAGTGCCGATGGGATCATCGGTGCGGAACTGATGGACGATCATGTGCATTTTTCGCTGCGTGGGCAGGAGTTGCTCGCGCGAACGATCGTGCAGGCGTTGACCGATTTTGATGGTCTTTGCGCTGTCGATGCGGAAGTATTCGACGCGCTGCCGGATTGGAAGGCGTACGCGAATCGTTTGGGCGCAAATGAGTACGAGCGCTACGCGGTGGCCCACGGGTTGAGGAGTATTTTCGACGTCCCGTTTATGCGCTCGAGCAATCCAGAAACGTATGAGCGTTGGGACCACCTATGCAAGCGATTGATTAGTAAGTGGCCGATCGCGATCCAACGCGTTGCCCAGGAGTGGCAGGACCCGAAAATGCACCGCACGGTTCGGCGGCCTTTGAGTGCGTTCGTAGCCAGGGCGTTCATTCGCGAAAAGAAATTTGCCCTGGCCAAACCGCTCATGGAATTTTCCTCGCACTGCGTACCGCTTTTTTCAACGTGGAACATTGAGTACGTTTACTCGACGCTGCTCTGCGATGAGAGATTGCACGGCGGGTTGGATGAGGCGGGGCGCACGCGAGCCGCAGACACCATCGAACGCATCCAGTTCATGTTGAAACACGGTGCGGGCAACGCCGGCTTGATCCAGCGATTCTCTGGCCGACTTCACCAATTGCGCGGCGAATGGGCCGAGTCGATCCCGCTGTTGGAACAAGCCCGCAAGCATCTCTGGGAAATCGAAAAAGTCGCCTGCGATGCAGCGCTGATCGAAGCGTACGTGCGAACTGGAGACAAGCCCAAAGCCAAAGCACTCGCACAGGAAGGCGCATCAAACGCCGGGCGCTTCGCAAAGCACTACATCAAGTTTCAAAAAGCCATCCCGCAGGACTAAGCCCCGCGCAGGTTCATCGATCTACTTGAAAGAACCAAGGACTAAAGTAAGTCCACATCGCCAGCAGCAAGCTAGCCAACGGAGATTGGGTTCCCCTCTTGTCATCTACCAAAATACGACGTACAGCACGATCGTGAGGATGATCACGATGCCGCCACCCACCATAGCCCCCTTCGACGGTGTAACGTCCATGTCCTCATTAACCGGAAGTACGACTGGCTTCTTAAGAGGTGCCACAATCGTCAACACGGTCAACGTCGCGACGACGATGCCGAAGCAGAGGGCCATCCGATCCAGGAACGACCAGCCCGCAAT
>JAADIU010000307.1 GCA_013151185.1 Planctomycetota bacterium
TCGCTAACGTACGCAACGTCGTCGACATTCCACAGCAACATGCGCCCCCGCTGCGACTCGACTGCGATCGATTCGGAAAATACAACGCGCATGATGTGAGCCGTCGTACACGCGATCGCCAGCCAGAGGATCGCGGTCAACCAGATCAGTTTGGAGTTAGCGAGATCGCTTGAACTGGTCTTGATTTTCTTGTGGGCTTTGGACCCACGATTGCGTTGTTTTGGCTTTTCGGATTTGTCACGCGCATCGGTCAATTGCGCATCGCCGACATCGGTGCGACCATCCTTGCGACGAGCGAAGGACAACGAGAGCAGTATCAGCCCACCGCCGATCGAACCCACCGCGCCCGTCGTAACCCCCACCCACCAATCGGGGCGGGCGTCTTGATCATAGCGCTCCGCATTCGGCAGGTCGCCCGACGGCGGCGATGACATCACCACGCCGACCAACACCACACCAATGCAAACGAGCACAACACCCGCCACCCATCGCGAAGTTGCCAACCCCCAATCGAAGGACGACTCACTCGGCGCGGCAGCTTCATCACTGCGTCGGTGCGCCAAGAAATGGGCGAGCACTGCTACCAAGCAGAGATACGCGACGACGTAACACGACAGGTACGTCGTGAGTGTCCAATGCAACATGCACCCCGTCCACCCCAGAACAGCCGCAGGTAGCAGGGCCAACACCGAAGCCACACCGAAGCGCGCAGCGATGTGTGAAAACGGATGCGGCTTCGGGAAAAAGAGATTCACCGCAAGCAGTCCGGGAACCAGCAACATCACCCACACAACCGCCACCCAAACCAATTCCACGCGAACACCAACGCCACAAATCAATAGTGGTGCGAGAAGCGGACCCAGCGCCGTCAACCATTCACCAGTCGAAGGTTTGCCCTCACGCTGAGGTAGCCCCAGGATTTTTTGAACGACACCTTGCACGCGTTGCACCATCGAAAGAGAAAGAAATCGGTCGACGCACAGTGTAGGCATACGCACCGGCCATTCAAGCGCGGGCCAACCCCAGCCAACAGAAAACGAAACATCGATATGGACTTGTCGAATTCGCGCCGGTATTTTGTGGGTTGCAGGGGCGCGTGGTTTCGCGTCGACTGATCACGAATCAGCAAGACCGCCCGGATCAACTTTGCACGATGGCAAAACAATCACCCCGATCTCGAAAACGCAGGAGCCCGCGCGGCAAACGTGCGGAGACGCTCCGTCCATCCCTGATCGATCTATCGCATTGGGACAACGTCGCCCCCGCACCCCTGTGGTTGAGAATAGCCTTACCTGTTTTGGTGGCGCTCTGCACATTCATTGTGTTTCTTCCCGCGATAGATGCCGGGTTCACCAACTGGGACGACGACAAAGTCATCGTCGACAATCCCCACATCCGCGGTTTGAATTATGAACAACTGCAATGGATGTTCTCCAAGTATAAGATGGGCCACTACCATCCGCTGACATGGATTTCGTACGCGTACGACCACGCGATAAGCCGCGACCGCTATCCGAATTTGAATAGCGACGCACAATCGCGGTATGTGCGCGGCCTCGACCCGATGGTGTTCCATTTGACGAACCTGCTGATTCATATCGCAGCGGTCGTTGCGTTCTATTTTCTGGCTCGGTTCATTCTCAGGCTGTCAATACGAACTGCGCCCGTTGGAACCGACTGGGCAATACCTATAGCAGCCGCTCTCGCCGCTCTCTTTTTTGGCTGCCATCCGCTGCGCGTCGAGAACGCGGTGTGGGTCACCGAGCGGCGCGACGTACTCTCTGCGATGTTCTTGATTCCCTGCCTGCTATTCTACCTCAAGTTTATTCTGGTCGAGCGTTGGGATATCAGGAAGATCGCGCTCTACGTCGTCTCGCTGAGCCTGTTTGCGCTCTCTCTCTTTTCAAAGGCGTGGGGAATTACGCTGCCGGCAGTCCTGCTCGTGTTGGACATGTATCCTTTGCGGCGAATCGGTGGGCGCGCGGGATGGTCGGGCCGCAGGTTCGTCCCGGTGTTGGTCGAGAAGATTCCCTTCTTCGCTCTCGCGCTCATCTTCGCATTGTTTGCACGCGCAGCACAAGCCAATCAGCGCCACACGATGAAGACGCTCGCGGAGTGGGGTATCGCAGATCGAATCGCCCAAATGTTCTACGGGCTGTTCTGGTATTCGTACAAGACGCTGGTACCCATCAACCTCACCCCGCTCGTTCCGTTACCGCTAAACAATAGCCCGTTCGCGCTGCGGTATGTGCTGGCTGCGATTGTGGTGATCGCGGTGGTGGTGGCGCTATTACTGGCTCGAAAGAAGCTGCCCGGATTGATCGTACTCGCGGTTTGCTACGCGGGCGTGCTCAGTCCGATTCTGGGTATCGCACAGAGTGGTCCGCAACTGGTCGCCGACAAGTACGCTTACCTTGGCTGCATTCCTTGGGCTATTCTTCTGGGCGTGGGTTGCGTGTGGATGATTCGCCGTATTCAAAACGCATCCGAACCGGAGTGGGCTGCGCTGCGTTTCGGCGCTGTTGCCCTCGTTCTGTTTGGTACGCTTGGAATGCTGACGTGGGAACAAAGCAAAAAGTGGCACAACTCATACGCGTTGTGGTCCCACGCGGTATCCGTCGAACCCGAATGCGCCCTCGCGCAGATGAACCTGGGCTTGCTCGAAAAACAGCGGGGCAACGTGGACACGGCGATCGAGCATTACAGAATATCGTTCGCCCTCGATCCCGATAATGCAGAACTCGTGGTGAACATGTCCCTCGCGTTGAAAGAGAATCTGCCTGACGATGCTTCACCGTCAGAGTACGATGATATCATTGCAACCCAGCGAAAGGCCGTCGCGATGCGCCCGCGTATGCCCGGCCTCTACTTTGCGCTGGGAAGCACGCTGAACGATGCAAGCCGCTTTGACGAAGCAGTTCTCGTTCTTCGCAAGTGCATCCAACTGCGAACGTCCGCCGGTCAGGTTTCGCACCCGAAGTACCACCGCGCACTGGGTACAGCCCAGATGCGTCTCCGCAAATGGGACGAAGCTGCAACACAATATGAAAAAGCGCTCGAACTCGAAACCAAAATGGACGCCAAGGGGAGGGGTGTGATCAATGCGCTGGATCGGTTGGGACGAATTCGAGAAGCGCAGGGCAAACGAAAGGAAGCCGCCGCGTACTTCCGACGCATTCTGGAAATCAAACCAAGAAACGGCCCCGCGCTGAGGTGGCTTTCAGCACGGGGCGAGATTTCAGATTGATCGGTGCGTGTGCGAGTCGCCGCACCACTTAGCTGGTTAGTTCAGCGCAGCCTTCGCGGCTTCCATGACGGTGTCGTAGTTTGGCTCTTCTGCGACTTCGCCCACATACTGCGCGTGGGTGATCTTGCCATCTTTGCCGACGACGAACACCGCGCGGCAGAACAATCCCAATTCCTTGATCATCACGCCAAACGTCTCGCCGAAACAATGGTGCTTATACGCGCTGCCGGTCTTTGCGGATTCGATTCCCTCTGCCGCACAGAATCGTTTCGCCGCGAAGGGCAGGTCGAGACTCACCGTCAAAAGGCCAAGGTCGTTTGAAAGATCGGCCGCTTTCTGATGGAAGGCCTTGGTTTGGATTGCACAGACCGGTGTGTCGAGACTGGGCACGACCGAAAGCACCAACACCTTTCCGGCATAATCCGCGTTGGTGATGTCGCCCATATCCTGCCCGGTCAGCGTGAAAGAAGGCAACGCTGCACCGACTTTGAGCTCATCACCAACCAGTGTCATGGGACTTCCCTTAAATGTGACTGCACCTGCACGCTCTGCCATCGCTGGAGACCTCCAAAATCTTTTTCTCAATATCTCTTTAATTGCTGTCCTGTTCGCGGGGGCAACGTGCCTCCCGGAGGCGCGATCATCGCCCATCCCCCTGGTCGCGTCAAGCGAACTGCCGCCCCGACCCCAACTCGCTTT
>JAADIU010000074.1 GCA_013151185.1 Planctomycetota bacterium
GTATTCATATCGAAAGTGTATGGGGCGAGCGCGCTTGGTTCAACATGCCCACCGGACCGGGATCTGCGGAAGTCATCTCGATGGCACAATTCGGTGCGTCCGGGACGCACCCTACATGAATGCCGACCTGGACCCGCGGAAATCATCTCGAAGACACGTCGAGGTCGAGTGACGCGGTCTGCCCGTTCTTGAACAGATGAAACCCCAGTGAAGCGATCATCGCTGCGTTGTCGACGCAGTACGCCATCTTCGGTGCGTGGCAGGTGAGCCTTCGATCCGCACACTCCGACGCCAGCGCCTCGCGAAGCTGTCGATTTGCTGCAACCCCGCCACCCAGCAACACATTCGACGCGCCGGTTTGCGCAACAGCCCGCATGGTTTTCTTTACCAGCACATCGACCACCGCTTGCTGAAACGACGCGGCGATGTCAGTCACTGCGGACTCGGAAAGCTTTTCGAGCCCACCTGTCGTTCGCCCGGTTCCGTGGATCTTATACCGGACAGCCGTCTTGATCCCCGAAAACGAAAAATCCAGCGAATCGCGCGCGAGCAGGGTTCGGGGAAATGCGTGCGCCTTCGGATTCCCCTTTGGCGACAACCGATCGATCACCGGACCACCGGGGTATCCTAGCCCGAGCATCGTCGCGACCTTGTCGAAGGCTTCACCCGCAGCGTCGTCGATGGTTGAACCCAACAGGGTGATCGAATCGAATCCGCCCACCGAATAGAGCGATGTGTGCCCGCCCGAGACAACGAGCGCGACGGCAGGGAATGGCAACGGATCGACACCGATCGAAGCGCTGACCGCGTGGGCGTCCACATGATTCACCGCGACGAGTGGTTTTTGCCAAGCCCAACTGAGCGTCTTCGCGGCAGTTGCACCGATGAGAAGCGAGCCGACCAATCCGGGCCGATGTGTGACCGCGATCGCGTCGATGTCGTCGGGTGTGCAGTCGGCTTCTTGCAGGCCCATCCGGATGACGTTGTGGATGCACTCGATGTGGGCGCGGGATGCGATTTCCGGAACCACTCCGCCATAACGACGGTGCAGATCGACCTGCGAAGCCACCACATTGCTGCGTACGTCATCACCATCCACGACGACGGAAGCGGCAGTCTCGTCGCAGGAGCTTTCTATTCCCAGGATGTGGGTTCTCATTCAAGACAACTCCGGGCAACTGTGGCTATTCAAGGGTTTTCATTTGACGCATCGGCGATTAGATTGTCAAAATTCGAGCGGAAGGTCCTCCGTTTCAGGAAGTTGCCCCACGCAGGAAACGCGGAGTCAAACATGAAATTCATCATTGCGCTGTGCGGAGCGCTGGTGCTCAACGCGATTGCCAACCTGTCGATGAAAATCGGTACGCAGGGAGGCGGGCTGACAAACGGTGGGCCGGTCGGGGCGATCAAAGCTGTTCTGGGCTCGCCTGTGCTTCTGATCGGGTTGATCTGCTTTGGCTGCAACGTGTTTTTGTATATGTACGCCCTGCAATCCAAGACGCTTCAAATCAGCGTGGCCTATCCGATCATGGTCGGGGGTGGATATGCGATCATATCGGTATCCGCTTTTTTCCTGCCAAGCCTCAATGAACGCCTGTCTGCCGGGCAATGGGTCGGTGTCGCGTTGATCCTAGCTGGCGTTTTGACGGTCGCTTTCCTAACGCCTGCCGCCCCGGACTGAAGGCGTCTGTCCGGATGGTGTGAACGACGCAACGAGGTCGAACATCTGGCAGCCGATGTATTTGGCGACGTGCGGATTCTTGATCATCGCCAAGTGGATGGTGTCGCAGGTAAACGCTGTATCGATGTTCGTCTCGATCGCCCGCCCCATGCCCTCCAGAATCAAGAGGTCGCAGTCCGTTGCAGCATCGTTGCATTCCGCAGTGACATCCGACAAGTCGATCAGCGGACAATCGCATCCGCTGTCCACCACAGTAAGCCGCCCGTTCTCCAGCGCCTCGCGAATGCAACAGTCAAGCGCAGCGATCATGGTCAGGCAAGCCGAAAGCTCATCGACCAGAATGTCGTTGAGGGCGGGCTCCTTGTTGGCGGCAAGCACCACATCGCAGCCGCCATTAAGCAGGTGCCGGGTCAGGGGAATCCCTCCCAAAATCGCATCACCCCCCGCGTTGTCTACGAAGTAGATCGCCTTCTTGTAGGCCATTGAGTCTGACGCGAGCAATTCCGCAATTCGATCCACATCGTCCACAAACCAAGGCCGCGAAGGAAGGCCATCGAGGGTGGCGCGAAAATCGATTCCACCGCTGGCGTGCTCGTCCATCGTGGCTTGGGCACCGAGATCAAATTTGTTGCCAGCCAGCACACCCCGAATCAACATTTCGACAAGCTCAGGCACAGGGCAATCGTCAACGCACGCAAGAACGGAAGGCAGTATCTTCAGCGCTGCGTCGTTTTCGTCGGCTTTGATTTTGTCATACGGATCGCCGATTCCGTGCTCGCGCATCATCTCGGCCCGTTGTTCGCATAGTTTGTAAATCGTCAGCGGCGCGAAGTCTTCCGGCGCGTTTCGGACGCGGTCGAGCAATTCGAGATAGGTTCGCCGATATGAATCGAATTGCGCATCGGTGGGCGGAGAAAAACTCTCGCGTGCGTACTTCAATAGCGACTCGGTGTGATTCGCAAAGATATCAATCCAAGCCGCGCGAGCAACCGCATCCTTGCCCAAATCCCAATCACATGCCCGATAACCCGACGGGTTTTGTAGCTTCACAAATGGCTTCAATGTTTTAATCCAGGATCAATTCAGGTCTACGGTGTCACTGTCAATTCAGATCGAACAAATACACTCAGCCGATAAGCCTTTGTTTTTCGGCCCCAATCGGTCGATCTCGCGACCGCGCGGTTCGCAGTGCACGCACCAAACGCACGCCGCAACAGCCGCCTTAAAGCACTTACCGTGCCTCGACGATATCGAATGTGTATTGGATAGTCAAAGTGGCACGCTTCCACAAGGGGATCACAGCACAGACGACCACACGTTTATCCTGTCCCATTTCATTTCTTTGATGAGGAGGCAGTTATGTTCGTGGAGTTTTTTAGTGCATTTCGGTGGGTGGCGGACCTGATCCAGATGTTCATTGATCAGATTCCAGCATGAGGAACATTGTTTGATGATTCAAGTCATTACGCCAATCGACGAGATCATCATCGACACGCAGGAGGCTGTGTCTTTGAGGGTCTGATGCGTCGGAAATGATAGTCGCCCATCCGAAAACCATCGCGTGGGCAAACGTGTGCCTGCCCCGCGCTCCGCACCTCCACTGCTGCACTCCCTACCCCGTCAATATCCCACCGCAGTCAAGCCTGTTTTGCTTTTGACCTGTTCTACGATCTCAGTCTTTTCGTGTTCCGACAGAGCGGCCACGTTCGCCTCAGCCGTCGCGCGCGAAACGGAATACACCTGCACTTCTTTGATCTGCCCACCCGAAGCACAAATGTAATTCAACTGTTCGCAATAGGCATCGATCTCTGCGCCTTTCGGCCCTTCCCCATCGATGCGCATGAAGAGCGATTGAATGCAGATCGGTCGTTCAGAAGCGGCTTCTATGATATTCTCGATGACGTGACTCAAAGGGTAGTTGGGTCGATTCACTTTTTGATAATACGCTTCGGTGCCGGCATCGAGCTTCGCCCAAATTTCGCCGTTGGATGCGTCCATCAATTTCAGTCCGCGCTGAACCGGTTCACGGGTGAGGTAGCACGCATCGGTGATCAACACGATTTTGGCATCGGGCAGATCGAATTGCTGCAATCCGTCAACGACCAACCGCACAGCTTCGCAAAAATGTGGACACGTTGTCGGCTCGCCGTCACCCGAAAAGGCGACATCGTTTAACCGACGAAGCTCCTGCGACACATGGCCGAAACCCGTGTGCTCAAAAATCGAGCCGTCCACCGCCCACTGCAACATTTGAAAAAAAACTTCATCTCGAAGACGACCCAGATCGACTTCGCGGACTGTGACCGGCAGCGTGCGATCGACTTGGCAATAGATGCAGTCGAAGTTGCAAGCGCGATCGGGATTGAGATTCACGCCGACGCTCAAGCCCTTGCTTCGGCGCGAAATCACCGGGTAGACATAATGGTTACTCTGCCAATCTCGCGGATGGTGGGCGAAGACATCGTCTGGACT
>JAADIU010000327.1 GCA_013151185.1 Planctomycetota bacterium
TTTCATCAAAAGTAATCACGCCGCCGACGAGCTTTTGAACACGTCGTTTCTTGCCCTTGACGCTTTCGACGAACTCGAGTCCGAGCCACAAGTTCAGCTTGCGCAAGAGCACTGCGAATTCGCGTCTTGCCGGTAGATCAGATGCAACCGTCTCCAGTTGATCCAGTAGCGCCAGGGCGGCTTGAATCTCATCCTCTGGATTGGCCGGTGCGATCGGTGCCTTTCTGCGTTCATCGGTGAGTCGTCGCTGCAATTGCTGCGATTCTTTCTTCAACGATTGCAGGGCACCCTCGACGTCTTTGACAAGGTCATCCTGTACGCGTGTGCGGCTGTGTCGCACTGCTGCAAGCCCAACCCTTCGCGCTCGGCGCGTTTGAGTCTTTGGCAAACCGCTGGTGGAGTTGCTCCGGGTCGATTGGCAACCTTGGTTTGAGAATGGCCTGCCGCGAGCATCGCCAGCGCGGTGCGGGTACGCGAAGACTGGGTCCGTAGGAACGTCGACCAGTCAATCCGGAATGCAACTTGATCGGGAATTCCCGTGCGGGCATCCCCACGCAGTGATTGTCGCCACACCGGCGCGGTGGGATCAGTCATGCAATTGTACGCATCGGAGTTATCCCAATCGCGGTCCGAAACCTTGAAGCCGCGCCGCTGCTGGGCCTTGCGGCTCATCACGTCGTTGGTGCTGTCCGTACTCCCACCGACATGACCGCCATCCTTGACACGCAGAACAGCATACCGAGCGACGGTCGATGCCGTCATCCTGTGGGACTTGCCGCCAATTCCGACTGAGGCAGCACAGAGTGACCTGTCACCCTCACTCGAAAATCTACAATCCCGCGGACCGATTCTGTGTTTCGTAGAGGATGTCAGGGCAGGTTCTTGGCAGTCTGTGCGTGGTGAAAATTGAGGAAGCGGTAGATGCCTTCAAACCCGTGGCACGAACTACATAGGTTTGGTGCGACGTATGGTCGAAGCAATGATTTTCGCGACCCCAGTTCGACGAGGGATGTGGGAGCGTTGTTCGATAGTTTGTCTTCGAGGTGTTGGCCATGGGGGATATGGCAGGTCATGCAATCGATTTGCCTCGTGGGGCTCGTACCGTTGCGGGCAAGGGGCATCCAGCCGCGAGATCCTGCCGGGTTCACATTACGCATCGAAACTGCGGGATGTGCCAGAGGTGGAACGCGCGTGGCTGTGCCTGATGGGCCATGGCAACCAAGACAACGGTTGGATGCCTCCAACTTCGCACCGCGATCCATCGGTCCAGCCCACATTCCGTCTACGCTGTTCTTGGCGTGAACCGCGTGACATGGTCCACAGGTTGACGGTGTTTGTGCGATTGCTTTGTTACCGTGAAAGGCTCGCATGGCAGCTTCCCCGTGCAAGCTGGATTGGATCGCGCCGGCCTCCGGGTGACAGGTGATGCACAGCGACGTGGAACTTTCCCCCGGTTCGATCCGCAAGAGGGCAGGTGAAACGGTTGCGTTGGCGTGCGGATCGTGGCAACTGGCGCACGACATCGATCCATTCGCATCGCGCTGGCAGGTATTCGCAAAGAGCGGTAGGGGGCTGACGGTATCCGAAGAGATCGTCGTGCGCGCGGTGCCGGTAGGGTGGTGCAGCGTGTCGGCTATTTGGTTTTTTGCCATGCCATTGTTTTGATGGCAGACGAGGCAGTAGTCATCCGGAGTGGTCGGTGGAGTCGTAGTTGCCGCCCAGATGGCGGGTCCGCTTCCTTGGTGAATTCCGTGACAGAACCCACACTTGCCCGTTTCGGCGGCAGTGCGTCCCGATGCGTTGCGCAGTTTCTTGTTGCCCACAAAATCGTGCCCGCCCACAAGCGAATCGGCCTGCGCCTTATGGCAGGACGCGCAGATTTCATCGGGTGTGGCGCGGAGGAATTTTGCGTGTGCGGTTGTGTGGGGATCGTGACAGGTCAGGCACGTCGTAGATGCGGAATTGTCATCACCGGGCGAATCGAACAGACGCATGTTTTCCAGGGTCGGATGCACGTTGCCAATATGTGATGGGTGTTTGTAATCCAACCCACCAGCGTCCTCCGCGCACTCGCCAACACGGTGGCATGTTACGCATTGGCTGGCGGGGTCATGCACTGTGGGAGTCATTTTGCGGGAGTCGTGATGCACACTGTGGCAGGCACCGCACGGACCGCTCTGCGTTGCGGTTAACCCGCGCATGTTGAGTTCCGATGCCGCACTGCTGCGAAGGTCGTGTTTTGTTTCGAGCAGGCGTCCCTGATCGGGATGACATGCAAGGCAAATGGCGCTGCCCGACAGCGTCTCATTCAGAAGATTTACTTTCGCGGGGCTGTCGTGCATTCGGTGACATGAAAGGCACGCCAACGTTTCGCCAAGTCCCGCATGTGCAGACCACGCCTCGACCGCCTGTTTTTGAACGGCACCGAGAGGAGCATCGCGGGGATGCTTGCGGGCTGGGCCATCTTGCCAAATGTTCGGGGTCAACACCGTGTGGCAACTCACACATAAAATGTCGCTGCCCGGTGCCTCGACAAGTAAACTCGCCCCCGCAGCGCCGTGCGGGGTGTGGCAGCTTTGACAGATGACTTCGTTGTTGTCCGGTCCGTAGTGAGCCCACTCCAACTTGGCTTGATCGGGCAGAGCGACATCGAAAATCTTCAGTGGATGCTGATCGTTACCGTGGTCCGGCGTGTGGCACATCATGCAGAGTTCGCTGCGCTCATTGGGCACGCGCGTGAAGACCGTCGTGGCTGGGGTTTCTTCTCCGCCTCCATGTGCGGTATGGCAGGTCCTGCAATCGATCGCGCCATCGACCAAGGGTAGCGATTCGGGAACCGTCATCGTGTCGGGCGGCATCGTTCCGATCCGGTGGCCGTGTTCCAACCACACCCTGCGCCGCGAGTCGCCGACTGAACCATCATGGCAACCGAGGCACGTTTCCTCGAGAGCGACTGCTGGCTTCCGTGGTGCTTCGATTAGCAAGATCGCCTGCGGATCTCGAAAGGACTCGAACCATTCCAGATGGCATGTAGCGCATTCACGCGTGCTGTCGGTCCGACGCGAACTCGTCTGCGCAGACACAGCGGCTGCGAAACTGAACACCACCAACTGCGTTGCGGTCCAATTCATGGCCGTCCCCGGCCATCCGCACCGATTTCAACGACCGCGACACGATTCTTCCTGGTTTCTACGACCAGGAGCCTTCCTCTCGAATCGAAGCAGATGCCCATCGGATGTTCAAACCGCAAGATTTGCCCGGTCTCATCAGTGAGTACGCCGATCGTTTTTCCGAAAGGGCCAAATACCTGAACGACACCGAGAGTTGAGTCGCTCACGAAGATTCGGCCTTTCGCATCGATCGCGATTCCTTTGGGACGATAGAGCTTTCCCAATTCGACGCCCCAACCCGAGATGGATTGCGTCCAACGGTTCTGAGCGTCGAGGCATTGCACGCGCGCGCCGATCGTCTCCGAGATGCGCACCGTTCCATTGGAGCCGACATCGACCATGAACGGCCACTCGAACTGACTGAGGCTGCGTCCTTTTTCGCCCAATGTGGTGAACGCTCCGCTGGTGTTGTCTCGGATCAGAAGTCGGTGGTGGTCGTTGTCAACGATGTACGTCCGCGCACCTTTTGGACCGAGGGCGATCCCGGTCGGGTCTGCTCGTTTCCCAGTGTTGTCGTCGGGCAATGCAATGACTTCGATGAGTTTGCCCAGGGGTGACGCGACGACGATGCGATGATTCCCGTTGTCTGCAATCCACAATTGACCGGAGGCGTCAAACGTTAATGCAATCGGATTGCTCAACGGCTCATTTCCGATATGGGAAAATGATCGATCGAATTGTCCATCCGGTGCAAAACAAACCACACGGTCGTTCACACCGTCGGCGACGCACACGCGGCCTTGCTGATCGACCGCGACGTCGGTCGGCAATTTCATCGTGTTGTCGGCGGGGGCGCTGATGGTCAGAAGGATGCGCGACTCAAGGCGCTTGCTCTCTGGGATCGCAGCGCCTCGGACCGCAGCAGATGACACGACCACGAAAATAACTGAAATGAAGGCCCGTCTAGTCATCGGGTGGCGTCTCCAGAATCTGGGGCAGATGAAACGGTTTTCCTTCGCGAATCCGTTGGACCATGTTGGCGATTGCGAGGTTTCGAAGCTGACTCGCTCGGCTGGGCGGATATCCCAGTGCTGTATAATCGATCCGCGCAGGTTCAAAATCGTGACATTGCTGGCATGCTTTGGGTTTTGCCATCACCTGTTTGTGGGTCTGATCGAGTAGAAGCTTGCGCCGGGGTCCGTTCCCTGCTGTTATGAAGTATTGTTGCGTCGAAGTTTGCATCGCGTCTTGATCGAACCCATCGTCGCCCAGCGGTCCGATAACGACGCCGTAGGCACCGCGCGCAACGTTGGGTAGCGCCGCGCGAAGTTGCTCGAGGGCGTGTCGCTGAACGGGGCTGTCCGGAGTCGACGTCTCCATCTCGAGAAGAAGATGTTCGAGCAAGGCGTTTGTCGGTGCAACTTCGAGTGCTTTTTTGACGAGCGCGTTGATCCCATCATTGCCTTCGGGGCTCGCGGATTTCTCAAACAACGCGATCAAGCGGAGCAATGCTGGAGTAGTCTGGGCGTCACCGGTGGCGGGATCCAGCCAGCCTATCTTTGTCTTCGCCGTCAGTGACTCGTGATGGCACATGGCGCAGTCCAAAAAGGCGACATGAAAATTAGCCAGCGCCCGTGTGGCTTTGTCCTGACTGTGGGGCAGCGGTGAATGGCATCCGCTCGTCAGGCAACCGCTTTGCGGTCGCGTGAATGCCACACGTCCGAGTCCGTGGAAATGATCCAGCGGAGCCGTGATGTCGGCATCGTTCACGATCGAGGTGTTCTCGTCGGTGAGCGATGCGACTTCCATCCGAAGGGGACGATTGATGAATCGCTCCGGCGTGAGTTTCGGTGAGAACACCGAGGCAAACAAGTACGCGAACGCCATGTATGAAACCCATGTCACCAGGACGAGCAGCCCCAGCGAATAGATCCGAACCACGATTTCCTTCGCGATCCGCCGGCTTTGTTTCGGTTGATGCCCACCGTCGGTCATTTTGAACCCCCCCTTGGTCCTGTCGATAGAGAGCGCTTCGGCGGCATCGATGAGCATTCCCGCGTGTGCGTCGGCCATCTCTGCCGAAGGGGTTTCACCCGTGAACATGGCTTTGTGCAATGGGAACACATGGGGCGCGAAGATCACTCCGATCATGTGGAACACGCCCACATGGAGAATCGCCAAGTACGCCTCCAATGTGTGAACCAATGATGCCACGGTGAGCATTCGACCACTCACATAGTGGCTCGTCCAGGAATTTGCCCACATGAGCAATCCGGTCGCACCGAGCAATGTGCATCCCCAAAAGACGCCGAAGTATTCAAATTTTTCCTTGAGTCCAAACCGTCTCGGCGCAGGCCGCGTGCGCCGGATGAACAGCAAGAACCCCAGCAAATGCAGCAGTTCCTTGACATCACCGGGACTCACCACGAGCGGCAACGACATGATCGCCTTGAACCAACTCACCTTGCGGCGCTGTTTGTCACGCCACAAGCATAAACCCACATACGCCATGTGATAGATAGCGCCGACAACCAGGACTAGTCCCGAGTAGCGATGGATGCGGCGGGCGATTCCGAGACCGCCCATGACATCGATCAGCCAACTCGCCCAACCGGTTCCGGCGAACTTGATCGGGAAACCCGTCGCGACGAGCGCCGTGAATGAAACCGCAAGCAACCAGTGCTGGACGCGTTGGTGTACGCTGAAACGGGATAGCATCGCCAAACCCGCGGGTGTTGCCTTGATCTGCTGATCGAGTCGCATGTACTCGTGATGCCTGGCGTTGTGGCGTCCCAGCGCCAATTGCAACAATTCCAATAGCTGCAGCACCGCAGACGGGCCGAACGTACACGCGATCAGCACGACGAACATGGCCGCGATGATGAACTCGATGGACAAAAATGAGCGGTCTCGGTCTATGGTTCCCGCATTCGTGTCATCGGATTCGACGAGGGCTGTTTGCCGGCTTGGGGTGAGTTCCATGTGCATCGCTGCAGCCGATACCAAAGCGCCTGCCGCGGGATGACATGCGCTGCTTCGGCAGGTGTCAGGCAATCGCCCTGCATGGGTCGAGGACATCGGGTCGTCGTGCGGCTTCATCAGGTGAATGTTCTGCATTGCGCCGACGTGACAGTCCAGGCAGCCCGCCGTTCTTTCGCTGCCGAGAAGCATGGCCTTGCCATGGAAGCTGGCTAGATAGCTGGCGATGGAGTCGGGCATGTCGTAGCGGTTGCGAATGCGTTCATTGCTGTGACACAGAGCGCAACTGCGGGCGAGTTGTTCATGCGTGCGTGCGGGGCGGCTTCTCGCCATGACGTGGCGAAACGTGAACGGTGTATTCTCGGGAAGGCGTTCATCGTGGCAGACATCGCACCGGGAGGTAAAGATATCTTCGATTAAGAGCTGGCCATCCGTGCGATAAAACGTGGGCTCGTCATGACATAGTAAACACCGAGCCTGTTCGGGGCGTAGCGGTTCACCCAGGAGTGCGTTGCATTCGTCAAGCACCTCGGCAGTGTGCGCCGACTTCTCCAGCATCTCCGCGATACCTCCATGGGCGAAAACCCGAGGGAGTTTGTTGGGCGAGCTCAGGTGGCAGGCATTCGTGCAATCCACCGCGCTTGCTGTTTTGTGCGGGATTACCGCGACCTCGTTGCGCGGATGGCAATCCGTACACTTCAGGCGCGAGTGCGGTCCGAGTCCTTTGTCATAGTGCGTGGAATCGACGTGATACAAACGAACCGTCTGGCCGTCCTCGCTGATTCGCCCCAACCCCTGATAACGGTGACACATTAGGCAGTTTTCCGGGTCAGCCGCCCGCGCGGTTGAAGGCGCGCAGCAGCAAGCCAGAACTAGCAGGATGGAACCTAATCTGTGCAATTTATGGTTCATGGCACACGCGGCAAATGTTGTTGCCGTAACCTCGCAATTGGAATTCGTTAGACGTCCTGGGAAAAATAATCGCACCGCGAGCCAGTTCGCTATCGGAAGGGAACAACCCGGCTTGGTGCGGATTGTGACAGGTTGAACAGGTGACCGCGCCTTTGGCGGAGAGCGGTAGGGCAGCCGAGGGTTTTGGCATGAAGCCATCTTTCTTCGCCCCGACATGACCGGGATCAAAGTAGTCAATGTGGCGGGTGTGGCATCCGAGACAGACGTTGCGTTCGTCGGAGACCAATGCGGGTCGATTGCGACGTCGGCCGTTTCGATCCTGCTCGACGGACGAGTCGTGGCAGTACAGGCATGATTCGCGATTCACCTGCCCCGCGTTGTTCAACATTCGGTGCGGGTTGCGTTTGAGGTGTTTTTCCGTATCGACGTGGCAACTCGCGCAGAATGCGAGGCGATCATCGCTGACGGGTCCGCGGAGGAACGCTGAGTTGCGAACCGGTCTGGATTTTGATCGATCGCAGGCGCTGCGAACATCGTGACAGGTCAAACACTCCAGCACGTTGTCCGGCGCGGGCCAGCCTTTCGGTTTGCGGGTGCGGGCGGTTGTGATCGTTCGTCCGACAGGGTGTTTTTCTGCGGGGGCGTGCTTACCGTCGTGGCACGCCAAACACTGTTGCGTACCCTCTCGCGGTTCGATTGGTTTGGGCGGCTTGCCTGCCGGGTGACACTGAACGCATCCGTCTTGTGACCAATGGGGATTGCTTACTTTCTTTTCGCTTTGATCGCCTGCCAGAAGCCATGCGGTTGGCAGCAGGGCAATCGCGCTGAAAGCAAACGCTCGCATGATCCGACGACACCATCCGTTGCTGTGGAAAGTTCGCGTCGCTCCCGGTTCGCAGAGGCGAAGTTGTTCATCCGCCAATCTTGGCATCGTTGCCTCCCGCGTTGTACACACCCAGAACGACCAGCGATGGCAACCCGAGCGAATCGGACACGATCAACAAATCATCCGGAACCGACAGGCCGCTCAGTTTGGGATTGCGGGTCAAGTCAGCCCACTCCGCACTGCCGAGCGATGTCAACCCCATCGGTAATGTCCACCCGCGCCAATTGGAAGAACGTTCGTGCAACTCGACAACGAATCGCCCATCCCGATCAAATATCTGCACCGATTGTCTTGCGGCATCCGTCACGCAAATCAGACCGCCGTTCGTCACACACACCTGCTTGGGACGCACGAACTGACCTTCACCGCGCCCCGGTCCACCGATCGGTGGTAGCCATTTTTTGTCGGCTGAGAATCGGAATACGACGCCTGCGACGGCATCGGCGATCAGCAGCGTGCCATCGTTCGTTGTGCATAGTCCGGTCGGTGCAACCATGCGTGGACCGGAACCGGCTGCGGTCAGCGGTGACAGCCATCGGCGCTCCACAAGATGCCATCGACGAACCACCTGGCTGGCGAGATCACCGATGTACAACATCTCGTTATGGACCAAGACGGACCCGGGCCGAAACGCGCCATCCGGTTTCAACTGTTCGACGTAATCACCCATCGGGCCGTAAACAAGAACCACCTTCAACGTCGTATCCGCAACATATACACGGCCAGCATCATCCCCTGCAATATCCACCGGGCAACGTGGCCGCTTGTCGGATTGCTTTATCCACGATCCAATCTTGCCCGTTCGTAAATCCAGCGACACGATGTCCGTTCGTCCTTGATCGCAGACGAGCAGACGGCCATCGGCGAATGCCATGCCTTGCGGATTGCGAAGTATGGGGGCGACCGCATCCCCCGGTCCGTACAAAAACTCCTCAAGACCCGTTGTGGGTTCAAAGTTCGGCAGCAACGATTGAAGATCGCCCAAAACCGTCAAGTGAACGCGCGCACCGGATGACGGGAAATGCGCAGGTTCAAACCACTTCGGGGACCGGTTGGCCGTCGCACAGCCACCGCAGGTTAGCGCGACCAGGAGCATCAGTGCGCACGTCTTGCGTCGTCCGCGACGCGCGCAGTTGCGATGGGCATCTATCTTCACTTGATATGACACGTCAAACACAATGCACTTCTTCGATTGGACATCACCAACATTTTGTCGACGCCTGCGCTGTTGTGCGGGTCGTGGCAGGAGACACATTCCATTCGCCCTTCCGGCATGCGGATCTTGCCCTTGGCGGTCACGAACGATTCCGGATGATACTCGCGGTTGTTCTTGGGATATGGAATACCAATCGGATGATCCCGCCAGACGAACCCATCGGGAACCGAAAATCCTTCACGCACACCCGCCAGCATCGCGTGCGACGAACCGATCGTTGACGACGCCACCGTTCCGTCGTGGCAGCCCAGGCAAATCAAGCTGGTCGGCCCGGGTGTGTAGCGTCCGGGCACGAACGTTTGGCGCTGGCCTTGGATGCGAAACAACTCGACCGCAGGTTCGCTGTCTGCCGTGACCGCGTCGGTTGTTTTTGAATCGGGTCGCTTGCGCACGCGTTGCACATGGGGAATGTGGCAGGCAGAGCACCCGCCATCCGCACGCCCCGTTTGCTTCGAGAAGTCGTGTACACTCCCTGCCATTCCGCGCGAGTAGACTGTCGCGCTTGAATCGGTTTTTTTCGCCGATTCGGGTTTGGGTGTTGTTTCGGGCGGTGAATTTTTCCGGTTGGACGCGAACAGCGCGAGCGATACCAACAGGGTCAACGTGATTGCTTTCATGATTCAGCGTCCATATTCAAATCGAACGTGTGTCACACCATGGCACACAAGCGTGCAACTTCCGCTGTAGCGCCCCCGGTCTTCAAACTCGATTCGCGATCCCAATGCCCCGCTCGCCGCGCGTACAATCGACCGGTCGAAGTTGATCAGATTGCTGTGATTGCGGCTACTTGCTCTCATGCGGTTGATCCCATGGGCGTCATGACATGCGGAACATGGCGACCGCCCGCGGGTAATGTGCAGGTCATGCAGGGGGAAGCTCTCGTCGCTAAGGATGCTTTGACGGCTATGGCAGCGATAACATAAGGCGTAGGCTCGCGGACTTTCCGTCACGAATTCCGCCGGTGGAATAGTTGTCGATCAGCAGCGGGCGATGAATCGAACCGTGGGGTCCGCGCACACCCACGACCGAGCCTTGACTGGCTGAGTCGGAATTGTGACAGTCGGTGCAGCGCATGACCGATCCGACGCGCCAAGGCGAAGTGAGGCTCACGACGTCGTTGTTTCCGCGCGGCGCGACCACTGGATGGAACGAAGGGTTGTTCGGTTGAAACTCAAGTCGCGTATTGAGTTCGGTGACCTGCCTGGAGATTGTAGGCCGAAGCTGGCGCGATGCGTTGTCTGCATGGCACTTGAAGCACACCTCATATTCAAACCGCGCGGAATCGATGGGCCGCCCGCCGCGGTCCACTCCGGAAACAAAACGCATGGTGTCGCTGATTTGCCCAATGCCGGGGCGGTCGACGCGGTTGACAATTTGCGAGCGGCTTGCGTGTGGGTTGTGGCAGTCGGAACATTCCACATGCTTCTGCACGAGTCGCGGGTCTTCGTTTGGATCGTGGCGGCCCAGGAAGCGATGCACCGGATGACCGCTGGGTTTGCGCATCTCGCTGGCGATGTTCTTTGCTGCGATGCTCCCGTTGTGGCAGTTGAGGCAGTTGTCCTCCTCGCGGCGAAAGCGCAGCAAGCGGTTGCGCTGGCCAGCCGAGTGAATCTTATGGCAACTTGTGCAGGCGTTGTCCGCGACGGTTTGGTATGGCAACTTCTCGCGCGGATCGACACTGCGAGCGCTCACTGACTTCGGACTGATCGCGTGGCTTGAGGATTCCCATCCGTGCAAATCATGGCACGACAAACAGAGGGCTGACCGCCGATCGGGAATGCGAAGAAAGTCTCCGAGGCTGTTGTCGTGCGGGTCGTGGCAGGTTGTGCAGTGGACTTCGTTGTGCGCTCCCAGGGGCAGTTCCTTGCTTAAGAGGTCCGGGTTGCGCAGTTGGCCGTCGCGGTTGAAGAGCGCCCGATCAAAACGAAATCCGATCGGGTGATCGTCCGACAAATCCTGCGTCAAGTCTGCGGGACCGGGAGGCATCATGCGGCGACTCATCACGATGGGCTCGTTCGCGGGCCTGCTGGCCACCAGTCCGAGCGCGAGCGCACCGTCATGGCAGCTCAGGCACATTTTTGATGGACCGCTGGGCTGATCGATGCGGGCGTCGGTGGTGCTGCTTCGATAAATACGATAGTGGGTCGGTGGCATGTTGCGGTTCCACAGCGGTTTTTGCCCGGTCGCATTGTGTGGCGCGTGGCAGAAAATGCACACCTGTTCTTCATGGAGGGCGTGGAGGTTTCCGGGTCCGCTGACGCTTAGATCGTGCGGGGAACCGACGACGCTCCTCTGCGCGCACACACGCGCGGCGCATCCGAAGAGTACGAGCACGATGGAAACTTGGCGAACGATCCTCATCATCACAGAACCCATCACAACAGTTGCCCATCACAATAACTGAAAGACCTGAACGCGACGATTGTAACTGTCTGCCACCCAAAGTCTGCGCTGCATATCGATAAACATGCCTGCCGGAAGCCAGAACTCACCCACGCCTTTGCCCTCTTCTCCGAAGCTCAGCAACAATTCACCGCTCGCGTTGAAGGCCTGCACGTTTTCAAAGTGGGCGTCTGCCACCCAGATGTTTCCATCCGGATCCACTGCGATGCCTTTGGGCAGTGCCAAGTCGCCAGCCGCGTCGCCCTTGCGGCCAAACGCGCTCAACGGCGCGCCTTTTAGCGACAGACGCTGGACGCTGAAGTTCAACGAGTCGGAAACGACCAGTGTGTCGTCCGGTCCGATTGCGATGTGCGTGGGGAAGTTGAACTGCCCCGGTCCCGCACCGTGATGACCAAACGTCAGCGCGACAGACCCGCTGCGGTCGAAGGCGATCACCTTGTGGCCGGCGGAATCCACGACGTAGCACAATCCATTTGCTGCACTGTATGCCATCCCGGACGGGCGCTTCAGTTGTCCCTGTCCAATCAATCGCCCCTGCCCGTTCGTGGGAATCACGACCACCGCGCCGAGTTTGCTGTCTGCGACCCACAACGCGTCACCAACCCACGCCACCGCCACGGGCGAAGCAAACATATTGTCGCCAGCCCAGCGATCGATTCGCTTGTATGACTTCGCCGTCAGATCGAATACATGTACACTCCCGTCGTTGGAGTCTGCAACTGCAACTTTGGAACCGCTGCGATTCACCGCGACACCCATCGGTGTTACAAACTTTGCGGGCGGTGTCGGGCCATGAATCAACTCACCGAGGAATGACTTCGCCCGCACCGCGCCGAAGTCGTCGGCACCCGTGAGCGCGCCGAGGTATCGAACCCTGGGTGCGTCGGGTCCTTTGGGCCAAACATCACGCCATCCGCCCTGGGCGAGTGGATCAATCTTCTGCTGCGAACATCCCGCCACCAATAGGAGCGTCAACACGCAACCCAGTCGACTGTGCAACAGCGATATCGCCCGACAGTGATTCATTGCACACCTCTGCGTTTGGGTAACAAGTGTCCCAAGTCGCGGCGAATTCGCACGAATACGCCCAGTCCCTCGTCCATGTTTCGATCAATCGACAGCAAGTCATACTCCATCACGAGTTCCATCGAAAGGTAATTGCGCGTATATGCCAGCGCCACTTCCAGATCGATGCCATCGGTGATCCCGTCGATCGAGTCATCTTCGCGGCGGTAGCTTGCCGTCGTGTTCAACGCGGTGTACGGATTGAGCTGCCAGCGATCGGTGAGATTGAAGTCCAGCCAACCCACCCGCCGCTTGTCCAGACCGCCCTTGAATCGATACGCCGAATACTCCCCGGAAAAATCGAAGGAATGCTCTGCGGTGCGGATGATGTTCCATCGCCCGGTCAGGTGAAACGCATCGTAGGGTTCCACGGTATCATCAAACAACTCAAATTCTGCGCTGACATTCCAACGGTTTTTTCCATAACGAACGCCAAGGCGTTGTCGATTCATGTTATCCCGAAGCACGGGTATTCCTTCGCTTCCGTTGGCATCTTGTGCGCGACTTTCAAAGTAGTAGTAGGGCGTCAGGCCCATTGTGAAAGGATGCTCCAGCAACAGATCGGTGCGAACGGTGTCGATCTGCGCGTCGGTGGGGGTGCGGTAGCTGTAGTCGCAGTAGACGACCTCGCCTTGTGCGACGCGGCCTGTTTGAATCCGACGAATCAAAGTCCGCCCATTGGCAAACACCGTGATGTAGTCGACTCCCGACACATAGATTCGTGTTCGCCCCAGGTTATGCACGACAAGGCTGAGCGCATCGATCCGTGTTTCGCGAAGCACGACAGGTCGAACGTCATCGAGCGCGTGGGCCTCGTCGCGCACAATACGTCGCCCGGAACCGCCCGAGAGTGTCGCCCGATCAAATTGCAGTGAGAGGTTGGCTGTAAATTCTCCCAACGCGTTTGGTCGTCGGTAAGACGCATCGAAGCCCGCTCCGAATTGATCCGTTTCGACGTCGTCCTTCACCGCTTCGTTCAGATAGAATCCATCGATCGTGAATCGCAGGTTCTTTGTCGGTTGAAACAGCGCTTCCAAATCGAACTTGTGAAGATCGACGCGCAGGGCGAATTGATCGTAGCGAAAGAAACCGTATCGAACGCTCGTGCGAAACTTGTCGGTGTGTCGCAGCGCCAATCGTGTGTACGCCTCAAATTCATTTCGAGCCAGCGAGCCACTTTCGCTGTTGGCCCGGATGAACGTATCCCAAAGGTGCTTCTTGTCCGGACCAAACGCGAGTTCGTGCTCCAGGCGAAGTTCATCGCGAATCACATCGAAATTGAAATTGCTGCCTTGAAAGCGATTCTTCTGGTTTTCATGCACATACTGAAGGCGAAGACTGTGCCTGTCCGAAATTTGCCACTTGCTATCGATCGAAAACCGCTGACTGGTGAGGGCTTCGTTGTCTTCGATTCGCACGTTGCCCGTTCGGTCGACATCGTTGAGTGCAAACCCGATCTCCGTCGTCACCGGACCGGTCAATGCCAACACAGACACGCCCGTTTCGGTCTGTCTTTCGCGCAGACTGGGCAAGAACCGCCGGGCAATTCGATCAACGCTACGCCGGGCGTAGGCGTGCATCGAAATCGGTTTGGATTTCAGTATGTTCATGGAAAGATCGAATTCGGTCAGAATGCCCGAATCCGAATCTCGGCGATCAAGCCCGCCGACTTGCTCGCGAAACTCCCCCTGCAACAAACCGAACGAAAAGTTAGCCGACCAATCGATCAGGTTGGGATCGATGATGTCGCCATGCAAACTAAGGCCAAGGCTTTCGGTGAATCGAAGATCGCGGTTGCGCTGTTTCGCATCGCGGGGGACCCGTCGAAATGGGTTGAAGCCCCGGGTGCTACCGGAAAAACGCGATGACTGAACCGTTCGCCACTGCGAATCCGATTCAAGCTCCAGGTAGGCCGCGTCAAAGTCCAGATGGAACCACCCGGGGCGAATGCGGGGCGTGGGTTTTGAACTTCTGGCGTCGGATGTTTCTTCGGCGGGCGGCTCGGCTGCAATCGCGACACCTGGCTGCCCCAGCCAAAGCAAACCGCACGAGCAGAAGATCACCGTCGATACCGATCGCAAACGTATCCCTTTGCCCTTTGGCTTGCCGTTCTCAATGTTCACCGTAAGTGGTATCTAAAAGTCATGCATTTTCTGCGCCACTTGCGAAGCGGAGTCGATCGTCAGCTCGAATGCGCGGCCTATGCCGTTGTGGCATCGCATACACACGAAGTCGAGCGTGACGGCAGTCTTGCCGTTTGCATCGAGGTTGATCCGCGTGCCATCTGTGTCGAGTAAATCATCAAACCCGCGTGGGGAAACGTCAATGGAAAAAACATGCGATCGCACATCACCGATTCGCCCGCCCAGTCCGCCGGTCACCGCATCGGTCGCCGAGACGGTGCTTCGGGTCGCGAACGGCATGTGGCAACTCTCGCAGTTCATGCGTTCGACGTAATCGCCCTGAACGAAAATCTTCCCATCGTGTTGGGCCATGTTTGCGTCTGGATGGCAGGTGATGCACTGATTGCGGAGGGCGGCTTGGCGATCGTTGACCACTGAAATGTGCGGGTCGTGACATACCGTACACGATAGCCCGGCATGTGGACCTGCCAGCAGTTCTGCCGACTGCTGATACGGCGCGATGAAACCGGCGAGGGCTTCGATTGCATCGATGCCAATGTCTCGCGCGTGGCAAGCTCCGCACCCGCGCGCCGATCCATCGACGGCTACATTACCGGCAGGGGGGTTCGGAATGTGAAGGCTCCCCGGACCGTGGCACGCCTCGCACTGCACCCCGGATTCTGACCACGTTCCACCGACGCCCGGACGGTTTCCCTGTCGAAGGCCACCGTTCGACTCCACAGAAGCCGCCCCCGTTGTATGGCAGCGGAAACAATCGAAACCGAATTCCGTTCCCGAGATTTCGTCCGAAACCGTGACGTCAAACCCGGTGGGTGTTCCCGTGGGTGGATGCCCGAGGCTGTATCGCACGGGCGATTGTTCCGCCTCTGCCGTCAGCAGAAAGCCATCCCGATCAACAAAGTTCGCCGCCTTTGTGTATCCGCCAATGACCCACGCAATATCCGTCCATTCAAAATCGGCTGGCGGATTGGGCACGTCGGCGATGACGGCTGATTCGGGAAAGAGAGGTGCGGTTCCGTCGATGACCGAGAGCGCATTGGCGTGCCCATGCAGCGCGTGAGGCTCTGCCAGCCCCGAGTGACAGGACAAGCAAGTCGCTGAACCAATGTAACCCGGATCTTCGCCGGTGCCACCATTTGGCACTGACTGTGGAACGCTCTGTCCGCATCCCAGCAAGAACATGCAAGACGCGGTTGCGATTTGCTTTGCGGTATTCATGTTTGATCGTTTCGATCGCATGGAACCGTGGGTCGCGCTCCGCCAGCGTTCGCTCAAAACAGAAAGACGGGCGACCGAGGTTCGCCATCGCGTTCGGTCGCCCCGTCTCGTGTGCTAATCCTGCCGGCAACGAACCACTACTGACCGGCGGAGTGGATGTTGTTGGCGATGGAAGATGCCGACCGCACCGTCAAGTCGAACGCGCTTCCGAGGCCGTTGTGGCATCGAAGGCAGACGAAGTCCACCGTGACCGCAGCCCGTCCCTGGGAATCCTTCACGACTTCGCTCATGTCTTCGTTGAAGAAGCTGGTGTAGTCCGACTCGCTCGTATTGATTCGGAAAATGTGTGTCCGGGTGTCGCCCATGCGTCCCAATTCACCGACGACCGCTTCGGTGGCATTGCTACCACTCCGCGTGGCGTAGGTCATGTGGCACGACTCGCACGACAGGCTTTCCACATAGCTGCCCCGCACGAATGTCTTGCCACGATGCAAAGCCATGCCCTGATCCGGATGGCAATCAAGGCACTCCTGTCGCATCGCGTTTTCGCGATCATAAAGAACCGAAACGTGCGGGTCGTGACATGTGACACAATCCAAGGTGGCGTGCCCACCGCTGGCCAACAACTCGGGGTATTGTTCGTGGTGTTTGATGAATCCGTTGGCTGCGAGGATCACACTGCCGTCGGAATCGAATGGTCGGTTGTGGCACTCCCCGCAGAAACTAGCGCTGGTGTCCACAAATGCGTCCCGCGCAGATGTGTTGGGAACATGGTTCGAGCCCGGTCCATGACAGGCTTCGCATTGAATGCCTGCCTCCTGCCATGTGCCGGCTAGACCGGGACGATTGTCCTGGAATGTGGGGTTGTCTTCGTCGGGCGGTTCCGGTCCGGTGGTGTGACACACGAAACAAGAGGAGTCGTACGGTTTGGGCGTTGTCCGACCCGTTTCATAATTGACAAAACCGGGCTCCGTGCCATTCGGTGGAAAGTCAAGGTTCCACTGTGTCGCCAACCCGTTGGTGCCCGTGATGTAAATGAAGCCGTCGAGATCAATGAAGCGCGCCTTCTTCGTATATCCACCGATGACGTATGAAACCTGCGACCAATCAATCCCGTCAGGCGGATTGGGAACGCCCGCGCGAACGCCCTCTGCCGGAAACACGGGGGCTTCGCCTTCGATCCGATTCAGTTTGAACGCGTGACCATGAATGGATTGTTCCGCATCCTGTTCGGGGTGGCATGCCCGACAGGCGCCAGAGCCAAGCCACGACGCACCGCTGTTGGTTCGATCCGTGGTGTTGTTGAAAACGTGTTCGACCCCGTTCGTGCCGCTGTCTCCATTGCCGTTGCTGCCATCGCCACCATCGCCATTGCCGTCTCCACCGCCACCAATTGGTGGAGATGTAATACAGGCCACTCCGATCAAACCGAGAGCCGCGGCTGGCAGAACCCAAAGATACATTTTCGTGGAACGGTGCATGATGTTTCTCCGCTGAATGGTCTGTTTGCTACGAAGTGCCCGCATCATATACGAGTCCACGAATGATCGAAACATTCGAATTGGCGGGATGCTCGGGTTTTTTCGACCTCACAGGATGGGCTGCGGGTTGAAACTTTCGAGGCACGCGTTCGATTCCAGATTTTGGCTGCCCCCGTCGCGCCAAACCGCGCACCACGTGCGAGATGTTCCGGTGTCAGGCCCGGAGGTTGGTTCGCCCGCGTGTCCCTGCTGTGACACTGCGCGACATTGGCTTCATACCTTGCCTTGGCACGCGATATGCAGGAGTGGTATTTGGGCCTGATACTGATCGGGCCAATTTCGTGGGTTCTTTCTCCGGTGGTATTCCCGTGCTGGGGAGCATGATGTGAACTCCGTTCAACCCAATTCGCACCAAAGTCTTTCACACACCGCTCGAGCAGAGCGGAAATCAAATCGAAGCTTTTCGTTTCAGACGTCAAATGATGGTGCGCAATTTATCGCGAAATCTCGCCGGATTGCGCAGTACTTGAACCTGACATGGCATAAGGAGTAAGAGCTATGACTCGCACAGCTTTCAGTCGACGAATTATTTCCTCGTTGTCCACGGTGGTCGCATTTTCCGCAGTCTTCTTGTTCCTGGCTGGATGTCCTGGTACCACGCCTGTGGTAACACCTCCTCCGGGCAACGGGGGCAACGGTGACCCCGGCGACCCAGGAACCCCCGATAATCCTGGCGATCCCGGTGACCCTGGTGATCCCGGTGATCCTGGAGACCCCGGTAATGCACCGACGCTCTTGGGTCTCGATGCCGGTAAATCATTGTTGCTCCCCTTTACCGTGCAGGTGGCTTACAACGATGACACGATTTTCTTCCACACAAGTTGGGAGGGCGATCGCGGTGACACGCATGACTACTTCCGATACACCGACGGTGCATGGCAGAAAGAAGGCGGTGTGCGGCGTGACGGTCAGGCGACGATCGACAACGACGCATTGCGGGGTGCGACGAACCAGAACTCCACGATCTACGAATCCCGAATGACGTTCATGCTCGACGACCCGAGCGGTCCGAATGCTGTCGAAGGTTTTGGTCAATACGGCTGCATGATGACGTGCCACGACAATAGCCGCGCCATGCCAACGTGGATCCATGACGACGGCGAGGTCCACAAGTATCTGCCCGACGACGTCCCTGGCCGCTTGGACCTATGGCACCACAGACTCGCCCGGGCAAACCCGATTGGACTATCAGACGACCAGTGGGTGGGGCAGCGCATTGGTGACGAGGGCGATGGCGACGGTGGTTCGCGACACGGGGACGGTGGAACCGGTCCTTGGCAGACCGGGAATTTCGACGACGACGGAAACCCGCCGTGGGCCTTCGATCCTGCGACCACGGGCGGCGCGTATGCGTTCCCGTTTGATGAACTGTTCACCAATCCCATGCGGCACATCATCGACGATACGGCGATAGGGTTGGGCGTTTCGGGCGTGGGCATCGACTATGCCGATGCCGTCGCCATGGGGTATGTTCCCAGCGAAGGCGACACCATCCCCCGGCGAAGGCTGCGTCAAACCGAAGGCAGCCGCGGTGATATTACGGCGGCTGGCACAACCTTTACGCCTTCAAACAACGATCCGCTGTTCGGTCGATGGAATTCCAACATTCAGCGGGACATGGATACGGGCAACGACGACGACACCGCGTTGGCTGACGGAAAGGTTTACAACATCGCCTTCGCCGTTCACGTTGGTAAGGTGACCGTGAGGGATCACTATGTATCGTTTGCCCACTCGCTTTCGCTCAATGGCGGGGACGCCGACATCCAAGCCGTCAAGATCGAAGGCATGGGCTGCGGCAACATGGAAGGCATGGGCTGCACGATCCTCCCCGATTTTTCAGACACGACCCGGTTCCCCAAATACGAATTGAACCTGTTCCTGCCGGGGATCAGCAGCTACGAATTCCTGCGTGGGGAAAACGTCGACCTTGAATTCATCGACCCCGCGACCGGAGAGGCGGTTGATCAGAGCCATGCCGGTGCCACCGGTTTGATGACGCAGGGCCTGAGCTGCCAGGACTGTCACACCGCTGCCGACGCTGACGAGTTCGCACCGACGCAGGACGGCGGTTTCTTCGGAGGATCGATGGAAACATTGGTTCCGCAACGAGGCGGGGTCAATACCCCGACGCCTCTGCCTCCCGACGAAGGATAGGCACAACAACAGTTTCGCCAGCGGTCCTACGAATCGGCGTCGTCTCCAAAGGGCGGCGCCGCTTTTGCGCGCGACCGGGGCGCACCAATCGATGGCCGGCGAAATCATTTGGCGTGGGTCAGAGAATGTACCATCTTAGCGGTGGCGGATTCGTCGAAGTTTCGGACGGGTGGGAACGCAGAAAGAACCGGCTGGATCAATCGGAGGTCTTGGGTGCTGTCTTCTTGAACCCGCCTCCTCCCGGCAGGTTCAACCATTCGCCGGTCGAGTGGCATTCAGCGCACAGCAATGTCGATCCTCCGGTATGGCATTGGTCGCATCGCATGTTCTTGTGGGGCCCCAGCCCACTCCACCGTTCATGAATTTTCATGGGATGATCGAACTCGCCTTCCGTGAGCGTGTTTCCATTCTTATAAAGGAAAACGTGGCAGGTATCGCAAGCGGAACTGATCGCGTCGCCATGTTGATTGATGTGCAAGCCGTCGTGGCAGCGGAGGCATCCGGGTGAATTCAAGTGGCCGACATTGCTTGGGTACGATTTCCAATCGACCTTCATCTCAGGAAAAAAGTTCTGGCGATATGTTTCTTGAACGGCTTCGATTGCTTCCCGAACCCTCGCCTCGCGATCCTGCCAGACTTTGGGACGTTCATCTTGATAGAAGCGCAGGATACTCTTGGAGATTCCGGCGAGCGCTTCGCTCTCCGTGGGGTAGGAACCCACCAATGCCGAAACAGCCTCCCTTTTGATAAACGGCAAACTGGCATCGATTTGACCGGAGCGCAGGAGGATGTCTGTCGATTCCTGTGGTGAGCGAAACCGATGGCCCCCGCGATTGTGGCAATCCATGCAATCCATTTCTCGACGAATACCTGTTGGCGGTGGTTCGCTCGCCGAGCGGGCATCGGATCGATAGATCAATTCCTTGCCCGACTCATCCACATACCTGACCCAGGGGATATCCTGGAGATGGTCGTCAATCGCGACGAACTCGATTTCCTGGAGCATGTGCAGGTGAATCCCCTCCGCCATTCCGAGAGACGGATCGGCGCCGCCCGTCTTGAGCAGCATCTGCATATCATATCGAGCGTTCTGTTCGTTCTGAGAGAAGTAGACGTTCTCCTTCAATTGATCGCCGAAGAATTTTTGCGGCCAATGACATTCCTCGCATGTCTCTCGAGCCGGCCGCAGCGACGTAATCGCCGGGGGAATGGGGCGCTCAAACGAGTTTGTAAACACACCGTACACCTGACGCAGACCCGACAGCTTTGCCTCGACCAAGGGAACGGCACCGGAACCGATGTGGCATTCTGCACAAGACACACGCGCGTGTGGCGAGAACTTGTACGTTGTGGCCTCCGGTGCCATCACGGCATGACACGCGTTGGAACAGAAATCCGTCGACTCGGTGTAGTGGTAACCGTGGTATCCGGTGACACCCAGGATTGGAAGCACCAGGAAGAAAGAGATGCCAAGAAAAATCCCCGCCGTCCGCAGCGAAAGCGCGACCTTCCGACTTCCCACTCGGCGACGCCATTTGGTCCACAACACGCCAATCGGGCAGATCAACAATCCGGTGAGCAAAATCCCCGGCAACACCATGTACCCGATGATATCCACATAGGGGTTGTGCGTGGGCGATACAACGGTGAAGAGGGCGAACGTCAGGAGAAGGCAGACTGCGGCACCGATCAGCAGCAAACCGAACAGCGTGATCAGGTTGTTGCAGAGGTACAAGATTCCCCTGTCGTCGACTGTCGCCGATTCCGAGTCTGATTGACTGCCAGGGTTGTCGCTGGGCGATGTCATGATGCCATCCGATTTCAATCAGAATCCTATGGCCGCAATGGCTAGACTGCAACGATTGATATTGCACGACCGCAAACGTTGTTGCCTCGCTGCGGCGCGAACGCTGCACCGGATGTCCAGTCTTGCGATTCGACGGGGGGAGCAGATGCGCGAACCCGCCCGGTCGTCGTGCCACATGGCGCGTGTCGGTGGTTTCTTCACACTCATTTTGGCGAACGAAACGTTGCGGACCAACCCGCAATGATTCGGTCGAGTTCTTCGATGCGGAGTTCGAGGGCTTGGCGTCTTTCGGTGAGTTCCTTCAAACGCTGGTCCACGAAGTCGCGATTGATCGGCGTAATGTTGTCGAGCAGGTTGTTGATCGTGCCGCGTAGCTGCGATTCTTCGCCCTTGGCCCGCGTGCGCGCCTCGCCGCTGCTTACCCCCTCGTCCTTGGTCCTGCGACCAGTCTCGGGCAGGTTCTGGCTTGTGTGGGGTTCCGGCGCGATCGCCGAAGTCGTAGACGGGCCGACAACCCTGGGCTATCAAGGCCAGAATTCTGGTGGTTTGATTTTGGAGAATTCAATGATCAAGATCCGGCGACAGCCGCTCGGATCTTCTGCTTGATCTCGGTATCGAGACCGACAACACTATCGATCAAAAATTCTAACCGTGTTCAGTCGCCACGATTCTGACTCGGAATGAACCTTACGGTAGAGAGCCTATATCTATCCGCGACAAGGAGTTGCACCGCCAAGCTGGGAGTTTCAAAGAAGGTGGATCGATTCGCGATTGCCTACAGCGATTGCCACCAGGTGTGGTGTTGTCGACGCTGATCTCGCAACCATCCGTGCGAGTGGCGACCGATTCTGAGACTGGGTATTGATCAGCACCTAACGAGGGGAATCGATGGAATGCTTGCATGTTGCGATACCGGCGTCGCACCGATCTTGTAGCTCCTTGGTGCCTGGGAATGGGCCTGACTCTTTCTGTAGTTGCTCGGTCAGTTTCCTGGCACGCATGAAGTGGGCCAACGCCTGCTTTTGGTACGTCCGTGATTGCTCGGCGGAACTGCCGACATCGTTGGCCATCGCATTCCAAGTGCTTCCCAACTGCTCGTGTGCCTCCGCCACCGCAAAAAGCGATTGGGGGTTACTCATCTCCCTTTCCAACACGCTCTCAAGAATCGCAAGGCATTTCTGACAATTCTCCAGCCCCTCGTCAGCCCTTCCAGAATTGCGCTGCGCCGAGCAGAGTCGTTCGAGGCAACTCGCCAACTGTTGTTGGTGGCTGACGTTGAGCGGGTCATTTTCGGCGATGGATTCGATGATCACTAGGCCCTTTTGAAACTCATTGATCGCGTCCCCGAAATCGCCTTTCTGGAGGTGGACATCACCGACGCGTGTGTGTGCCTCTGCGACGAAACTACGGTAGTTTGTGTTCTCGGAATCTGCCGCCATCAGTTCCTTCGATTTCGATAGAAATGCCTGCTGGTGGAGCATGGCTTTATCAAGTCTTCCAGCCTTGAGTTGGACTTCACCGAGCCGATAGCTACCGATGGCTACGTCGCTTTTCGCGCTGACGTTGTTGGGGTCGGCTTCTGCAAGCCGCAATCGGATTTCCTGGCTTGCCTCGAGATTTGCCAGCGCGTCGTCGAGTTGGTTCATTTCCATGAACGTTTCACCAATCTTACCATATATGAATGCCAGATCGCGCTGCGCCAGCCTGCTGTTGGGTTGGTTTTCTGCGAATACGAGTCGATCAGCGTGGGCGCGGCGAAAATATTCTATCGCCGATTCGTAATCACATTTGAGGTAATAAATTTCGGCAATCTTAATACGACCCGTCGATAGTTCGCGATACCACCTCTTATCGTCAGGCGATTTTGCGGCGATTGCCTCGCGCAGTTCCATGCCCTTGTTGAACTCGACGAGCGCTTCATCGAGACGCCCGAGCAACTTGTACGCCTTACCCAACCCATTGTGTCCCCAAGCCATGAGCTTTTGAACCGGGAGGTCGTTGGGGTCCTTGCGGTAAAAAGGTTCGACGATATTCAGATACGCATGAGCATGGGCGATGGCTTGCGAGAGGTCGCCCCTTGCTGTTTGGACTTCCTTTATTCGGTTGTGGCAAAAAGCCAGCCGCCGGTGTAGATCAAGGTCGTCGGGGTTCGCGTGACACAATGCCTCCAGGATCTTGATGCTCTTTTGGTAGCTCTCAAGCGCACCGCTCAGGTCACCAAGATTCGGATAGTTAGGACGCCCCTGAACGTCGCCCATTCTCTCATAGGCGTCGGACATTTCCAGCAGGAGTTCGGGCTGGTCCGTCGCTTCTTTGGATAAATCGTCCAAATATTTCAGGCCCGTCTTCACGAGAAATTCGCGCGTTGACGTCGAACCGGGTAGATCCTTGATTTGATCGTGAAAATCAAAGATGAAGGTGCGGGCCAATTCGCGAACTTGCTCGAATCGCCGCGACGCCCGCTGGGCTTCCATCGTCGCCACTTCCGCTTGTTTCCCAGCCTCGATCGCATAATTGATGGCCGTCACCGCGCCGATCAACAATGCGAGGAAGGCGGTTACAACTCCGGCGACCAGACCCCGATTACGCTTGGCAAACTTTCGCAGTTGGTACGCTGCGCTGGAGGGACGCGCCATGATGGGGTTGTCGCTCAGAAAGCGTCGAATGTCGGCTGCGAATTCGGCGGCTGACTGGTATCGACGTTCCTTGTCCTTCTCCAACGCCTTCGCAACGATCGTATCGATATCACCGCGAAACGCGGTGTTGACCGAACCGAGCCGAGGCGGATCGGTTTCCTGAATGATCCGAGCGGCATCAACGAGCGATCGCCGATCCAAGTTCTGCGGCATTCGTCCCGCAAGCAATTCATAAAGGACGACGCCCAGCGCATACACGTCGGAGCGTGTGTCGATCGCGCGTGCATCACCGGCGACTTGTTCTGGACTCATGTAGGCGAGTGTCCCGATTAACTGTCCCACGTCGGTGCGCATCGTGGTCATCTGAATGTCCAGATCGGTCGCCCGGGCGACGCCAAAATCGATGACTTTCGTTTGCCCCGACGCGTCGACCAAAACGTTTCCTGGTTTCAAATCACGATGGATCACACCCTTCTGATGACCATGATGCACCGCGTCACAGACCGGTGCGAACAGAGCAAGCCGACCCCGCAGGTCGAGGTGGTTGTGTTGGGCAAACTCGGTGATCGTGAGCGCGTTGGGGATGTACTCCATCACAAAGTAGGGCATGCCACCCGCGTCGTTGTCATACACGTTCGCCTCGAACACCTGAGCGATGCCCGGATGTTGAAGTTGCCCCAGGATTTGCGCTTCGATTTCAAAACGTCTTAGCGCTGCCGGCGTCGCCAAGCCGCTCTTCATCATCTTCAGCGCAACCGTACGCCGTGGTTTTTCCTGAATGGCCTCGTACACCGTGCCCATACCACCCGAGGCGATCACGCGCTTCACCACATACCGCCCGAGTTGCTTTCCCACCATGTCCTCTTGCGACACCAGCCGCGTACCTCTGGCGAGACCTACGTTTTCCGTCTTGTCGAAAACCGCGTGTTCTTGTTCGTCGGCGGCTAGGAGTGATTCAACCTCGCGGGCCAACGCTGGGTCACGCGCACTAATTGCTTCGATGTAGTGACGGCGCTCATCGCCAATGAGCGACTGAGCCTTGAGGAAGTGAGTTCCAATTTCATCGTGCCGCGAAGAATTCATGATGCGCATGGATCCGCCAAGGCACGTTTCAACCAAGCCTTCGCGATCAGCCAATCGGATTTGACGGTGGTCGGCCCTACTTGCAGAACTTGCGCGGTCTCCTCAATGGTCAACCCGCCAAAGACACGCAAGTCGACGATTTGTCCCTGTCGGGGGCTAAGCTCCGCCAATTGATCGATCACTTCACTGAGATGAAGAACATCCACGTTTTGTGATTGCCACTCCGCGAGCGCATCGTCCAGGGTCACGCGCTGCCATTTCGCTCCACCACGTTTGTCCGTACGGCGCAACCGCGCATAGTCGGTAAGAATCTGACGCATCGCCTTGGCTGCCACGGCGATGAAATGGGCACGGTCATTCAGTTTCAAGTGGTCAGCGCGAATGAGCTTGAGATAGGCTTCGTGGACGAGCGCGGTCGGCTGCAATGTGTGGGCAGCTTGTTCTTGTTTGAAGAGATGCCCCGCCAAGGCCCGCAGTTCGTCATAGACCAACGGAAGCAGTTTGTCTGCGGCGGCACCATCTCCCGCGCATAGGTCGGCGAGAATGGCTGTGGCGTCGGATGAATCGAATGCTTGCATTGACGATATTCCCCGAACAGGCACCTTGAGAGTGACTCGCGAGATTATACCGCGCGTTCGCGCGTTCTCGAACTGTTCGAAAATGTTGCAACCCTAACAGCTTGCCGAGCCACAGGTTACGGTTGATTCATCTTTGAAGAGCGGTCACCCCAAACTTCAGATCGACCCCACCAAAATAAATTTCCGACCATTTCACTCCTGCTTCTCGATTTCTGGATGGAGAGGCAATGATCGGCTGGGGTGTTCCGGGCGATCTCTGAGGTAGAACTTAGCCAAGGGGTAAAACAATGAAATGCAAACATGTCATTCGGTTTATGTCCATTCTTTCTTGCCTGACTGCCACGCTGACGTTTGCTCAAACCCCATTGGGCAGCGAGTTTACTTATCAAGGCCAACTGAAATCCGGTGGCATCGCCTTGAATGATGTGGCCGACTTTGAGTTTTCGCTCTGGGATGCCGAATCGGGCGGGGTCATGGTTGGTTCGAGCCTTACCACGAACGCAGTCGATGTCGTCGATGGCTTGTTCACGGTCGATCTTGATTTCGGAAGTTCGGTGTTTGACGGAAACGCCCGATGGTTGGAGATTGACGTGCGTAGCCCGGCTGGTGGCGGTGCATTCACGACGCTTGCGCCACGACAACCGCTGACGGCTACGCCTTACGCAACGCAGACTCGCGGTTTGTTTGTGAACGACGCGGGTGATCGTGTCGGTGTAGGTACAACAGTCCCCGCCGGTTCCTTGCACCTTGCCAACCTAGGCCCAACTGAGCTAATAATCGAGGCGGACACCAACAACGCCGGCGAATCTGACAATGCCAAGATCGTCTTGTCTCAGGATGGCGGTTTGACGGTTGCCCGCCTTGGCTACAGAAGCGGTACCAATGTTCTAGAGATCGTCAATGAGCAAACCGATTCGATTGTCTTGGGCACGGCTGACACCGATGTATTGACGCTGCGGTCGAATGGTCGGGTTGGCGTGGGCACGATTTCCCCTTCGGCAGACTTGCATGTTGTCGGAGACACCCTCGCGAATACGGCGATGTTTGAAAGTAGCTCCACTTCGGGCACTTGGCTCAACATCGAAAACACCACGCCGAACGGTCGCCGTTGGGGGTTGGTCTCAACCGGTGATGCCAATGGTGCAGGTCCCGGAAACCTGCTGATTCGCGATAACACTTTGCTTTCCACTCGAATGATGTTTGACAACACCGGTAACGTCGGAATCGGAACCACTTCGCCATCGGATAAACTCAGCGTCGTCGGCGAAATTGGCGCTCATAGTCCGAACTCAACCACGCCTGGCCAACTTGCAACGTACGGGCCAAACGGAAAACTCAATTTTCGAGTCGTACCCAATATCAGCACGAAGCCAAACAACGGCGCGGTCTTCGTATATGACGACATCGAATTTGTTCGAGCGGGCATGGCGGTCGATATCGCAGGAAATGGAGAAATGACACTACAAAATGCATTTGGTGTGCAAGTAAGACTTCGTGGTGCCGGTATCTCCTACCTCAATGGCGGCGATGTTGGTATCGGAACAGACTCACCGGACGCACCGTTGGTTGTTCAAGGTGTTGGAAGTCAGAATGAGCAAATGAGGATCAAGAATGGCGCAGATCCCACACGCTACGCGGCAATCGGCGTCGATGGCGCCAGCAATTTGTTCATCCAGACCCACGAGGAAGGCGCTGGCGCCCGCGGTGACATTATCCTCCAAACAGGGTTTCCAACGGGAAGCTTTGCTGGCGGAAATGTCGGCATCGGGACAACCGCGCCCACTTGCAAATTGGACGTCGCCGGTCGGATTCGCACGCAAGTCCTTGAGATCATCGGTGGAGCGGACATCGCCGAGCCGTTCGATCTGCAAGACAGCGACTCCGTTCGACCGGGGTGCGTCGTCGCGATCGATACCCAAAACCCTGGCAAACTGCGATTGAGCACCAACGCCTACGATCGAACTGTTGCAGGGGTGATTAGCGGAGCGGGCGGTGTTAATCCTGGCATGTTGCTGCGGCAGGAAGGGACCATCGCCAACGGAACACAACCGGTTGCTCTAACCGGACGAGTCTACTGCTATGTCGACGCAGATGCCGGTGGAGCGGTTCGGGCTGGGGACCTGCTGACCACTTCAGGCACACCCGGCCATGCCATGAAAGTGACCGATCACAATCGAGCAAGAGGGGCAGTCATCGGTAAGGCCATGACTCCGCTGAAGAGCGGTAAGGGATTGGTTCTTGTACTGGTCAGCCTTCAGTAATTCGCCAAATCTATTATTAGGAGATTTGAAATGATACCCCAAAGAATCAAAAACCTAGACGCAAGACATTTATCATGGGCCTTGGCTGCGTTGGTTTCGATAGTCGCCGTACCCGAGTCCAGCGCTCAAACAGTTGCAAATGATCGACAGATCGATTCCATTGCACGCGAAGGTACACAATCCGTCGACCCAAGCGGAATCCCTGACGATCGGGATGCAGAAATCCCAATGGATCAGCGTACCGATGAACTTCCGCCAGGTGTGATTCGAATGGACGACATTTTGGTGCGTGTCGACCGAGGTGCGGTAGGAGCTTGGCCCGGCGGAATTGTTCCGGTGGTATTTTCCGGCATATCGGCGTCGGAAAAAGCGACACACTTGCAAGCGATGGATGAGTGGAACTACTCCGGCGCGAACGTAACATTTATCCACCGTACGAATGAAGTCAACTACGTCAAGCTTATACCAACGTCGGGTTCAAACAGCTCATTTGTCGGTATGATTGGCGGCGAACAGGAGTTGAATGTGAACAACCCCGGTATATTTATAGCTGCCCATGAACAGTGTCACGCATTGGGGTTCCATCATGAACAATCCAGAACAGATCGCGATTCGTTTGTTCAGATCAACTGCAAGAATATTAATCCAGACAAGTTTCTGAATTTCGTCATAGATCCGGGAGTGTTTACTCAAACAACCAGTTATGATTACGACTCTATCATGCATTATTCGCAATGTAAGTTCACTGTCTGCGACGATCTAATCGGCGTCTGTCCATGTATTCTTGGATGCGAGTTCGGAGGTGGAGACGGCTCTTGTCCTGGCGGAACCTGCGAAGACAACGGTCGGACCATTGTTACGACTGACGCGGACGCCCAAAGCGAAATTGGGCAACGCAGTCAGCTAAGTACGCTGGATGTTCAGGACATGGTCAACGCTTATGGTAGCGGCGGAGCGAACAAGCGCTATTGTGAGGGAACAGGTATTCTCGGCCCTCTCCCTGCGACAATGTTTGCCCCGTCGGGTTCGCCACTTTTGGTCATGGTGTTTTTTCCGGACAATACAATATGGCTACGCGGAGGAAGCTATCCTGCCATTACTACAGCAGGTGTATACGCGTCGCCCGGCGTACTCCGAGCCCACGGAGGAAACGCAGTTCTTGGCGGAGGGTAGAACCGATTTAGATGTTCAATCGGTTCGGTCGTGATGTCGATCACGATCACTACTCTTTGATAATGACTTGATGCTGAGTTTTCGCCCCGAGGCGCTCAGCGACTTGAAACGGAGATACTCGATGTTGAACAAACGACTTTTGCGGCTGGCTATAACGACGCTGCTCTTTGGTATATTGGCAACGACGGTAACTGCCGAATTTGCTATAGAGTGGCACACGATTGATGGTGGAGGAACTATGGACAGCTCTGGTGACGGATTCGAGTTGCGTTCAACAATCGGTCAGCCGGACGCAGGCTCGATGGCCGGAGGTATGTTTGAACTCGCAGGTGGATTCTGGGCGGTGGGGACCGGCGCATTCCTCCCGGGTGATTGTAACAATGACGGAAACATAGACCTGGCAGACTACGCATGTTTCTACGCGTGTCTAGTAGGTCCAGAAGGTGGCCTCCTGACCGGTTGCGATCCATTCGACTTCGATAGCGATGGCGATGTGGACCTAGTCGATTTCTCAGAACTCGCAACAATCACAGACATTCCTTAGCGATGCGAGGCGGTTGGGTTTATTGGGCTCGTGGAGTACGCAGGAGATTGAGATCATGGCCTACGTTG
>JAADIU010000097.1 GCA_013151185.1 Planctomycetota bacterium
TGCAACGCGATGATGCTCTGCCGGTCGATGACGAAATCACCGAGTTGCGTTGCGCTGGCTGCACCGGCTGCGTTTCCATAGCCATGGAATACCGCGAAACTCCGGGGAGCCATGATTCCGCCCAGTGGCATAGTGCCGGTGAATCGGGTTAGGGCATTGCCGGCACCATCGACAACATTGATCGTTGCCGGGTCAGCTAAATCCACCAGCTTGTACACGGAAAGGTTAATCGGAACGTCGTATGGATTATAAAGCTCGATCGCGAATACGCTCGCACCTGCAGCCAGCATCGGCGGGGCGGGGAACGTACCGGTAGTAGCCGGCACATCGATCAGCACTTCCGTGATGAACGGCTGGCGTTCGAGGCCATAGACGTTCAGGTCGGGGTCGATGATTGCGCCTGTTCGCCAATCGCGGACAGCCAGTCTGGTCGGCTCATCGGGGATGTCGCCAACTGTTTGATCGTTGTCGACAAAGTCGATGAAGTTCGCAGCCAATGATGCGGCGATGATCGAGAGGCGTCGGTTGTCATCATTGAGCGGGTCGGCTGGGAAGTCTGTCGGGAGGTCGATTGTTCCATTGGTGTCGAAGTCGACCACACCCGCGTGGTTGCGCAGTTGGAGAATGAACGCGTCCTGAACCAGCATCGCCAAGTTGTTCTTTTCCACCGGAGTCAGATCGTCCAACCCGTTTGAGTTGGCGGGTAGTCCGCCACCGTTGGCTTGGTTCTTGCTGAAGTATGGGAACGAGAATTTTAAGCGCCCTTTGCGCTGATCACCGACGGGCAGATAGTCGGGATAGTTGCCCCACACGAACAAACCGTTCGTGCTGATGGCGTCGATCATGTCGAGGCCGCCAGCCGACGCCGAACGAATCAGATTGTCGTCGTGGCTGATGGTGGTCACGAGATGCACGCGGTCGTATGGCGAGGAGGTGGCTGTCCCGATTGGATCGAGCATTTGCCGCCAAATGCTGTTGTTGTAAGTGGGAAGGGCGGCTTCGTCGTACTGCCACCATCGTCGATTTGTGTTGTCGAGAAACGCACTGGCGGCAGCGGTCTGCGCGAGCGACGAGTGCGGATACAAAAGACGGTCAGCCAACTCGGTGAACAACCGCGTTCCCGGAACGGACCGGGGAACCATCAACCCGCGGCTTCGCAGCGCCCACTCCTGCGATTCGGGCAGGTATGAATCGCTGATGTCGCCATTCGTCAAACGCAGTTGCCATTCAAAGTCGGAATAACCCAGGGCGTTTTCAACGAGCATGTCCGGGTAATATTCGTTTCCGGGAATGCTGAGCACATCACAATATGGAATGTGCGTATTGATGTTGACCATCGATCCGTGCGGAACGATTTTCAGCGTGAGCCACAGCGCGTCGGGATCGCGGGCGTTGATCGCATTGGGATCGCGAAGCCGCTCAGAGATCGCAGCTTTGATGTCGGGCGGTAGCACGCTGCTATCCAGCAGAATGCTGTACGAATCGGGAATGCCGTCGCCATCGGCATCCTGGATGCGGGCGGGGCGCGGTGTGGCATCAACGAATTGATCGTAGCCGATGTCCGTTGCGTATTGCCCCTCATCGAGATCGATGAACGATTGACCGAACAGAATGGGAACCTGTCGCTTATCAATGTCGGGCGACGTTTGCAACACCGACGCCACAGCCAACGATGTTCGCCGATCCAACGCCCGACGCAAATCGGAATACAACGAGAGGCCCGCGTCGGTTCCGTCTTCCTGCGGTTCGGTGAAATCGACCCATGTGTGAATACCGGGAACCTCACCCGTTGCAGGAAGCACCACCAGGCCAGAGGCATCGACGACATTGCCCGTGGGGGCGTTGTAAGGTTTGCCGTCGGGCCCCAAAAATCCGTCGCGCAGAATTCGAAAAATGATCTGCTCGATCGCCGAAATCGCCACCTGTGTCTCGCGCGTTTCACGGACGACGCTGAGCGTTTTGGTTTCAAACGTCACGGTGGTCAATAGCGCCACGCCGGATACGAACAGCAAACCCAGAAGCGCCACCACCATGATCAACACCACACCACGTCGCTGCGAATGCAAACGAAGCCGGCGCGACGGGCATCGCGATGAACGCGTTGGGTGATTCTTGCTTGGGTTGGTTATTGATCGTTCTTGCATGGCTTCACTAAACATCTCATCGAATGCAACACGTCTTACTCTCTTACTCCGCACGTCTTACTCAACGTGCAACAATACCTTCCGATATCCAGCACGCTTCATCGTATTCAGCCTTAACCGGGTTGATCGCGCCTTGTCCGTCAGCCGCCTCCATTATCGCATCAGGCAACTGTCTAGTCCCGTCATTGCCTCGAAAGAACCCATCGCAGCCCAATCGTTATCGGTCTTGGTGGTGCTGATAATCCTGCACCTATCGCCTCGAAACGAGCGTCACCGCCCGGGCTCCTAAAGCGTTTCCTTGCTTCGTGGTTCGACCAGCATCGCAATGGGGGGACTTTCGCAAACCAACCAACCGCACACGCAAACATGATACCGGAATCGTCAGCCGACGCGACCACATCGGCAGAATTGATGGCATTGATTTTGAAGGGAAATTGACGTCGAGCAGAAGTTGATGTCGAAGAGAATTTGGTCAGTCGCCAATCGGAAGGATCATCACATGGCGGATAGGCCGCTCAAGCCGACGCGAACTGTCGTACACGTCGATGGTGATCCGCAGTGACGACGGGAAGAGCGGGTCGGACAAGCTGCTGACCGCGCCGGGGTTCGGGTCTTTCGCGTAGAACAGGTGGTTGGTTCCAACGATCTGCGAACCGAAGCGGCCTATCGCGTCCTGAAACATATTGCGAAGTACGTTCAAAGGTGCGTTGGCTACACCGCACGCTGCCAACTCGTCAGCCAGCGCAGGGTTGGCATTGAGTTCAATAATTTTGGCGTCGATCAACCGGGCGGTGGCACCCACGTCGCTTGGGTCGACCCAGACGGTGTCGTCGAACAATTCAAGGCATTCGTTCACGGCTGGGTCGGGCGAAGACAAAGCCCACTCGACTTTGAACCCGGCGCAGTTCGACATGAAGAAATGCCCCAGTCGATGCGATTCCGATGCTGGTGGAGATGGGTCCACCTGCGATCGCGCGAACCACGGCACGATCCAGTGTCGAAAATTCGGCGGGGTCGTGAACTGGTTTGAAGTGAAGTTTGGGTACGTTCCCGAAGCACCGCAGCAATCATCCACATTCAGTGCAACTTCGTATCCGGCGCTGGCAGGATTGCGCGGTGTCATGCCCAGGACATAGTCTTCGTAGCGAAAATCCTCGGTGGGATTGTTCACCGAGTTGAGCGTGTCCACCACGGTGTTGATTACATAATCGCGCCGGCCATCGCGAATCCAATTGGCAGCCGCAAGGCCTGAATACCGTACTTCGTCATCACTCACGGAGAGTGCTGCGGCAGAATCGTCCAAGGACAGAGCCGGCGGAACGTTTGTAAAAGGACCGCTTTGATCCAAAATCAACACGCTGCGCCGTGCCAGATGCCAGTCCTGCGCGGGTGGGAAAAACACCGGCCCGCCGGCAGGGATCAACACGGGGGCTGCGGTTGCATTGGAATCAAAGGCATCGCCGGGCAATAGTTGCGGAAACGCGAGGGGCGCACGTCGCCACGCACCGACGGGATCAAGAACGCCCAACTCTGCGTGGCCATAGACCACCTGTTGCAATCGCCCGGTGATGGATGGATCGCGGTAGCTCTTGCCCGGTGTCGTCGTAAAGAACATCAGCATGTCGATTCGGCGACTACGAAGGCGACGTATGCCAGCGCCATCGAAATATTCGCGTGTGGGGTCGCGACGGAGCGATGTTGTGGGGTCGCCATCGTCGTCCGCTTCCAGATCTTCGAGTGTCATGTATGCAGCAATTGAGTTCCCCTGCACGACCA
>JAADIU010000134.1 GCA_013151185.1 Planctomycetota bacterium
GAGGAGATCGATTCCTCAGAGCTTGGCAGCCTTCGCACGCTGGACGATATTCTTCGTCAACTTGGTTCCGAGTTTTCGACAAACAACTCCGGCGAACAAGGCGCAGCGCCAAGTGGGCAGATCGCCGATGGCGCGACCGACTCCGGTGAGGTTACCAATGTCCTCCTGGAAGTTGTCTCCGAGTTGACCGGTTATCCCGTTGAAATGCTCGACCTGACGATGGACTTGGAAGCCGACCTCGGCATCGATTCGATCAAGCGTGTTGAGATTTTGGCGGCAGTCCAGGAGCGACAACCTGAACTTAAGAGCGTTGATTCATCTCAACTCGGTGCGCTGCGTACACTTCGCGATATCATTGACCAGTTGGCTGCTCGGGATGGTGCGACTTGCAATGCTGCGGATGTTTCATCGAAGCCATGCTGCTCGACCAACGATCAAACATGCACTGACGAAAGCAGCGCTTCCGTCTCGCCCCCCAAAGTTGCAAGGCAGGTGCTTTGTGCCGTCGAATTGGACCCGGCCAACGAAAAACCGATTTGCATCGCCGCCGGTTACGAACTTTGGGTTGTCGATGACGGAACACCGCTCGCACCGGCGATCGCAGCCGAGCTGACCACCCAAGGCATCGCTGCCCGCGTTGTGGGTTCGAGCAAACCGATCGACGGCGAAGCGTGTGCGCCGGTGGGTGGCATCATTCATCTGCTAGCCCCCGCACCATATTCAAAAGATGGCTTGATCACGTCTGCAACCGAGCAGGTGAAGGACGCCTTCCGCTTGACCAAAGAACTCGCGGCAGACATTCGCGAAGCCGCCAAAGAAGGTGGCGCACTGTTGGCGACCGTGTCTCGAATGGACGGCTGCTTTGGCCTGCGGGATTCGCAGCACGATCCCATGCAAGGCGGCTTGTCGGGTTTGGCCAAAACGTGCGCACTTGAGTGGCCAGAGGTCCATTGTCGCGCGTTGGATGTTGATCATGGTATGGATCAAACGAAAGCCCTGGCGAAGCGTATCCTTCTCGAGTTAAACGCAGCCGGTCCGATTGAAGTGGGCGTGACGGAAAAATGCCGCTTCGGATTGGTCCTGGAAGAACGCGACGCGCAGCCGTCGAGCATGCCGTTGAAAAAAGGTGATGTGGTCGTGGTCAGCGGTGGAGCCCGAGGCGTGACGGCAGCCTGCGTCATTTCGTTGGCTGCGGAGTCGAAGGCGCACTTCGTTCTTTTGGGGCGGTCGAAGGAACCCTCGCAAGAACCCAAATGGGCAATCGGCCTTGGCGACGAAGCACAACTGAAACGGGCGATCCTGCAGAACGAATTTGCCGATTCAAAAAAACCAAGCCCCTCAGAATTGGAAGCCGCGTATCGTCGTCTATCCGCAAACCGGGAAATCAACGCGACGCTGGATGGAATTCGCAGCGCAGGTGCCACGGTTGAATACCGTTCGGCCAACGTGTGCGACGCTGACCAGCTTGCGGCCATGTTCAAGAAGCTCCGTGCGAAGCGTGGTCCGATCATTGGAATCATTCACGGTGCGGGCGTCATCGAGGACGCGTTCATTGAGGATAAAGACCCGGCTACTTTCGATCGGGTGTTCGATACGAAGATTGCCGGCTTGGGTGCGCTGCTTTCCGCTGCGGGTGATGATCCGAAAGTGATTGTACTTTTTTCCTCTGCCAGCGCCCGCTTCGGTCGCCAGGGGCAGGTGGATTACGCGATGGCCAACGAAGTGTTGAACAAGGTTGCATCCATCGAGTCCCGCCGTCGCAAGAATTGCAAGGTCGTCGCCATGAACTGGGGACCCTGGGCGGGTGGGATGGTGACGCCAACACTGAGGCGTCAGTTCGAGCGCGAAGGCGTTCCGCTGATTCCGCTCGATGCCGGCGCTCAATGTCTTGTTGACGAAATCTGTTGCAGCGATTCCGGTGCTACCGAAGTTCTCATCGGTGGGGGGTTCTCCCAGCCGAGCACTCCCGACGAGTCGGAACAAGCGACGCCTGCGACAGAAGCCGCCTCAATCGTCGCGTTCAATCGGCGCGTGCGGGTTGACGATCATCCGTTCTTGTCGTCGCATCAGTTGGCGGGGAAACCGGTGTTGCCTCTCGCGATGATTGTCGAGTGGCTTGGTCACGGTGCCCTTCACGCCAATCCCGGTTTGCTCATGGCGGGGTTCGATGATCTTCGTGTTTATAAGGGCGTCGTTCTTGATTCTGCTTCGATCGATTTACAGGTCACCGTTTCAGAGCCGACGCGGGTGCAGTCGATGCTTTCCGTCACCGCAGAGTTGCGAAGTCGCCAGAAGGGAACGGAACCACTGTTGCACGCTCGGGCCACCATGATCCTTGCAGACAAGCGGGAATCTTCGCCCACTGCGACGCTGCCTTCCGATATCGCTGCCGGGCCATTCGCACTTTCCACAAAGCAGGTCTACGCAGATGTTCTGTTTCACGGTCCGGACTTTTTCGCGATCGACGCGATCAATGGAATTGGCCCGAAGGGTTTGGTTGCGCAGCTGAAGACATCTCCGCAGCCATCGCAATGGATCACATCACCGATGCGGGGCAAGTGGTTGGCTGATCCGCTGGCGATCGACGGTGTGCTGCAACTTGGAATTGTATGGCAGCACAACAAGACGGAGGCTCTTTCGTTGCCCGGTTTCGTTGCGGGGTATCGTCAGTATCAAGATCGTTTCCCGGGCGAATCTGTGAAGTGCGTTCTTCACGCGCGCGAGACCACATCAAACCGCCTCGTGGCCGACGCCTATTTGCTGGACGAAAAGGATCGCCTGATCGCGAAGCTCGAAGGTTGCACATGGACCACCAACCCGCAATTGGCGGCTGCTTTCGGGAAAGAGTCGATGCGTTCGGCTCGTGCGTAACGGATGGCCGCTTCGGTTGAACATCCCATTGCGATCGTCGGGTTGGGCGGGGTCTTTCCTTCTGCGCCAACGCTGGACGAATTCATTCGGCTGATCCTCGAAGGCACAGACACGTCACGAGACGTTCCGGCGGGGCGGTGGATCGCTGACTCGAAATTAATCTGCTCACCCACACTGGCTGAGGATCGACCCTACCACGCGCGCGGTTGCTACATCGATGATTTTTCTCTCGATGCGAGTGGTCTTGCTCTCCCTGCTGATTTGCTTGGAACCCTCGATCCCACGTTTCATTTTGCGCTGCACGCCTGTCGTTCGGCATTTGCGGACGGACGCACCGCCTCGATTGACAGAGACCGAATCGGTGTCGTGCTTGCCACCATCGCTTTGCCCACCGATGCGACATCTTCGCTAACGCGCGAGCTGATGGGCCGCGATTTCGAGCGACGCCTGTTTCGATCAGCCCCGAAAAGCCCTTCGCAAATCATTGGTCACACCCACGGAATCAACCATCGTGTCCTGGGGCTTTGCTCCGGATTGGTTTGCGCCGGATTGGAACTGGGCGGTGGAAGTTTCACCCTCGATGCTGCGTGCGCATCCAGCTTGTATGCAGTGAAATTTGCGTGTGATGAACTCCGCGCCCACCGTGCCGACGCGATGTTGGCGGGTGGGGTCAATCGGCCGGACTGTTTGTATACGCAAACAGGCTTTACCCAGTTGCGTGCCCTTTCGCGGAGCGGTCGCTGTAGACCTTTCGACTCGAATGCGGACGGTTTGCTTGTGGGTGAAGGTGCGGGTGCGGTTTTGCTCAAGCGTTTGGACGATGCGGTGCGAGATGGTGATCGCATCTATGGCGTGATTCGGGGAATCGGCCTGTCCAACGATGTTGCGGGGAGCTTGCTTGCTGCCGATTCGGAAGGGCAGTTGCGGGCGATGCGTCAGGCATACAAAGCGGCTGGCTGGTCGCCGTCCGATGTCGATGTGATTGAGTGTCACGGCACTGGCACTCCACTCGGCGACGCGGTTGAGGTCAACAGTTTGCGAACCCTGTGGTCCGACGAAAAGTGGTCGCCCGGTCAATGCGTCCTCGGGTCGGTGAAGTCGAACATGGGCCATCTCTTGACTGGCGCGGGCATCGCGGGCTTGATCAAGACCATTTTGGCGATGAATGCAAAAACCCTGCCACCGACCGCGAACTTTCAGAGTGCATCGAAGGATTCAAAACTGGATGGCAGCGCGTTTCGCGTTATTTCAAAGAAGTTGCCCTGGGATCAACGCGACGCGAAAACGCCGCGTCGCGCAGCGGTCAGCGCGTTCGGATTCGGAGGCATCAACGGTCATTTGCTCCTTGAAGAGTGGCCGAAACAATCCGCACGCAAACCAAAAAAGAAACCGACAAGATCAAGACCCCGCAAGACCGAACCACCCATCGCCATCGTCGGAATGTCCACGCGATTGGGTTCGATCGAGAACCTCGACGGGTTTGCGGAAGCTGTGTTCTCCGGTGATTCGGTTATTGCACAAAAATCAGACCATCGATGGCGGGGACTTTCAGACAGAGCGGTGGATTCTTCTTTGCCGGAGTCGTTGCCGGGGGCGTATATTGACGACGTACGCATCCCCATCGGTCAGTTCAAGGTTCCGCCAGCCGAAATCAGCGAATCGTTGCCGCAGCAAATGTTGATGCTTCAGGTGGTCCGCGATGCGCTTGACGATGCGGGCTTTGAACAAAGTGCTTTGGGCGAGCGGTTCGGCTGCATCATTGGTATGTCGCTGGATGCGAACGCTTCAAACTATCACCTTCGATGGGCCATTCCCACGTTGGCTCGCGGATGGGCGAACTCGCTGGGCCTGGAACTGAGTGATGATGAATTCGCCGCATGGGTCGTATCTCTTCAGGCCGAGGCAAGCCCACCGCTCACCGCAGGCCGCGTGGTTGGTTCGCTCGGCGGGATGGTTGCAAGCCGCATCGCGCGAGAATTTGGCATCGGTGGACCAAGTTTCACCATGTCCGCCGACGTCAATTCCGGTCTCCGCGCCCTCGAACTCGGCGCTCGAATGCTCCAACGCGGTGAACTTGATGGCGTCATCGTTGGTGCGGTCGATCTTCCGGGGGATGTGCGCAGGGTGTTTGCCGACCGGGATACATACACGGACGGTGTCTCCGTTGAAGTCCTCGGCCCGCGTGCAAATGGCACGTTGCCGGGCGATGGCGCGGTGGCGATTGTCCTGAAGCGCGCGGTGGATGCCCACGATAAGAAATTGCGCAGCTATGCGACACTTCGCGGGTTCGGATTTGCGGGCGGGCAGATTCCGGGCCAGTGTTCCAGTGAAGCATACCGGTCAGCATTGACCAGAGCGTATCACGAAGCCGACGTCGATCCGGCGACGGTGGGGCTGATTGAAACCGCAGGCAATGGTCAACCTGATCTTGATCGAATGGAAGTTGAATCGCTCTGTCAGTTTGTGCAAGGCGACCGTGATCGGGATTTGTCGCGCGATGCTCGGTGTGCGATCGGTTCATTGGTTCCGACGATTGGATTCAGCCAAGCTGCCTCCGGTCTGGCTTCGATTGTAAAGACGGCGCTGAGTTTGTTTCGGGAATCTGTTCCGCCGCTTGCGCAGTTCGCCGAGCCAGTCGACGAATTCGCGAAGCAGAACCATTTCTACATTGCACACGAGTGTCAGCCGTGGCTGCGAAATCGATCGGAGGGGCCGCGACGTGCGGGCGTCAGCAGCATGTCGCTGCATGGCGAGTGCGCCCATGCGATTCTCGAAGAAGCCGACCACGCAAGCGAATACAACAGGGTATCCGCACGCATGATGCCACTCGCTGAGTCGAACTCACGCGATCGCGCATCTTCGGATGCAATCAAAGGTGGAAAGCTGGCGTTCATCTATCCGGGCAGCGGCGTTCATTGGGTGGGCATGGGCAGGCAGTTGATGCTCGATTGGCCGGGGGTTGTTCAACAGTTGGATGCTGCGTTTGAAAACCTTGCCGATCAGTTCCTACCGCAATGGGCAATGCCGCGTCGCAGCGAATACGGCGAAGGTTGGCGACGTCGGGCTAGTGTCGAACTGTCGGGCGATGCAAGGCGAACCATTTTGTCGCAGGTTTCGTTCGGCGCGTTGATGACGGACATCCTGAAGGCGATGGGTATTCAACCGGACGCAGCGATCGGTTACAGCCTGGGCGAGACGACCAGCTTGATTTCACTTGGCGCCTGGAGCGATCGCGACGAAATGGCGAAGCGGCTTATGCGGTCATCGCTGTTTGCTTCGGACTTGGCGGGTGATTGTGATGCGGCGACTCGACATTGGAAGATGTCTTCGGGTGAAAAAGTTGCGTGGTCGGTTTGTGCTGTGAACCGTTCTTCCCACGAGGTGCGGAAAGCCTTGGCAAAGTTTGATCGCGCTTACCTGCTCATTGTCAATGCGCCGGGTGAATGCGTCATTGGCGGCCAGCGCGATCAGGTGGATGCCATCAAACGGGCGCTGGGCTGCGATGGTGTGGAGCTTTCGGGTGCCCCGGCTGTCCATTGTTCGGTTGTGGACGAAGTGCGAGACGCTTACCACACGCTTCACCTGTCGAAGACGACACCGCCCGAGGGGGTTGGGTTCTACAGTGCGGCATGGGCGAAGGCGTATGAAGTGACGCGCGAGTCAGCGGCTGACTCGATCACGGCGCAGGCGACGGATGGCTTCGATTTTCCGAAGGTTATCGAGCAGGCTTACGCGGATGGCGTTCGGTATTTTGTAGAGGTTGGGCCTCGGGCGACTTGCACTCGGATGATACGGCGAATTCTTGGTGATCGGCCACACTTTGCGGAATCTGCAAGTGGGGCTGCCGACGACGAGCGTGCGGCGCTGATGAATTTGGTCGCTTCACTGTCGGCGCACGGCATCAGCATAAACCGCGGCGCGCTGGGCGCGCCTCCGGAGAGTTCCAATCGGACCGAGGCTGACGCGCATCGTCGCGTGGTTAGGGTTCCGACTGGCGGGCGGCCTTTCGATCCTCCGATGCCCGAGGCAGATGAGACACGAACTTCAGAGGCGGCTACGTCGCGAATCGAAATTGCAGGCAACGTGTCAAAAGTGTCAGATAATGGCACTCAACAGAAAGAGCATGCCGCAGTGAAAGAAGCTGTGTTGGTTTCCGAGCACGATCATGCCGTCGCGTCTCACGCTGATTTCGCAGAGCGTACAGCGGTGGGCGGTTCCAATGTAGCTGGCCCCCAGGAGGCGGTTCAGGATGAATTGATGGCATCGATGCAACGGGCGAACCTTGCAACCTCGAAGGCCCACGACGCTTTCTTGCGATTTTCGCAGGCAGCGATGACCGACCTATCCGACGCGATTGCCCTTCGACAGAGCTTGCTTGGCTCCGGTTCGACAGTGGACTTGCCCGCGATGCGGGAGCCCGTGTCCGAGACACAAACACAAGAAAAGGGCACGGACACCGCAAGAGTTGCGGCAGTTGCTTCGCCTCCGCGATCGATTGCTTTCGACCGCGACTTGTGCATGGAGTTTGCGATCGGTTCTGTTGCGAACGTACTTGGCCCCAAGTTTGCAGAAGTGGATGCACACTCGGTTCGTGTTCGCTTGCCGGATGAACCGCTGATGCTGGTCGATCGGATCGTGTCGATTGAAGGCGAGGTATGCTCTCTCGGTGGTGGACGAATTGTGACCGAGCACGACGTGAAGCCGGACGACTGGTACCTCGACGGTGGCAAAATGCCGATTTCGATCACCGTCGAATCCGGACAAGCCGACCTCTTCCTTTGCTCGTATCTGGGCATCGATCACGCGGTCAAGGGGACGCGGTCCTATCGGTTGCTTGACGCTGCCGTCCGATTCCACCGTGGTTTGCCCGAGCCGGGCGAGGTGGTGTCCTACGACATTCGCATCGAACGCTTCGTTCAACAGGGCGAAACATATCTATTCTTCTTTTCGTTCGAGGGAAGCATCGCGGGCGTGCCACTGCTAAGCATGGCCGACGGCTGCGCTGGTTTTTTCACCGATGAAGAAATCAAAAACTCCGGCGGAATTGTCGAAACCACGCAGGAAAAATCGCCAAGTAAAGGCGAGCGACTCGATGGTTTGGAAGAATTGGTCGCGTGCAACGGTGTTGAAAAATACGACGACGCACAAGTCGAGGCGCTTCGCTCGGGCGATTTGGTTCGATGCTTTGGTGAGGCCTTCGCGGATTTGCCCTTGAACAATCCGATTCGGCTGCCTTCGGGCAGGATGCGATTGGTGCATCGCGTGACAGAGTTGAACACTGCCGGTGGGCGGTTCGGCAAGGGCATCATTCGCGCCGAAGCCGACATCCATCCCGACGATTGGTTTCTGACATGCCACTTCGTCGACGACATGGTGATGCCCGGAACGTTGATGTACGATTGCTGCGTGCAAACCCTGCGCATTTTCCTGATGCGCATCGGTTGGGTGGCTGAACATGACACGGTGTGTCACGAACCGGTCGTGGGAATCAGCAGCGCTTTGAAATGTCGAGGCCCGGTTACGCAATCGACCAAGATGGTGACCTACGAACTGCATATCAAGAAGATGGGTTACAACCCCGAGCCATACGTCATCGCTGACGCCCTGATGTTTGGCGACGGCGAAAAAATTGTTCGCTTCACGGACCTGTCATTGAGGATCACCGGAACTTCGCGTGAACAATTGGAAAAGCTCTGGGCGTCGAGCAAACCCGTTGCGTCTGCTGAGGCAGCCGGCATCGTGCCAATCGGTGATGTCGCGGTGTCTTCCGATCGCAAGCCCGCCATCTACAGCTACGAGCAAATTTTCGCGTTCGCCGTGGGCAAGCCGTCTGAAGCCTTTGGCGATCGCTATGAAGTTTTCGACAACGATCGCAAAATCGCGCGCTTGCCCGGCCCACCGTTTCAGTTTCTCGACCGTGTAACCGAGGTTCACGCAAAACCCTGGCTGCTCAATTCCGACGGGTGGATCGAAACGCAATACGACGTTCCGCCCGACGCGTGGTACTTCGGTGCGAACCGTCAACGCAGCATGCCCTTCGCGGTTCTGCTTGAGATTGCGTTGCAACCGTGCGGCTGGTTGGCGGCGTACAAGGGGTCCGCGCTTTCCAGCGAGACGGACCTCGCGTTTCGCAATCTTGATGGCGAGGCGACGCTGGTTGAAGAGGTCTTTCCGGATGCGGGTCTGCTGATCGTCCGCGCGCGGATGACTCAGGTGTCGCAAGCCGGGGGAATGCTCATCCAGAAGTATGACATGCAGGTGTGGTGTGAATCCCGCATCGTTTACGATGGCAACACAACGTTCGGATTTTTCACACGCGACGCGCTCGCTCGGCAGGTTGGCATCACCGATGCGGCGAACAAACGTTACAAAGCCACCGCGGCAGAGGTTGCGCGAGCCAAGCCGCTTCAACTTGAATCATGTGCGCCCTGGTCGCCCGACGAATCTGTGCCTTCGCCAATCGCGGGCGGTGGTGCGATTCAGCCTGGCAAGGCGTTTCAAATGATCGACCGGATCGATCTTTATGTGCCCGACGGTGGGTCTGCCGGTCTTGGTTTTGTCAGCGGTTCCAAAGATGTGGTTCCCGACGAGTGGTTCTTCGCTGCTCACTTTTATCAGGATCCGGTGTGTCCGGGATCGTTGGGTTTGGAGTCCATGCTGCAATTGTTGAAAGTCGTCGCCGTAGAACGATTCGGGGCAGAGGTCGCATCCACACATCGATTTACACCGATGGTGGTTGGCGCTCGACACATATGGTCGTATCGTGGTCAGGTCATTCCAGCGAATCGTCGCGTTGAAGTCGAAGTCGTTGTAACGTCGATCGTTCCGGGTCCAAATCCGACCATCGTTGCCGACGGTTGGTTGAGCGTTGACGGTGTGACGATTTACGAAATGAAGGATTTCGGATTGACGTTGGCGAGAGAAGTTTTGGCGTAGCCCGCCGGTGAATTCACATTCGGATTTATGAAATATTCCCGAGTTAAAATCGCGGCCATCGGGTACGAACTCGCACCCAACGTTGTCACCTCAGCCGAAATCGAGGAGCAACTGGGTACGCTTTACGACTCGCTCAAGTTGCGCCGTGGCCAGTTGGAACGTCTGACGGGCGTTTCGGAGCGGCGCTATTGGGATTCGGGTCAGGTCATTTGGCAGCCCGCGGCGAAGGCGGGCCACAAGGCGCTTCAACTCGGCGCGATATCTCCATCCGACATTGGCATGTTGGTTTATGGCGGGGTGTGTCGAGACAATCTCGAACCCGCGACTGCGTGCGCCGCTGCCCACGATCTCGCCATTGGTCCATTCGCCGAGGTGTTGGATATTTCCAACGCTTGCTTGGGTGTGCTCAGCGGAATGGTGCATATTGCAAACGCCATTGAACTGGGCCAGATTCGCGCGGGCATGGTCGTTTCCTGCGAGTCTGCCCGTGAGATTGTGGACCAGACGATTGAGCGGCTACTTCGCGACCCCGATCTGACGACGTTCAAAAAATCGCTCGCGACGCTCACCGGTGGATCGGGCGCGGTGGCGGTGTTGCTCGCGGAAGAGTCGTTGGTGAAAGACGGTCATCGACTCTTGGGTGGTGTCGCGAAAACGTTGCCACAGCACCACGGGTTGTGTCGATGGGGCCCTGCAACAGGCGTGTCAGCCACGGCGCCGATGGCGATGGAGACGAACGCGGCTGCCGTTCTTGAGCATGGGGTTGTGATGGGTGCGGAAACGTGGCGGGCGCTTCGGTCGCACTTGGGATGGGGCGAGGGCAAACCCGACCGTATCATCTGCCATCAGGTCGGATCCTGGCATCGCAATGCGATCCTCAAAGCATTTGAATTCCCTGCGGGAAACGATTACGCCACGTTTGCCTATTTGGGAAACATCGGCACTGCGTCGTTACCGGTGACAGCTGCCATCGCTGGCGAACGCGGATTTCTGGAACCCGGACATCAGGTTGGGTTCTGCGGAATCGGTAGCGGGTTGAATTGTTTGTTCTTGGGCATAGAGTGGTAGCGTCATTCAGCTTGGCGGCGCGGGATGCGAAGGCGTTCTGTCGGCTGTTCGGCTTGTTTCATTCCGGGCGAAATTTCGAGGAGAACCCCATGAAATCGAGGAAATCAGCGATCGCAGTGCGCGCCTGCCTGATGTTGGGCATGGCTTGCGCATTCGCGTTGCCGGTGAGCGCGGCAGATGAACCGACCAGTGCGAAGGACAAGGCCAAGGCATCGACCCCCGAGTACCGAGGCATCATCGGTGCGGACAGCAAAAAAATTCGCGTCGAAGGCGACAAGATATTCCTTTGGGGCGGAGTCAATCCCGAGACCAAAAAGGAAGAGTGGTACGATTTCACCGGTTCGCCGATCAAAGCCGCCGACCTTCAATTCGGAATCGGAAAGTACCGGATCCTAGCGATTGATGATCCGCTCTTTGTAGATCCGAAGGACAAGCGGTTGATGGGTGTGCCCGTCAGTCCGTATCGCGAGGACGAGCGCCCCAAAACGCCCGATGACATCATGGTGATCGGATGGATTCAAGGCGACACAGTTCGGGCGTATCCGATTTCGCTTTTGGATCGTCACGAGTTGGTCAACGACACAATCGGCGGCAAGCCGCTAACGGTCGGATGGTGACCGCTTGCCAAATTGTCCGTGGTCCACGGACGCGAAATTGATGGCAAGACAGATTCCTTCGGCGTAAGCGGTTTCGTTTACAAGAACGTGTTCTTGATCTACGACAAACGCACACAGAGTTTGTGGTATCCCCTCGACGATGAAAAATGGACCGCCATCAGCGGCCCGCGAAAAGGCGAAACCATCCCCTTCATCGCCGAACCACCGCCGGTATCCCTTGGCGAATGGCGAAAGAAACATCCCAACACCAAGGTACTACTCGGTTCAAGAGCACACCTTGAAAGAAAAGGCGAATAGACAAGAAGCAGGTGGGTGAACAAACAAGAGGCGGTCGAGCGCGGGCTAATTGCCCGAAGGCAGGGTGATGGTGAAGGTTGCGCCTTGGCCTTCTTTGCTGCTGGCGGTGATTTTGCCTCGGTGTTCTTCTACTATTTCGCGGCATAGGGCCAACCCGAGTCCGAGACCGCTCTTGTTGGGGCGGTTCTTCTTGGTGCTGTAGAATTCCTCGAAAACGGTTTCGAGACCATCGGGTGAGATGCCTGTGCCATTGTCGGAAAACCGAATTGCCACGAATTCGTCGTCGACCTTTTCAGCCGAAATCGTGATGCGCCCGTGGCGATGGTTAATCGCTTGTCGCGCGTTCGTGAGCAGGTTAAAGAACACCTGCTGCATTTGCCTTGGGTCGCCCATGAACGTGAGGTGTTCGTCGATCTGAACCACCATCTCGATGCTGTCCTTGGCGAGATCACGGATCAGGCAATCGCGGGCGTCGGATACTGCTTCGGCGATGTTCACACGCTGCATCCCAGCCGATTCGTTGATGGCCAGCCCGAGGATGCGATCGGACATTGCCGTCATGATGTCGGTTTGCTTGAGTGTGATGCGGAGGGCTTTTACCATCAGTTCCGGGTCTTCAGAATCGAGGGCATACTGAGCATACCCAACGACCGGCGACATGAGGTTGTTAAATTCATGGGCAAGCATCGTTGCGGCTGTCCCCAAAGAGGCCAACCGATGGGCCTGCCGCGTTTGATCTTTGAGCTTTTCAAATTGTTCTTCCAGACGATCAAACTGCCCTTGCAGACGTTGCTCTGTTTCGGTGAGATGCGAAGTCTCGGAAATTTGTGGAGGGTGTGTAGACTGCGCGTAATTGGTAGTTTGCGGCGCCTTGCGAACATGCGATGTGTCGGACGTTTGTTCATCGCCGACCGGCTGCGTTCGAGGCTTTCTGGGAGTTCGGATTTTTGACATGAGAGGGCTCTTGGTGATTGGTCAAAACTATTATCGGCTCATGCTTGAATCAGACTTGAAGGGATGATCAAAGTTGACGCCCGATTTCAAAATGAAATCTCTCATCGAGTTGATGGAGAAACTGGGGATCAAAGTTCGCCATGTTCCGCTGACGGGTGATGGTGGTGGTTTATGCACGGTTCACGACGACAAGGTTCTCTTTATCGACACCAATGCGGACGCCGAAACGTGCTTTGAAAAGTGTCTTGAGGGTGTCGCTGGTTTGCACGGACTCGATGAAATGTACCTGTCGCCTGTGTTGCGCGAGGCCTTGCAGTTGCATCGGAACCCTTCAGAGTGAGCGATACTTTGTCAGGAATACTTTCGCCGCTTAGCCGCGCAGATTTCGTTGCGCCAAGTTCGCAATGCCTCCATTTGATTAAGATTGCCCAAGGTCACGCCTGATGGCGAAGCTGCTGCTGCGCGGGCTACCGGTTGCCCGCCAGCCAAGCCGCCCCTACCATTTGCCCACATGTCCTGGATCGCCAACATCATCTACACGTTCGCAGCGCTCGGTTATCTGCCGGTCCTGGGTTACCAAATGATTGCTCAGGGAAAAAATCGTAGCGGGTGGCGGGAGAAGTTGCTTGGCCCTCGATCGACGATGGCTTCGGACGGAAGTGGCAAGCGGATCTGGGTTCATGCGGTGTCGTTGGGTGAGATCAACGCGGCTCGGCTTTTTGTTGAAAAGTTGCAAGCCGACTCGCGTCTTGACGTGATGGTCTCAACGACGACGGATACGGGTTTCGCCCGGGCGTGCCAACTATTCGGAGCCGACCGTGTGTTTCGCTACCCGCTGGATTTTAGCTGGTCGGTGCGTAACGCGTTGCGCACGATCGACCCCGCGATGATCGTTCTTGTGGAGTTGGAGGTTTGGTACAACCTCACGACCATCGCGCAAAAGCGGGGCATACCCGTCTGCGTCATCAATGGCCGCCTCACCGAACGAAGTCGCAATCGATTGGCATTGTTGGGCCCACTGTCTCGGCGAATGTTCAAGTCGCTGACATGGGTGGGGGCGCAGGACGCCACCATCGCAGAGCGATTCAAAAGCCTCGGAGTGCCCGGTGATCGTGTTGAGGTGACCGGTTCGGTCAAGTGGGACACCGCAAGCATCGCAGACCATATCGAAGGGCAGGAATTGTTGGCGGCTGGTATGGGTATTGATGTCGCGCGACCGATTTTGGTTTGTGGCAGCACCGGTCCGGGCGAGGAAGCGATGCTGCTGGATGCGCATGACAAGTTGCTTGCGTCGCACCCCGATGCACAACTTGTGCTCGTGCCTCGCAAGCCGGAGCGGTTTGATGAAGTGGCTGCTTTGATTGAGCGGCGGGGGTATTCGTGTGTTCGTCGTAGCGATCGACCGGATGGAGCAACCTTGTCAGTCCCCCACCCTGGAAGGGCGGGGCACCCGGGTGCTAACGATCAAGGTCCTTCAAAGCCGGTTGTCTTTCTTGGTGACACGATGGGTGAGCTGCGCAAGTTCTATGCACTGGCGGATGTTGTGTTTGTGGGAAGGTCGCTTGTGCCGATGGGTGGTTCCGATCCGATGGAAGTTGCAGCGCTGGCCAAGCCGATCATCGTGGGTCCGCACATGTCGAATTTCAGCGAAGCGGTGTCTCGTCTGACGGCAGCCGACGCCATCGTGCAGGTTAATTCTGCCGACGAGCTGGCCGAGCAACTGGACAACATGCAAACAGATTCAGAGCGGCAGATCGACATGGGCAAGTCAGCTCAAGACGTCGTCAAAGCCAACCAAGGTGCAACGCAGGTCACGGTTGATCGCATCGAGGCTCTTGTGGTGTGATTCAACCTGTTCGGGCATTGCTCGACGATGCAGGGTCCGCTGTACGGGCCATTCTCAGTATCGAACATTCCTGCCTGTAACGGTCCGCACAACGGACCCCACCGTCTTCCAAGTCAAGAACAGTCGGCTCGGTGTCCACCGGGCAACGCGCGCAAAAGAAAACCGGGCTGCCCCGATCGAGGCAACCCGGTTCGTAATGTTAACTAATGTGCTGCGACCGCTTAGGAACGACGACGCAGAAGAGCGACGCCACCCATGGCGAGAAGAACGAGTGTCGCGGGCTCTGGTACGTTCGAGCCACCGGGAGTACCGAAGAAGTCGTTGGCATCACCGAGTTCGATGACCAAGTCGAATGTGTTGAATGTCGTCCAGTCGCCAGCGGTGTCTGTATCGACACCGTTCGGGAGACGCGACGCAGCATCGACACCGAAGTCCTGGCTGATAATCGGACCGAAGTCGAAGAGGTCGCCGATATCTTCGTTCCAAGTAGCGATGATGTCGGAATTCAGGGCGATGGCATCGATCGAGGCCTGAGTCAGTTCATCCGTATCGACTGCATCGTAGGCGATGTCGCTTGTCTGGACGAGAGCATAGGTCTGGCTGCCGTTTTGAAGATTGCCGACGGAGATAGCAAAATCGGTCACGCCTGCCACATCGGGGCCGGCACCCAGGACGAAGTAACCGTCACCGGGCATCGAGCCGGACAGATCCCACTGCTGATTGACACGACGGTAGGTCGAACTACCGGTGTTTCCACCGTTGTCGTTGTCGATGATGATGACGCTGAGGCCAGTCAGATCCGCGCCACCGGGTCCGAACAACTCGATGAACTCGTTTGTGTCACCAGCGCCGTCGTCAGCCCAAATTTCATTGATCACGATGGCGGCATTGGCTGACGCTGCCGTGAACAATGCGGCCACGGATGCAGCCAGAATTGACTTTCGAAGTCCCATGTTTTCTCCTCCTGAAAGAATGATCGCCGTACAAAAACTTTGGTCTCGGCGCAGGAACATCCCACGTCGAAATCTACGATTACGGTTCTCTCTCTCAAAAGGAGTTCAGCCACGAAATACTCTGGCTGGGCCCCGTTTCCCTACCCTCACTCGGATGTATCGTATCAGAATCGCATCCCCCATGTCCAGCACAAACATAGGGGTAATTGAATAGTTTTACGCCCCCTTTAACTGCGTGGAGGGATATCGCCCTTGTTGCCGTAACCCGTTCTGAAGAAGGCGATTACACCGACTTCGTCCCTCGCGCAGGCCGACTCGGGGGCCGATAAGCGGCGTATCGTCCAGCAATGTGCTTCCGATCGGGAAAAGCAGCACTTCAAACCGGCCGATTTTGTAACACTGCGATGGACTGGGAGGCTTGGGCATTCTCCGAGTTGCGGGGGCACTTCCAGCCGGTCGGGCACAATTGCGTGTTGCAGGCAGATCATGGACCATTCCCGGGGCAGTGGGGCGATCCGGTTGGCAGTACGGCGGCCAGTTCTTCCTGCTTGAGATGAATCTCCCAATACATTGAGAGGCTACCGCCATGACAGCCAAGCCAGGCATCGAATCGATCTTGCGTGAGAACAGGACCTTCCCCCCGCCTGCGGGGTTCGTGGAGACGGCGCACATTCGCGACCTCGCCGAGTACGAACGCCTGCACAAACGGTCGATCGAAGAACCGGAAGCGTTTTGGGGTGAAGTTGCGCAGGGGTTTTATTGGTTCAAGCCGTATTCAAAAGTTCTCGAATGGGAAGCGCCCAATGCGAGTTGGTTTGTGGGCGGAACGACCAACGTTTGCTTCAACTGTCTCGACAAACAAATTAACGACGGACGCGGTGATCATCCCGCGATTCTTTGGGAAGGCGAACCCGGTGACACGGTGACGCTGACGTACCGTGAGTTGCTGAGCGAAGTTTGTCGGTTTTCCAACGCACTCAAATCGTTGGGCGTCAAGAAGGGCGACCGTGTCACGTTGTACATGCCGATGGTGCCAGAGCTTGTCATTGCGATGTTGGCGTGCGCTCGGATCGGTGCGCCGCACAGCATCATCTTCGGTGGGTTCAGCGCTGCCGCCATCGCCGACCGCGTTACGGACGCATCCAGCAGCATCGTGATCACGGCGGACGGCAGTTGGCGACGTGGAGCCGTTCTTCCTTTGAAGAAAAACGTCGATGAGGCGGCAGAGATTTGCAGCTTGATCAAGACGGTGGTGGTCTTGAAGCGCACCGAAAACGAAGTGGTCATGCACAAAGGCCGCGACGTGTGGTGGCATGATGTGATCGAAGGCGCATCGACCGAATGCCCCGCAGAGGAATGCGACTCGGAAGATTTGCTTTTCATCCTCTACACATCGGGCACCACGGGCAAGCCCAAGGGCATCATGCACACGACGGCTGGCTATATGATTTATACGCAGATTACGTCGAAGTATGTGTTCGATTTGCAACCGGACGACGTGTATTGGTGTACTGCCGACATCGGTTGGATCACCGGCCACAGCTACATTGTGTATGGCATCTTGCAAAACGGTGTCACGTCGGTGATGTATGAAGGTGCGCCGAATTTTCCGGATTGGGATCGCTTCTGGCGGCTTATTGAAAAGCACAAGGTGACGAAATTCTACACTGCACCGACGGCTATCCGTGCGTTCATGAAACAGGGGCGAGAGTTCCCCGATCGCTGCGACCTGTCTTCCTTGAAACTGCTCGGCACCGTGGGGGAACCGATCAATCCCGAGGCCTGGATTTGGTATCACACCGTCATTGGGAAGGAGAATTGCCCAATCGTTGATACCTATTGGCAGACCGAAACCGGTGGCATCGTGCTCACTCCGCTTCCCGGAATGACGCATGCAAAACCGGGTAGCGCGACGCGGCCTTTCTTTGGAATCGACGCAGCCGTTCTCGATGACAACGGCCGGGAGCGGGGCGCGCACGGTGGCGGTTACCTTTCCATCCGCAAACCTTGGCCGGGGATGCTGCGCGGTATCTACGGCGATCCCGAGCGCTACAAAGAACAGTATTGGTCGAAGTACGAAGGGATATATTTCACGTCCGACGCATCACAGAAAGATGCGGATGGATATTTCTGGTTGATGGGGCGCGTCGACGACGTCATCAACGTGTCGGGCCATCGTCTGGGAACGATGGAAGTCGAGTCGGCGATCGTGTCGCATCCCAAGGTTGCAGAAGCCGCCGTCGTTGGCATGCCGCACGAAATCAAAGGGCAGGGATTGGCTGCGTTTGTTACGCTCGTGGCCACCGAATCGCCCTCGCCCGAGTTGAAGGACGAACTCATCAAGCATGTGGCCAAGGAGATCGGGGCGATCGCCAAACCGGATCAGATTCGATTCACCGACGCACTTCCGAAGACGCGATCCGGAAAAATCATGCGCCGTTTGCTGAAGGAATTGGCGACCAGTGGTGAAGTCAAAGGCGACACCACAACGTTAGAAGACTTCTCCGTCATCGCCAGCTTGCGCGAGGAGGCGTAACGGCGTTCGTGTTCGAGACGCGCGGTAACCCGGGTAGGGTGCGTCCCGGACGCACCGACTTGGGAATTCGCAAATGCGGTGCGGCAAGCCACACCCTACGGCGTCTTGCCGTATCGTCCGAAGGTAGGGTGGGCCGTGCCCACCATGTTGCTTGTGCGTTGCGCCCCCGCACCGTTTTACATCTACTGACTTATTCGGTGCGTCCGGGATGCACCCTACGCGAAGTTTCGCCAAGGAGATCTCTGATGCCAACGAATAACCGCGTACGATTACGATGCGGAATTGCAATGAGAATTGGCGTGTTGTCGGTTGCGTTTGTCGCTGTGTTCGCGGTGCTTGGCGTAGCGAGCACCATCCCCGCGCAGGACAAAAAAGATCCGGTCATCACGAAGATGCTGCCCGAAGTTTCCCGCGAACGCATCGAAGCCGACGTACGCACGCTGGTCGGATTCGGAACGCGACACACAGAAAGTTCGACCGACGATCCATCGCGGGGCATCGGCGCTGCACGAAAATGGATACAAGCCGAGTTCGAGAAGATTGCTGCAACATCGGGTGGGCGAATGACGGTGACGTTGGATTCGTACACGGAATCGCCCGAATCCCGGCGGATCACCAAGGCCGTCGAAATCGTCAACATCATCGCGACGCTGAAAGGAACCCAACTGGAATCGGTCGACCGTTTGTATGTGGTCAGCGGTCACTACGATTCGATTTGCAGTGATCCAACCGATTCAAAGTGCGACGCGCCAGGTGCGAACGATGACGCAAGCGGGGTGGCTGCGGTGTTGGAAGCTGCCCGCATTATGAGTCGCCACGAATTCGATGCGACGATTGTGTTCGCAGCGGTGGCGGCAGAGGAGCAGGGTTTGTACGGGTCGAAACACTTAGCCGACGGGTATCGAGCCCGAGGTGTCAACGTCGCGGGGATGTTCACGAATGACATCGTTGGCAATTCGTTGTCGCAGTTTGGCGTGCGGGAGCGCAAACATTTGCGAGTTTTCTCGGAAGGCGTTGCGGAAAATGAGACACCGAGGCAGACGATGATGCGCCTGGCGACCGGAAGCGAAAACGATTCACCCGCGCGACAGTTGGCAAGATATGTAGCCGACTGCTGCGAAGCGTACTTCGGTGATTTTCGTATCGAGCTGATGTTTCGACGGGACCGCTTGATGCGCGGTGGAGACCACACGTCGTTTTCTCGCGCGGGATACCCGGCAGTCCGATTCACAGAGATGAACGAAGACTATCGCCATCAACATCAAAATGTGCGCAAAGAGGGCGAGGTTCAATACGGTGATCTACCAGAGTTTGTCGACTTCGACTACCTAACCAACGTGACGCGCGTAAACATTGCAGCCTTGGCGAGTTTGGCAAGTGCGCCCGCCCGTCCGAAGAATGCACGCATCGTTCTCGACAAACTTTCGCCAAGCACGACCATCGCATGGGATCGCGGTGCGGAACCGGACGTCGTTGGCTACGAGGTTGTTTGGCGACCCACCCGCTCGCCCGTGTGGACGGGGGCTGATCGGGTTGGCGATGTGGATCGGGTGACTCTTGAACGATCCAAAGACAACTATTTTTTCGGCGTCCGCGCGGTGGAGATAAGACCGGTCATCGCAGCGTGGTTTCCTTCACGCAGCCGAGCCCGAACTGAGTCGTTTATCGGCGGGGGAATGTGCATGGGCGGTGAGAAAACCGCGTCCGTATTGACTGGAATCGTCCCTTGCAGCGACAATTCGGAGGAATGCTCCGTTGATCTTCACTCGCGACCAGAATGCGCTATAATGGATGTGACGCGGTAGCATTGAATTCGATGGTTTCTTGATCTTGCGGGATACACCCGATGGCGAACGCCGATATCATCATGGTCGGTCCGACCGAGACCAAACTGATTGGGGAGTTGTACAATCAGGTGTTCGCTCCTCGGCGCGACATTGCATTTTTCGAGCGTCGGTTCAAGAGTCGAGCCAACCTGTTGAATCTGATCGCGGAGGTCGACAACCGCCCGGTCGGTTTTCTCAGCGGGTTCGAGTTGAAACCATCGACTTGGTTCAATTGGCTTGTGGGCGTTCTTCCCGAGTTTCGACGTGCGGGCATCGCGTCGCAGCTTTGCGAAGCCGAGCAAGCCTGGGCTCGCGATCGCGGTTACAGCCACGTCCGCATGGAATGCCACAACCAACATCGCCCGGTTCTCCACATGTTGATCCGCCAGGGTTTCGACATTGTCGGCGTCCGATGGGACAGCGAGCGTCAGAACAACCTCGTCATCTTCGAAAAAGAAATCGGGATGACGGTTGACTAATCCTCCCTTCGCGCCGCGACTTACCCAATCATTTGATCAGCCCAGCCCAGTAGGGTGCGTCCCGGACGCGCCGTCCGCTTGTTTGCTATTCCATCCTATTCTTTCCGTGTGTTCAGGCTCGCCCACGATTTCGCCACATATTCCATGATGGTGGCGTCGAGGTCGAACCCGCGACTCGACGCGATGGTGGGATCGTACTTGTAAACGTTTCCAAGTGACTCGGCGATATCCTTTTGGCCACCCGTGAATTCGTCGATCAATCCCATCCAGCGCTTGGCCAGTTCTTGCACTTGTGGTTCATCTGGTTTGGAGCCCGCGTTCATTTGTTCGCGCACCTGCCCGATGAGTTCGTGCCATTCGCCTTGCACTTCCTGCATGCGCTCCGGTCCGACCTTCTGCGCACGTTTTTCGAGCGTGTCGAGTTGTTCCGCTGTGTAGCATTTCTTAAACGTTTCCATCATTTCGATCTCCGTGATGAGTCCGAGTAGCTCGTCGATGCCTGCCGTTTTCTCGTGTTGCAACTTTTCGTGAATCGCCTCCAACCGCTCTACCAGTTTCAACTGTCGCCTCATTTCTTCGCGAAGCTGTGTCAGGTGCATTTCAATGACCTGACGCGGTGAGCAGTCGCGCGTGCTTAGCAATCCGCCCGTCTGATCCAGAGAAAACCCCAACGCACACAGGGATTTAATGCACTGCAATCGACGGACATCGTCTTCGGTGTACAGGCGATGGCCCGCGCCGGTCCGGTGTGACGGTGGGAGCAACCCGATTTCGTCGTAGTAGTGCAGTGTGCGAACCGAGATGCCCGCTTGGACAGCAAGCTTGCCGATTTTCCAGATTCTGACGGATTGCATGACGTTTCGCCTCCACCTGTGTTAGTCAACTCAGACGAAGCGTACACCATCACGCAACGTGAGGTGCAAACGTGATCTTCAAGAAAACCGAAAATTGTTTTTGGGAGCGCGCAGCAAGCGCATCGACCGTGATTGGAAACGGCACCGGTGGTGCGATTCAACCTGTTGGGACATTCTTTAATGTTGGGACGTTCAACGGACAGAGCCAGCGCGCATTACGTCCTTTGCACTTCAAGAACTTGCATCAGAAACTCGTTGTTCCATCCGGCGATTTCGCTTTTTTCTTTGATGCTGTGCTTTGGGGGATGGCGTTTGAGCAGACTGATCGCGATGCGACGCAGCCACGAAAGATTGCTCGCCGCGAAGGCGCTGACCAGACTCGAAGTGTTTGACAAGCGAACGCAAGTGAACATTGGCATTCGCCATCGGCAGACTCCTTCTGCAACGAACCCTCGCCAGTCCAGTCGGCGAGCTTGCAGAAGGTGTAACCGATTACAATCAATCGCGCCAGACT
>JAADIU010000192.1 GCA_013151185.1 Planctomycetota bacterium
CACATGCAGCTCGAAGAATTCGTTGAGATCACTGCCGCCAGCATCGAAGAAGTGTTGCGCCAACGGTTTGGGTACTCGGAGGAAGGCTACGGCGACGAGCGCCGGGGTCGGCCACGATGGCCTTTTCCGGGTACGGTGGAACTCTGGGTGCCGGACGAATCGGGTGAAGAGGAGTATGTGTTGGCGAAAGCGCTGAACCTCAGCCCCAAGGGTGTGGCGATTCTCAGCGAAGACGACCTTCCCATCGGGATGACCCTGTCGATCGCGATCCACCAACCCGAGACGACATTCCTGGGCAAAGCCATCGTTCGACACCGTACGCCGACCGAACGTGGTCACCGCGTGGGGCTGGAGTTTGTGCTGTCGTAGTGGTGTGATTCAACATGTTGGGACATTGTTGAACGACGTAGGGTCCACATTCAACGATGTAGGGTCCGCTATGCGGACCACTTCTCGGTATCAAACATTGTTCCTGCGACGGTCCGCACAGCGGACCCTACGAGAAACTGTTGATAGGTCTGCTTACCGGGGCAGCGATCAATCACGTTGGTTGATCAATCGAATCCCCATGCCCACCGCGCCCGTCCTCCGGCAAACCGCCTGCCTTGACGTCCTTCTCCCATGACCCGCGCGAAATGTCTGGCGTATCGCGTCCGCGTCGGGCACGGAACAGCACGCGGATCGGCACTTCTTGAAATGGCAGATGGGCTTGGAGGCAATTCAACAGATATCGCTTGTATGTGTTGCGAATGAGCGACGGGTGATTGACAAACAAGACGAGCGTCGGCGGCAAGATGCTGACCTGTGTGGCGTAGTAGATTCGTGGCACTTTCGACCCGCGTTTGGGTGATGGACCCCGTCCACTGAGTGCGTCGGCGAGCGCACGGTTGAGTTGCCCGGTGGAAACGCGCGTTCGCGATTGTTTGAAGAGCGACCACGCGGTGTCGATAACAGCATCGGTGTTGTGCGAGTCCTTCGCCGACGTGAACACCACCGGAGCGTAATCGATCTCGGGAACGGTCTTCGTCAGATACGCGCTGTAGTCATCCGTCGAGGCGCGGTCGTTCACCAAATCCCACTTGTTAACCACCAGCACACACGGTTTCATTTCGTCGGCAACGATGCGAGCCAGCTTCTTATCGACCGACGTAATATCCTTCGTCGAATCGATGAACAAGACACACACATCGGCGCGGGAGATCGACTTTACCACCCGCGTGTAGCCGTAGAACTCGATCGATCCGGCCCATCGGCTTCGTTTCTTCACGCCAGCCGTGTCGATGGCCACGAACGCCCTGCCCTCAATCTCAAATCGCAGGTCGACCGCATCGCGCGTGGTGCCCGGCACCTCGCTAACGATGACGTGCTCCTCACCCGCGAGTGAATTGATAAACGTACTCTTCCCGGTGTTTTGTCGACCGATCACCGCCACCTTCATCACGGGGTCGAGCGGAACTTCGTCGCTTTGACCGACGGCTTCTGCGAGCGTTTCCAACAGATCCTGACGCCCCCGATTGTGCAATGCTGATACGATGATCGGTTCGCCAAACCCGAGGCGCATGAACTCCGACGCCTGCAATTCCTTCGCCGTGTCGTCGGCTTTGTTGGCGACGAGCATCACGCGATCGTGAAAAGGACGAAGGAGCTTCGCCACCTCCAAGTCCAACGGAAGGATCCCGGTCATCACATCGACGACGAACAGAATCCGGGTGGATCGATCAATCGCGAAGCTGATCTGCCGCTCGACGTGCTCCGTCAAATCGTCGTGATCTTCGATCCCGTATCCGCCGGTATCGACCAGCTCAAAATGCGTTCCGTTGACCTCGCAAAGCGTACTGACCCGATCGCGCGTCACACCCGGTGTGGGCTCCACGATGCTGATCATGCGCCGCGCGAGGGAATTCAAGAGCGAACTCTTGCCCACGTTGGGACGGCCGACAATGGCAATGACAGGAAGGGACATTAGGGAAATCAACTCTTGCGCGAACGGCAGACGTAGGGTGCGTCTTGACGCACCGCATCGTTGAATCATTATTGTTGAATTATTGAAAAACAGGTGCGGTAAACCGCACCCTACATTGCCTCGTTACTCGTTGTTCGATGGGTGACCCATGGCTAATGGGTGGCCCAAGCTGATGGGTGGCCCATGGCTTTAGCCGTGGGGACTCGAATCCAAACCTGCAATCGAGTCCCCCACCTCTAAAGAGGTGGGCCACCCAAGAGCCAAGCACCGCCTTAGTCTACCCGAAGCCGAAAAAATTTCCTCTTGCCCCGCTGAAAAACCTGACCCGTGCGAATCGCGACCTGTCCTTGGGGATCGGTAAGCGGCTCACCGTCCAACCGCAGCCCCTTGTCCGCAATAAGCCGCCTCGCTTCCCCCTTCGACTTCGCGAACCCGGCACACACCGCCAAGTCGGCTGCCCCTATCGAATCGCCCTCTCGCAGGTCCGCAGGCACGCAAAGTTCATCCATCTCGTCCGGTAATCCAGACTTGCCCGCCCCGTGAATCCGAAAGAACTCCTCCACCGCCAACGTAGCCGCGGCTTCATCGTGGAACCGCGTCACGATGATCCGCCCGAGTTCGACCTTGCCATCGCGCGGATGGGTTTTCGCCGAGTCGGTCAGTTCTTCGATCTTCGCCGGCTCAACGGTGGTCAGCAATTCGTAGTAGTTGGCCATCCGTTCGTCGGGAATGCTCATGACCTTGGCGAACATCGTGGGCGCGGGGTCGGTCACCGCGATGTAGTTGCCCATCGACTTGCTCATTTTCTCCTTGCCATCGGTTCCGACAAGGAGCGGCATGACCATGACGACCTGCGGGGCCTGATTGGCGTTTCGTTGAAAGTCGCGGCCCATGAGGTTGTTGAATGTTTGATCGGTCCCGCCAAGTTCGACGTCGGCTTTGATTTCGACGCTGTCGCGGGCCTGCATCATGGGATAAAAAAGTTCGTGAATGAATACCTCAGCCCCGGCTTTCATGCGCTTGTCGAACGTGTCGCGTTCCATCATGCGGGCGACGGTGACCTTCCCCGCCATCTGAATCACGTCGGCAAACGACATCGGCGATAGCCACTCGCTGTTGCGATGGATTTCGAGTTTGTCAGGCGACGTATCGATCACTTTTCCGGCTTGTTCGAGATAGGTCTTGGCGTTCGCGTCAACCTGCTCACCAGTCAACACAGGCCGCGTCTTCGACTTCCCACTCGGGTCGCCAATCATCGCGGTGTAATCGCCAATGATCAAAATCGCCTTATGCCCAAGATCCTGAAAATCCCGAAGCTTCTGCAAAACCACAGTATGCCCAAGCGTAAGATCAGGCGCAGTAGGGTCCATCCCAAGCTTAACCCGCAAAGGCACCCCCCGCTCCCCCGCCCGCGCAAGCTTCTTCGCAAGCTCATCCTCAGAGTAAGCCCGATCAACCCCACGCATCAACAATTTGATTTGATCAGCCACATCCATCGCAAAATTCCTCAATCAAAGAGTGCGGGATGCTACAGAAATAGGGAAAAGCAATCAACCGCGGGGGAATACCCGATGATGTTCAACCCCTAGAGCCGCGGCCGCGGTGTGCGGGCCGACGACCTCCCCGGCACATCCGTGTATGATATCAACAACATGCCGGACATTGAAATGGAGAAGCCGGAGACTCTCCCGAATAGGTCCCGACGAACCCAGATCGCCGTTTGGAGATCAAATCCATGCCGAACGATAGTCTATTCTCCGTACAAGCTATTACCGCATTAGCACGCATCATGGACGGCTACCAAAGTGATAGCGGTCGGGTTGGATTAGGCATCGGAACTCACGCCGATCTGGATGACTTCTTTGGTGCAGTAGGTTTGGAGGTCGCCGATGAACCATCCATCGCAAAGAAAATTCGTGCCACGCTCAATCGGGCCAACAGCA
>JAADIU010000244.1 GCA_013151185.1 Planctomycetota bacterium
CACACCAAACGTCTCGCCGAAACAATGGTGCTTGTAAGCACTGCCGGTCTTTGCGGATTCGATTCCCTCTGCCGCACAGAATCGTTTCGCGGCGAAGGGCAAGTCGAGACTCACCGTCAAGAGGCCAAGGTCGTTTGAAAGATCGGCGGCTTTCTGATGGAAGGCCTTGGTTTGGATGGCACAGACCGGCGTGTCGAGACTCGGCACGACCGAAAGCACCAACACCTTTCCAGCATAATTCGCGTTGGTGATGTCGCCCATATCCTGCCCGGTCAGCGTGAACGAAGGCAACGCTGCACCGACTTTGAGTTCATCACCAACCAGTGTCATGGGACTTCCCTTGAATGTGACTGCACCTGCACGCTCTGCCATCGCTGGAGACCTCCAAAATCTTTTTCGCAATATCTCTTTAATTGCTGTCTTGTCGCGGGGGCAACGTGCCTCCCGGAGGCGCGATCATCGCCCATCCCCCTGGTCGCGTCAAGCGAACTGCCGCCCCGACCCCAACTCGCTTTTTACCGACGCCCTTTCCCGCGAACACCGCCATGCACAATACCTCAATAGAGGTGGGAGCGAATACATCTGCCAACGGGACAAAAAATCGAACGACTACTCCTTTGCAAACTTCGGAAGATCAAACGAATCGTGACCGATAAACAGGATGGATTTTTGAATGAAGGATGTCCGTGCATGGGGCTGGCCTATATACGAAGGTTGATTCGATCACCCAGCCCATTGGACCTCAATCAAATGACACCCAACCGTCGGCAGTTGCACCGGGGCAGGTTGCGCGGTCGTGTCTGCAAAGGAGTTTACCCATGTTGAATCGTGTTTGTCGTGGCGCCGTTGTGTTGTCTGTCTTGTGCGTAGCCACCACCGGATGTCAAAAGCGCCACGAGCGTCTCAACGCCCCGCCGCAAGGGAGTACCGATCGGCCACACGAGTTGCAGAAGAACTTCATCTACATGAACGACAACGCCATGCTTCAGGATTCCGCCGTCGCGGACATCCACTTTGAACCGCACTCGCCCGAACTCAGCGGACTTGGCATTCGCACGTTGATGCGCATGGGCGAACTGCTGAGCATCTCGGGAGGAACGATTCGTTACCAAACGTCCTCGACAGATGAATTTATGATCGGGCGACGGCTGACCTCGGTTCGCGAATTTATCAGCGCTGCCGGTTTCGACACCGCCAACATTCATGTGGAAGCGGGAATGGCGCGAAGCGCCGGGATGGCTGCGGCAGACGCCATCGCCATCAAACAAGCCGCGCCGGCGAGTGGTTCTTCGACGGATCCGGACGCCCAGGGGGGTAGCCTGCTTGGTCCCCCACCGGGACCCTGATTCTCTTTTGTCGAACGGGTGTTGGCTTCGACGGAAACCGGGTGCATACACAAGGGCATTCATAGAATGCAGCAAAATAAACAACTTGGATACCGATACTTTGTGATACTGGGGATAGGTACCGTGAAACGAAATACGATTTCATCTTTGATGGTGGCCACGAGTGTACTGTGGTTATCGAGCTGTACGGAAAAGACCGAGTTCGTCTCCAGCCAATCGCAGAGCAACTGGAAGAATGCGGACCCTTCGGCTCTGGCGAGTGCTGAGCTCGAAGACATGCCCGACATCATGCCGCAAACGTACTACGCGGCAGGTCGGTTGTTTGAGAAACAGGGTGCTGCGGTCCGGGCTTCGGTGCAATACAAGAAAGCCCTGCTTCGCGACCCGAAGCATGTGCCCTCGCTATCCCGCCTGGGCATGCTCTATGCAAAGCAGGGGCATCATGAAGTCGCGGAAGAGTACCTGCAAAAAGCCGTCGAATTGTGGCCCAAGTCTCCGCAAGCGCGAAACAACCTCGGATTCTGCTACATCATGCAGGAACGATGGTATGACGCGGAAGCTGAATTTCGCAACACCATAAAACTCGACCCATCGTTCGTTCGGGCACGCGTCAACCTTGCAATGGCTTTGGCCAAATTGAATAGGTTCGACGCAGCCCTGGGGGAGTTCAAGATGGCCGTCCCCGAGCCCGAGGCGTATTACAATCTCGGGCTGCTGTACCACAGCGCTCAGCGCTACCCGGAGGCGGCCGACGCGTTTCAAACCGCGTTGCAACGAAACCCAAAACTGACCATCGCCAAACGCCAACTCGATCGAATTAAGTTGCAACTGGAACGAAGCCGCGAAACGCCCCAACCGTCGGACCGATCACTGCAACCGACGCAAGTGGCAACCGCGCAGCCTCAACGCAACTCGTTTGCGTCGCAGTCACCGGTAACGACCACGCATCAGACGGAAACGATGCAGCCAGTCGCGGCTCGGGCGTCGTATCAACCGACCCAGCAGCCGGCTTTCTCTTCGCAGCCGCACGTTTCGCCAGTTTCACCTGAGCCCTTCGCGCAAACGGCTTCGTTCAATCAACAACCCTCGTCGCCAGTTTCTATGGAATCGGCTTCGATGGAGCCCGTCTCTGTTGAGTCTGCTTCGACGGAGCCTGCATCGGTAGAGTCTCCGTCATCGCAACCCAGCCAACCGGCGTTTACTCAGATTCAGGAGCCGCAGGTTCAAGAACCACAAGCACCCATCCAGGCGACGAATCGCGTCGTGGTTCGCACGATGGAACCTGTTGAGTACAGCACCGAACCGGTCATCACCGAGCAGATTGACACGGAGCTAAGCAACACCGGCTCGCAAGATGCGTACACGTTTGTATCCGACGATCACGCACCGGAATCGAATGTGCAATCGCACAGTCCGGTGATATCGAATCCTGCGTCGCTTGAAGAGTCGCACGCACCGATCCGCATGGCAGAGGAATCACAAAGCAGCACGAGTGAGTTCTATGGTGCGGCTAACAACGCTTCGACCCAGCAGCAGTTCAACTCGGACATTCCGTCAATGACGCCGACGTTCGCCGCATCGCCATCACATCAGGTCCAGACGAATTCGACCGATGCGCAACCGGCCACGCAGACGGCGTCGCCGATGGGCGAATCAATCGCTACCCATCAGCATGAGACCACGGTTCTGCCGTCGAACGAAAGCAACACGCAGCCAACCATCGCCCATGATTCAAGTGTACTGACCCTCGGAGTCACGCCGATGGAAGCATCTTCCGCGCCGGCGAATCCGGTTGATCAGAACACTTCGATGGTTCAGAACAACGCGTCGAATCAAGACAACCGTTCCGCAACGCCAAAGCAACGCAGCGCCTCATGGTCAACTCCGATGGAAGCATCGGAGAATGACTCTGTCGCAATCGACATTTCGCAGATCAAGTCGGTCGCCCCGGCTGATTCCGAGCCGGTCACCGCACCCAAGAAAGCCAAGACCGCAACGCATCGTTCAAACATGGAAGATGTGGAAGAAGGCGTGGTCAAGCCAATGGGCGCAGTTGGAGCGGCTCCTCAAAAGCAAATGCCCCAACCGATCATGCAAGCCATGCCAATCAAGGGTGCAGCCCGACCTGCGAGTTCCAAGCCTCCGATCCAAAAAGATCTGAAGGCCCTCGAACAAGCCGCAGCCCCCGTGATCCGCAAAATGAAGCCAATGGAATCAACCGAGCAGATCGACGACGAACAACCAGCCACGCAAGACGACGACATCGAAATCGTCGAGATGGAAGCCACCGACGACTAACATCGAAGCAGGCGAAACAAAGAGTACCCCAACGCGGCCGGGCAATAGCTCGACCGCGTTTTTTTGTGCTCGGTTTGCGCCCGGTGGTAGAGCCGATGGCTTGAGAACACCTCCCCACACGGAGACGTGGAAATGGACCTTGCCGTGGTGCCCCATCTTTCTAGGATGGGGGACTGAAGAAAACCCACCGCGTCGCGCAGTTTGTCAATTGTAGGGCCAACGAGGAGACCAATCATGGACGCAACAGAATCTCTATACGTTCGACTTGGTGGTTACGATGCGGTGGCGGCTGTCGCGGGCGATCTTCTTCCGCGGCTCATGTCTGATTCGCAGTTGGGCCGCTTCTGGGAACACCGAGGCGAAGACGGACTCCGACGCGAAAAACAATTGCTCATCGACTTCTTGTGCGCGAGCGCCGGTGGCCAACTCATCTACACGGGTCGAAACATGGAAACCACGCACCGTGGAATGCGAATCGACGAAAGCGATTGGTCAAAATTCATGGTTCATCTCAAGAACACACTGGGGCACTTCCAAGTTCCCGATCAAGAACAAAAAGACGTGCTGGCATTTATCGAAAGCACAAAGCCGGAAATCGTTGAGAACGGATCATAGTAGCACCGAGTGCTGTACGAATCCGTGTACTCTGCCGACGAACGTGCATCCATA
>JAADIU010000356.1 GCA_013151185.1 Planctomycetota bacterium
CTTGAACGGCATCCACAAACCGATATCAAGTTTGTGTGCGGGTACAGCGTGACTGTCAGGGGTTGAAACCACTGTCGAAACTACTGCGGAGGCCGCAGCGGAAGAATCGGGGCGTCCGGTGAAGATCGCGGAGGCACTGGGCCATCAGACCAACCGCGCCCACGCGACTTCTTCTTCGGGTCGTCCCGTTCATCTTGCGAGGTCTCGCCGTCCTCGATCTCCTCATCACTGGGATTGGCCAACGCTTCGCCCTCACCGGTGATGGTGGGTCCGACGGGTTGTGGATCGTCGCCTTGGGTTTCACCTGTGGAAAATTCTCCGTCGATGAATGACCCATTTCGCGGCGAAGCAGCCTTGCCCGGCTCCGCACCCGATGGCGACGACGACACCAGGATCGTCGGCGAACCAATGAGCCGAAGGCTGGGATTGCTCTCGAATTGTTCGAGCGTCACCTGAACAACCGTTCCATCCAAAGTGATTGCCTCGAACGTCGACAATGCCGGCGCAATGAAACGCGGCAACGTCAGCAGCATCAGCCCGACAATAAGATATCCAAGTTTGGAACGGTCTGCCGACGCGTTGTCCACCTCATCGGAAAGCAAAAAGTGAAGTCGTCGCTTCAGCACGTTGGCGGGTCCGCCATCGCCCAGAATACCGATCGAAAAACCCTTGCGATCGAACCGGCCTGTCACGACGGTCATCAGTGTGTTGATGTAATCTGCCGGCGCGACACCGCTCGATACAACCTGCATGTCGCAGCACAATTCGTTGTTGATCCGCAGGCGGTTGTAAGCCCAATGGGCAACAGGATGAAACCAAAAGAACGCAACCGTAATCGCAGCCAGCATGTTGGCGAGGTCATCGCGCCGCGACAGATGGGAAAGCTCGTGGCGAAGAACCTGCAAAAACCGATCCCGTTCCTGACGGGTCGGTCCCCGATGATCGTTCAACCAGGGCAGCAGGTTTTCGGGAATCACCACGACAGATCGCCACGCGCCCAATGTTGCAGGCCCTGCACCGTCGGGTGTGATCACAATGCGGGCGTTTTCTGCAACTTCAAGTGTTGGATCGAGCGAGCGAACAGTTGAGGGTTTTAGCAGGAAGCCACGGCGCAGCGCTTCGTCGATCATGCTGTTGCTGACCGCCGCCCGTCGCCAAACACGGAGGAGCATCACCGCGGTGCCAAACATCCAGAAGTACGCGAGACCTTTTAGGAACGCAGCCCCTGAACCCCCCTGGGCCATGAAGCTGTCACCGCCACCGTGCGGCGAAAGGAGATCGCCCAGAAAGCTACCCGCCGTCAAAACAGATGGCAGGTGAACAAGCCCCGGAAAGAAACCGGTCAACACCGTGACGAAGGGTTTGAACATCGCCAACAACCAGATGCGACGACGCCAAACTGGAGAAATGCCCGGGCGCAGCGCAAGCAGGCCCGTCACCAAAAAGCCAACGAACAGAAACTCCAGGCTGGCGACGGCTAAGCCGGAAATCAGGTAATTGACCAACGAGTCGCGCACAATCAGAGTCCTGGGAAAACCCAACGTTCTGGTTACCGCACCGAATCGGGAGACGCAAAAACCACGTTCGACCGCGACGAGATTCTCGCGCAAGTCACTTCAATCGGAACACGCAGACCGAGAGCAAACCGCGACAAAGACGACCACGCTTCACTGTCTTTGCGTATGCTGCCTTCGTGCCTCACCGTTCCCGCGTGTCAATCGCACCCGTGCTTTTGTCGGGCCGCCTCAACGATGGCTTCCAATTCGCGCAGGTCACCTTCCGACAAGCGATCGGTCTGCGCAAAATGCGAAATCATCGAGGGAACCGATCCGGAGAAAAAATCATTGACGATACTCACCGCACCGCGCAAACCAAAGCGCGTGCGGCTTACCGTGGGCTGATATACATTTGCCCGACCCTCACGCCGAGCACCCACAAATCCCTTTCTCTCCAGAACCTGCATCATTGTAAGGACCGAGGTGTAAGCCAAATCCCGTTTCGACTTGAGCGCTTCCTGCACATGTCGAACGGTCACTTCGCCCCGATCCCACACCACGTCCATAATCAAGGACTCGAGCGGTGTCAGATTTCTTGGCATCTTGGCCATGGGCAATTGCTCCTTCAAATGAATTCGGTTACTAACTACAATAGTATCGTCAGGTTATCGCCCGATCAACGATAATCTCAAACCAATCTTGCGAACCCAATCCACATTTTTTTATAGATGGCGCTTGATTTCATTACTAACCTCTGTAGTATGTTTAGTAGAAAGTGTCGTCAGACGTTCGCACGAGTCGGATTTCAAACCGGAAGCTGGCACGGCCCGAACGTTGTTCCTCCTCCTTCTTCCACGATGACACTTTTTGAATTCACATGCGTCTCCCGCCAAGAGACGCCCCTTCGGGGACCCTTCTGCGGCCTGACCACCACACACACCCTTCCCCTGACCCTAAGCCGCAGGGGGAAGTCCCCTTATCTGTTATTTCTATCCGAGAGACCGATGCCCGAAAACCAGCGCACCCAAACCGCTTGGCGTTGTGCACGACGGCGTCTAAGATTGCGAAGCACAATGATCAAACCCACAAGGATCGATACCAAACATGAAAACGCAACTCGCCCTTTCATTGCTCCTTCTCACCATCGCCAGCGGATGTCATCGCCCCAAACTGGAGGTCACGCAAATGGATGTTCCCGGAATCGTCAACCTGCACCGCGCGGGCGATGTGTTTGTTTCCGGCGTCGTCGATGACACGGGTTTGGCATACCTTCAATCCGAGGGTGTCACCGAAATCATCGACCTGCGTCGAGCGGAAGAATTCGATCCTTCATACGCGCAATCCGTGAAGAGTGCAGGCATCGGGTATCACCACATCCCGATGATGTCGAACGGCTTGACCGACGAGCAAGCCGAGCAGTTCCTTACCACCATGGACACCGTCAAAGGCAAACGGATCCTGCTGCAATGCGCATCTGCGAATCGATCGGGTGGCATGTATGGGCTTTATCTCGCGTCCAGTCACAAGTGCGAGGTGGACGAAGCCATGGAGCAAGCCAAAGCTGCCGGCTTGCGTCATCCGGATTTGATCCAAGCGGTACGCCTCGCTTCGAAGCGAGCGTTTCTCCAGAAGCGCCCGCATCCGAATGGTCAACACTTGATGCCGGTGGTCGACGAATAGTTAATTCGGTGCGTCCAGGACGCACCCTACGCTGGACTTCGCGCAGAAAGTGCGGCGGCTTTTGTGGAATCGATACTGGATGCGTGTTGGCGCGAGGTAGGGTCCGCTGTGCGGACCATTGCCCCACACCGCTATGGTTCGTCGGGTTCCCGAACCTGAGTGGACTCAATCACAATTTCGCAATCGGGCAGCGCCTTTAAGAATGCGCCGCCGTAGCGCTTGGTCACCACCCTTGGGTCGAGGATGACGACGATTCCCCGGTCGGTCTTTGCGCGAATGAGTCGGCCAAAGCCTTGGCGGAACTTGAGGACGGCTTCTGGCAGTTGAAACTCCATGAACGGATTGCCACCGCGACGTCGAATCTGCTCGATGCGTGCTTCGATCGCGGGTCGATCCGGTACGGCGAATGGCAGCCGGGTGATGATGATGTTGGAAAGCGCATCGCCCGGAACATCCACACCGGTCCAGAAACTATCCGTGCCAAAAATAACGCTGCGCTCCGACTGTCGAAAACGCGACAGCAACGTCGAGCGCGGCATGCCTTGGCCCTGCACCAACAGTTCAATATCCAGCTCTTCAAAAAACGCCTTGAGCGATTCGGCGCACTGATCCAACAGGCTGTATCCGGTGAACAAAACAAACGCCCGCCCATCGGTCATGCGCACATACTTCTCGATGTTGTTGCAGACCGCTTGTGCATACTCCGTGGACGCGGGTT
>JAADIU010000075.1 GCA_013151185.1 Planctomycetota bacterium
AAACGAGAAATCGGCATCGCACGCGATTCCGCAGTTCGCGACCTCTACGAATTGGGCGCACGTTTGGCCACGGACGCGGCTGGCAAGATTGTCGGCAGGGAACTTTCGCCATCCGACCACGAACGTTTGATTCGCGAATCGATCGACGAAATCAGCGCCCAGGATGTATCGAGTAACTGATCATGTTATCGGCGGATCGTAGTTCGTAGGGTGCGTCCCGGACGCACCGAATCAAAACGGTGGCTGATGTAGGGTCCGCTGTGCGGACCATTCGTTCGATTGTTAGATGATGACACCCGTGGTCCGCACAGTGGACCCTACCGGGGAACCAGCAGTTTCAAGGGTGCCAAAGCACTGGCACCCCACGGAGTTCGCAGTCGATCATGGCAAAGTTTGAACACGGTAGCATCGCCATCGCGGACAGCTATGCCCGCACGCTTCTGGAGTTGGCCGAAAGCAGTGGCCAATCCGACGAGGTGGCTGAGGACTTTGCCGAATTCGCAAAGCTCCTCGATAGCGATGCACCGTTCGCACAGTTCATGGATAGCCAAGCCATCGATGCCAGTGATCGGGAAAAAGTCCTCGAGAAAAGCTTCCGGGGCCGCATGAACGACCTGCTGCTCAGCACGATTCAAGTGGTCAACCGGAAGGGACGCTGCGAACTGCTCAGCTTGATTCGCGAGCGGTTCCGATTGGCCCTCGAAGAATCTCGAAATCAGGTTGACGTTCAAGTCACGTCAGCCGTCACCCTGAGCGAACCCCTTCGAGAACGCCTTCGCGAAGTCACGGCCAAGATCAGCGGTAAAGAAGTTCATCTGATAGAGAATGTTGATCCGTCCATTTTGGGCGGCTTGGTGGTGCGAATGGGTGACGAAAAAATCGACGCCAGCACAATCCATCAGATCAAAGGTTTGAAGATGGCCTTGGCGATCCGGGCCTCAGACGAAATCCACAGCGGTAGATCATTCGCCGAACTGAACGATTGACTCTGAAAGACGATAGGCAGCATCGAAGCACAAGGCACGAAAGTACAAGACACAAAAGCAAACGAAATAAGCGAGTCCACGATGAAGTTCAAAGTCGATGAAATCTCCTCGGTCCTGCGGGAAGAAATCAGCAAGTACCAATCCACGATCGATGTCGCCGAGGTCGGCAAGGTCCTGGAGGTTGGCGACGGAATCGCCCGCCTGTACGGTCTGAGCAACGCGATGGCCAGCGAGATGGTCGAATTCGCAAACGGCGCCATCGGACAGGTCCTCAACCTTGAAGAGGGCTCGGTCGGTGTCGCGGTGTTGGGCGACTACCTTGGCATCAAAGAAGGCGATGAGGTCAAGCGTACCGGCAAATTGCTGAGCGTTCCCTGCGGACCCGCGATGATCGGCAGAGTTGTCGACCCATTGGGTCGCCCGCTCGATGGCAAGGGCGCCATCGAAACGAACCTCAGTCGCCCGCTCGAATTCAAAGCCCCCGGCATCGCACAACGTCAACCGGTCACCGAACCGATGCAGACCGGCCTAAAAGCGATCGACAGCATGATCCCGGTCGGGCGTGGCCAGCGAGAACTCATCATTGGCGACCGCAAAACGGGCAAGACCGCCATCGCCCTCGACACCATCATCAATCAAAAAGACACCGACGTCATTTGTGTATACGTCGCCATCGGCCAAAAAGAATCGACAGTTGCATCGGTGGTCGAAACGCTTCGCGAACACGGTGCGATGGACTACACCATTGTCGTATCAGCGTCAGCCGCCAACCCGGCTCCTTTGCAATATATCGCACCGTACGCCGGTGCTGCGATGGCTGAATACTTCATGTACGAAGAAGGCACACCGACGCTGTGCATCTACGACGATCTATCCAAACAGGCACAAGCCTATCGCCAGATGTCGCTGTTGCTGCGTCGCCCACCGGGCCGCGAAGCCTATCCTGGCGACGTGTTCTACCTTCACTCGCGGTTGCTCGAACGTAGTTGCAAGCTGCTCGACGAATACGGCGTCGTTCCGACATCGACAGCCGACGACTGCACCGACCGCAGCGTCGCCGTCAAACATCCGGAAGGTTTGTCGGCTCCCAAGGAACACCGCCCCGACGACGTCGACGGTGCATATCACCGCCCAGAAGGAAAAGGGAAAGCGGAGAGCTGGCTGGCGACCCGACCCGACAAAGACAACTACAAAGTGCATCGCTTCCCCGATTCCGGTGGATCGATGACCGCGCTGCCCGTCATCGAAACGCTCGAAGGCGAGGTCTCCGCGTACATCCCGACGAACGTGATTTCGATTACGGACGGTCAGATTTATCTCGAGCCCGATCTGTTCTTCGCCGGCATCAGGCCAGCCGTCAACGTGGGTATCAGTGTGTCGCGGGTGGGTGGTAACGCCCAGGTGAAAGCCATGAAAAAGGTCGCGGGCTCGCTGCGACTCGACTTGGCAGCGTTTCGAGAACTCGAAGCATTCGCTCAGTTGGGAACGGATCTCGACAAAGCGACGCAGGCCCAGCTTGATCGCGGAATGCGGATGGTCGAATTGCTGAAGCAACCGCAGTATGTCCCGTTCAAGATCGCCGATCAGGTCATCAGTATCTTCGCGGGCACGGGCGGTTTGCTCGACCCGATCGCGGTGAACAATGTGCTTGATTTCGAGACAAAATTGCTGCAACACATTCGCGACGAATTCCCCGAAATACGAGACGAGATCACGACGACCCGCACCATGTCGAACGAAACGTCAGCCAAGCTCAAGAAAGTCATCGAAGATTTCGCCCGCATCTACAATGACCAGAACAAGGGCTAAACGAGTCCTGTAGGGTCCGCTGTGCGGACCATTCGTTCGCAAAGAGAATTGTAAGCAAATGGCCAATCGCAGAGATCTTGTCAAACGTCGCAAGTCAGTCCGCAACATCCGCAAGATCACGCGGACGATGCAACTGATCGCGACCGCGCGCTTTCAGGCTGCGATGAGCCGAGCGATCGCGACAAAACCATACGCAAGCACGATGGGCAACATGGTGGCAGCAGCCGCACAATCTGCAACAAACCTCGATCAGCCATTACTCAAGGTCAACGACTCCGGCCAAACGGCGATCCTCGTCCTGACCAGCAACCGCGGTTTCTGCGGAGGCTACAATGGAAACGTGCTGCGGCTTGCGATGGAGACGGTCGCTGGAAAAAAATCAGACGGTATCGATGTCAGCCTCAATGCGGTCGGAAAAAAAGGCATCGCCTATCTGCGTTTTCTCGGCGAAGAGATGGACATGCAGGATGGGTCGATTGAAGAGCAGCCACGCTTTGAGCAGGTGTCGGGTATCGCCGATTCCATGATGGAAGCGTACCGCGAGAAACGTATCGCCTCGCTGCACGTCTGCTACATGCAGTTCATTTCAACCGGCGTTCAAAAACCTGTGATCACCCAACTGCTGCCAATCGCCGGACTCGACGGCGCAGAGGACGACGCAGAGAGCAACGGCGAAGCGCCCAAACCCGGCACCGGTACGAAGATCGATTTTTCACCCGAACCGGCAGAACTCCTCGACGAACTTCTGCCCGCTTCGGTACGCATGCGTTTGTTTCAATGTTTCACCGATGCAGCCGCCAGTGAGCAGGTTGCACGAATGATCGCCATGAAGGCAGCCACCGACGCTGCCGGCGACATGATCAAGCTACTCACGCAAAAATACAACCGAGCCAGACAAACGGCGATCACCATGGAACTGCTCGACATCATCGGTGGCGCTGCAGCTATTTCGTAAGAGTGTTGGTCGCGTTGCCGGCCAGTAGGAATACACGAAGTTCTTGGGACGATTGAAACGATGGTAACGACAGCCAACACAACGGGACGGGTTTCGCAGGTCATCGGCTCCACGCTCGACGCCGAGTTCGACGAAGCCAATCTACCGGCGATCTACAACGCACTGAAAACCGAAGTGGAAACAACGGTCCAGGGCAAAACGGTCAAAGAGACGCTATGGTGCGAAGTCGCACAGCATCTCGGTGGTGGCCGCGTTCGTGCGATCTCACTCGGATCGACGGACGGCTTGCGCCGCGGTGCCGAAATCGTAGACACCGGTGCCCCCATCTCCGTCCCCGTGGGAGAGGAAACGCTGGGGCGCGTCTTCAACTTGGTCGGTGAGCCTATCGATGGACGCGGACCGGTGGGAACATCCGCCACCCGGCCCATCCACCGAAAACCGCCCGCGTTCGACGAACTCACTCCGAAGACCGAACTCTTTGAAACCGGGATCAAGGTCATCGACCTGCTCTGCCCGCTCGTTCGAGGAGGGAAAGCTGGCTTGTTTGGTGGGGCTGGCGTCGGTAAGACCGTCATCATTCAGGAACTGATCGCCCGCCTCGCGCGGTTTCACAGTGGTTACTCCTGCTTCGCCGGGGTGGGTGAACGAACCCGCGAAGGCAACGACCTCTGGCTTGAAATGCAGGATGCAAAAATCGGCGACACCGGTAAAAGCGTTCTCGATCAAACGGTCATGGTGTTTGGCCAGATGAACGAGCCACCGGGTGCGAGGCTGCGCGTGGCATTGTCCGCATTGACGATGGCCGAGCACTTCCGCGATAACACCGGTGCCGACACGCTGCTGTTCGTCGACAACATTTTCCGTTTCTCGCAGGCGGGTTCGGAAGTGTCGGCGCTGTTGGGGCGAATGCCATCGGCAGTGGGATATCAGCCCACCCTCGGCACAGAAATGGGCGAGTTGCAGGAACGCATCACCTCGACAAAGGCTGGTGCCGTCACGAGTATCCAAGCCATCTACGTCCCAGCCGACGACTACACCGACCCCGCACCTGCCACCGCATTCGCACACTTGGACAGCACGGTGAACCTCGAACGCTCCATCGCCGAAAAGGGAATCTACCCTGCCGTCGATCCGTTGGCGTCATCATCCCGAATTGTCGACCCAAACTATGTGGGCGAACGACACTATGCCGTCGCCCGCCAGGTGCAGTCGATTCTGCAAAAATACAAGAGCCTTCAGGACATCATCGCGATTCTTGGTATCGACGAACTCAGCCAGGAAGACAAGCAGACCGTCAACCGGGCACGCAAGATCGAACGGTTCCTGTCACAACCGTTCTTCGTCGCTGAAATCTTCACCGGCTTCCCCGGCAACTATACGTCGCTTGAAGACACGATTCGATCGTTTGAAGAACTTTGCGCTGGCAAATGGGACGACCTCCCCGAGCAGGCGTTTATGTACGTCGGTACCATCGAAGAAGCCGCCGAAAAGGCCAAGACACTCAACGACTAACCAGCGGACCGATCCATCATGGCAGAGACCAATCTTACTTGCACCGTCCTCACTCCGGAGCGGACCGTCCTCGATGCAAAAGTGTCAGGTGCTGTCATTCCATCGCACGACGGTGAAGTGGGAATCTTGTTGAACCGCGCACCCCTGCTTTGTCGATTGGGCGTTGGCATTCTGAAGATTGATGGTTGCGAAGAAGCCAAGCAGCTATTCGTCAACGCAGGCTTCGCCGAAGTCGCCAACAACAAGATCACGATCCTGACCGAGCAAGCCTTAATGCCTGATGAAGTGGATGCCGAAAAAGTACAAGCCGCTCAGGAAGAAGCCCGGAACCGGTTGGCTACGACTGCGGAAGAACAAGACAAAAGGAATACGGATCTCGCCCGGTGCGCCGCCAAGCTCAAGTTGATCGGTCAATGACGGCTTTAAGTCGATAGCGGCTTCAATCAGACGACATCAAACGTCGACAATGCCTTCGCGAATGGCGTATCTTGCAAGCGAAACGCGATCGTGAATGCCGAGCTTTTTCATCAAGCTGACCTTGTGCTTGTCAGCCGTCTTGTAGGTCATGTTCATCTTTCCGCACGCCTCCCGAAGTGTTTTCCCGCTGGCCAAGACAACCAGAAGTTCGCGCTCACGCGGGCTTAACAAATCGTAGCGTGTCTTGGAAGATTGCGATGGGCAGGGTTCGCCATCGGTGGTTCCGATGCGGTCGAGAATTTCCGGCGAGTAGTGATACTCGCCCGCATGAACGGCGTGAATCGCGCGGGTGATCTCCTCAAACCCACCGCCCTTGTACACCACACCAGCCACGTCGCCATCGAGCGCGCTGCGTACATCTTCGTCGCGCACTAGCCCCGTGACCAAAATGATTCGCGTGCCTGGCGCCTCGCGCTCCAAGTCTGTGACCCGCTCAAACGCGCCGTCCGGCTCATGATCGAGACTGAGAACAACAACGTTGGGGCGTTCGGAGCGAGCAACCGGAATGGCCTCGATGAGGCTGGCGAATGCGCCCAAGCATTCCAATTCTGCCGATTGGTCAATCAGCAGGTTGAGCCCCTCACGAGACAATGCGTGTGAATCAACGATCAGCACCAATATCTTATTGGCCTGGGTGGAAGCCGGTTCGTGGTTCATATCTCTCCGTACTCTGGAGGCGCGCAACCGCTGCCCCGAAGAAACGACCTGCCCCCCCAAGTCGACGATTTGACCGATTCCGGCAGACGAGCAAGCCCCGACCAGACATGGTGAGAGATTCGGTGGCGTGTGACCCACCCCCCTCATTCGGAACCCGGCTTGGCTGCTACTACAGTTTGTACACAGCGAGACATGCAAATCTATAGGGGATATTCCCTATTCTTGGTTGGAATCGCAAAGAAATTTTGACTATGTTGTGAAGAAACCTAGACATAGCAACTGTATAGGATATATGGGTTGTTTGGGAATATTTTCTGGCGACCGGGGGCACGGGTATCAACCGATTATTTCGAACGCCTTCGTCTGATGCGGCCGACCCTGCTACCCCGGAAACGCAATGAGCAGCGCGTTCCTTTCCTCAGGTGACGGTGCCTGATATTTGGGGCTCTCGCGGGCGGCTTGACTGGCGATAATCCATTACAATTTGCAGTCACTCAGGTAGGGCCACACAACGGTGGAAGAAATTGCCCGCGCTGGCGGGGCGCGGCAGGAACAAACGATGTTGACGATTACATTTTTGGGTGTCGGCAGTGCATTCGCAAAACGCAACTTCCATTCCAACGCATTGATCGAAGCGTGGACAAATGGACCGCACACACAAAAGGCGCCCGACGATAACCTTCTGATCGACTTCGGTTCGACCGGCCCCTTGGCACTTCACCATCTCAAGAATGTTGCGGGGTTCGAGTACTTGAGTTCGCAGGGGCGCATTTGCTATCCCGCGATCAAGCGCGTCTTTGTCTCCCATCAACACGCTGACCACGTTGGCGGATTGGAAGAATTGGCATTGGCCAATCGGTTTCTGCACAATTCGCACGGAGGCGAAAACGCAAGACCGCAACTCATCGGCGACACCCGTGTATTGCAATCGTTGTGGGAACAATCGCTCAAAGGCGGGCTTCGCGCCATGGAAGGCGACACGGCCACAATGACCGACTACTTCTCAATTCTGGAGCTCGAACGCAACACCCCGAATGGCGCCGGCTTCCAACTTCTCGATCGCTACGGGTTTTCGATCTTCCCAACCGATCACCTGTGCATCCAGCAGCGGCACGATTGGCCCAGCTTCGGACTGCACATCACCGATTCAGCAAACGGCGACACGGCTTTCTTTTCCGGCGATACCAAATTCGATTACGAAACCTATTCGCCCATGCTCCAAGCCGCGAAGGTGAACTTCCACGACGTTCAGCTCCGCGACCAACCCAATCCGGTGCATGCGCTGCTCAGCGAATTGCGAACCATGCCCGAGGAGATTCGCCAAAAAACGTATCTCTATCACTACGACGACACTTGGGATCAACCGGAATATGCGGTGGTTCAGGAGGAATTCGCGGGTTTTGTGCTGCCGCAAAAGCGATATGTGATCTTCGACTAGATCAACCTTGTGCCGATCCTAACAACTGTGCCGTTCCCAACAACGTTGTTTCTGTCTTCGGGCGTGTTTCTATCTTCGGGCGAATTGTAGGGTGGGCTATGCCCACCATCTCGGCTGCATAAAACTTACGGTGGGCACGGCCCACCCTACAACCAGATCAACGACCGCACTCGGCAGCAACATCTGCGGCTTGGCGTGTGCGTCTCGGTAATACTATGCTTGGCGTGCGGAACTACCAAACGCCTGTCGCGCCCAGTCAGCCGTGACGCCCTTCTCGCTCAGAACTTTGGCAACCTCCGAGTTCTCGTCTCGAAGCAGCGCCAAGAGAAGATGCTGCGGCTCAATTTCGCCAGCGCCCAATCGGTTGGCTGAATCAACCGCAAGAACAAGCGTGTGCCAGAACATGGGCGATCGAAACGCCTTCGAGAGTTCCTGCTGGTGCAGCCACTCAAACTCGCCATGTCGCGAATGCGCCAAGTCGTGCGACTCGCCCACACTCGAATTCAACATCGTAAGAACTTTTTCGCGGAGCGGCTGAAGTTCGACGCCCTGCTGATGCAGTACGCTCGAAGGAATGCCATCTTCGTAAGCAAGCAAGCCGAGCATGAGATGTTCGGTTCCAATATACCGATGGCCCAACTTGCGGGCTTCCGCCACCGCCAAGCCGATCACGTCTTTGGTCCCCTGCGTCTGAGCGCGACTGCCGATCCCGCCGCCACCGTCACCCGTACCGAGTTCCGACGCAACTTTGGACCTCACCGTTTCGAGATCAACATCCAACACGCGCAAAGCTTCCGTCGCAACGCAGTTCCCTTCGCCAATGATCCCAAGCATGATGTGGGCCGGCGCCAGAAAACCATGTCCCAACTTGCCCGCTTCCTGATTGGCGAGGGCCATCGCGTGTCGTGCCCGATCTGAAAATCTTTCCTGCATGGCAAATTCTCGCTTTCCGAAGCTATGACGAAATGTTGGGATCGGGTCACCAAACCCCTCCCACCTGACACCCCTCCCACTTGGCCTAGGGACCGAGCAGTTTAGCGAGTTGCCTGCCCCCTGCAACGTACCTACCAGACCGAATGGGCGACCAACATCAGAGACGCCAACTCGTCGAGAATCGGCAACCCATACCGGCATATGCACCCGGAAATGACATCTCCACCGAAAGTGGATACATTGAAAAACATGCCAAAAACAACACCATCGGATCGACCTGAGCTCGCCACATGCCGCGCACCTTCACACCGCCCTCTGCCAACAAGACGGCTCATCGGGACGCTGCCTTTGATGTCCGTTTGCCTACTGCTCGGCGCGACGGGCTGCGACTCGAACCTCTGCGGTTTGAACCAACTCAAGCAAAACGAAGTTATCGTCATGGGCATGATCCACGGTGGCCACCGAGACAGCGACGCCTATGGCATCCCGCAAATCCAGGATTATGTACGACGGATCAAACCCGACTTCATCCTCGTCGAAATCCCGCCCGACCGCTTTGACACCGCGCTCAAACAATTTCGAGAAACCGGGACCATCACCGAGTCGCGCGTCCGCGTGTTTCCCGAATACACTGACGCTATTTTTCCCATCATGGACGAAGTCGGTTTCGAAATCATCCCATGTGCGGGTTGGACCAAAACGATGGCCGACAACCGGCGCGACAACTTACGCGAGTGGAAGACGACTCGGGCCGGCGACTACAAAGAAATGTCCGACGCACAAAATCAAGCGGACGCAACCATCACAGCTGAAAAACTCGACGACGACCCCGCAGGCATCCACTCCGACCGCTACGACGAAATCGTTCGTCAGGGGATGGAACCCTACAACCGATTATTCAACGATGATCTCGGGGACGGTGGTTGGGACAACATCAACGCGGCACACTTCGGTCATATCGAAGACGCGCTGAACGCGCATCGAAACGAGGGCAAGCGCTTCCTGATCACGTTTGGCGCGTGGCACAAATACTGGTTCCTCGCCAAACTTCGCCAGCGAACCGACATCAAGTTGATTGACCTCACCGAGTTCACACCGGCGACCGAATCAACCACCGACAGGTAGCGTCAACACCGGGCTGCTCTTGGTCACCTCGCCCGTTTGCAGCATGAATAACTGCCCCAGCAGGGAAAACGTTGACTTTGTGCTTTCGTCGTCGTCGTTGATGTAGAACCAGTAACCCCGGTGCTTCACCGCGACAGCAACGTGGCGGGGTTTCGTGGCGCTGCTGTGAACCGCAAACAAATCGTCCAACACGTCCGACCAGGCGAACCCGCTACCGTCAGCCCGCACCGTCGATGTCACGATGCCCCGCTCGCTGTGGCGCTCGGGAACCTCTACCGCCTGCGACAGAAAATAGAGCACGCCCATGAGGGAGCGCGTGTCCAATCCAATCTTCGGATGCGTTTCAACCCGACGCACACCGCGAAGTTCGGTCGCGTCGACAATCTCAAATTCGCGCTCGCCTTGTTCCAAAGAGAGCATCTTTCGCAACCGGGCTGCGTCTTGCGCATCCGTGGGCGTGTCGCTGAATCGAAGAACGAGTACACGCCGCGTCACAACGAGGCTCGCGGTGTCGGAGTCGCCCGTGGTCGCAAAGGTCGCTCCGGATTTCGTGGCTGCGATCAAATCCCCGCTCGATATTTTGGCCCTTGGCAATTCCAGAGAAATTTGTCTGCGCCGCGGTACAAATACGAATTCAACATCGCCCGCAGCCTCAAGAAATCGGATCAAACGCACCGCATCTGCGAACGATTCAAAAACCGGTGCGCGGCTTGGGGTGGGCCCTGATGCGGTGGATGCGTTGTCCAACCCGTTTAACGATTCCACGGTCAACCGCAAAACGCGGTCAGCCCGCCATCCTGATTCGGCCAGCAACGAAATATTCTCGACCGCGATCGGCTCCAACATCCGCCGCAGAAATGCCTCGCCACCCAGATAGGAATAGGTGATGGTTGGCTTTTCCGAATAACCAAACCGCCCGCTCAATCGCAACACGTTTGGATTCAAGCCCTCTCTGCCCACGTTTTCGTTGAGCGTTCCGAGGGCTTCGGTGCTTTGGTCGAACTGAAACTGCGTCGCGATGCTGGTCACGCCCAGGAAAACGGGCAGGTCTCGATAGCGCATGCGAACCAAATTGACGAGCATCTGCTCCGACGTGGCGACGCGCAAGGCATCGCTGTATTGTGCCTGGCCAATCCTCAAAGCGCTCGGGCCAAGCTGGCAGCCTGTACCAGCGAAACAAATCGCAATCAAAAAACCAGCCGAAGCAAAAAATGAACGGCAAGTGCGCATGAAAATCAACCTTCCAAGATTGCCTTGTGGTGGTGACGTGTCGACGGGTGTTCGCGCAAATGTTACGGCATCGATCGCGGCTCCGCAAAGAGTTCTGCTGCACCTTCCGCGAAGGTCGACACACTTTCTTGCGACATCCGCGGCAGGGTGGGCCGTGCCCACCGCAGGTTTAATACATGGCGGGAAGGTGGGCACAGCCCGCCCTGCATTCGCACGACCGCACATCCGGGTTTCCAATGCTGCGGAGTTCGCACTATGATAGGCACGTTCCGGGCGGATCATTGACTCGATCGACAACACGCGCACGAAGCGTTCACCACGGAGGCACCCCACCCATGACTCGAACCATGATCATTCCCGCACTGTTAGCCGTCATGCTTGCACCCAGCTGCGCCATCAGCGCAGACGCCAACGCTGCGAACGAACTTCAAAAGAAGGTCGCCAACTTCAAGACGCAAGACGGTGTTGAAATTGTCGGCGATTATTTTCCACCCACCGGAAGGGCCATCTCGCCCGTCGCGGTGCTTTTGCACATGTACCGCAGCGACCGCTCAGCTTGGAGCCCCTTGGTCAAACCGCTCCACGAAGCCGGTTTCGCCGTACTCGCTATCGACATGCGTGGCCACGGTGACAGCACCAAGCCCGAAACATTGAACCTGGCGACCCGCGTCAATGACCGCGATGCAAAACTCTTCAACAACATGTACAAGGACGTCGATGCCGCCATCGAATGGGCCCGAAAGCAGCCCAACACCGATCCCAAAAAACTCGTGCTCATCGGTGCCAGCGTGGGGTGCAGCATCGCAATCGACACGATGTCACGCGACAAAACCGTGAACGCAATCGTCTGCATGACACCCGGCACAAATTATCTGGGTGTCGATTCAACCGAACACATTGCAAAGACCGATACGCGCCCCATACTCCTACTCGCCACCGAAGACGAACGGGCAGCCACCGACACGCTTGCCAGCTCAGTTGAAAACGCAACAGGCGAAATCGTAGGACCGGGGCGCGCACACGGAACGCGAATGTTCGGCGTCATCGACGGCATCGAAAAGAAAATCGTCACGTTCGTCCGCGAGCAGGTAAACAAACCTTCCACTGAATGAGACGTATACTGAAACGAATCACCCCAAGAGGGTAGGGTGGGCTGTGCCCACCATCTTGCGTCGCTTTTAACCTGCGGTGGGCACAAGCCCACCCTACCGCTCCAAGCGCCATGCGCAAACCTAAAACGCACCCAGATGCCAGCATGGATAGCCCGACCTATCGCATCCCGAAACTGTGGAACTGCTGGGGATATGCGGGCGAAGTCGGGGTCGATGGCAGTGAATGCGTCGTCGACGCTCGCCGTTACTTTTCCCGATTGCTCCTGTGGGTTCGCGAACAATCGTCTTTGAGTGGGCGCGTTCGTGGACGCAACTTGTCCCGGATTCAAGGCATCGAATGCGCTTCGTCGGGCAAAGTGCTCGACCGTGGGCGGAGTCGGCGAGGCGGTGACTGGATTCGGCGATGCGTTGTTTACTCAGCGCACGCTCGGTCCTGCACCGCGTGGGACCACGACGGCAGCGGGCGACTTGGAACAAAACCGTTCAACGATTTGGGCACGTTCTGCAAGACGATCCTAATACTTCCCCATCTCAAGCGCCTTGGTGTCAATGCACTCTACCTGCTCCCAATAACCAAGGTAAGCCGCGCCCACCGCAAAGGAGAGTTGGGCTGTCCTTATGCAACGCAGAATTTCTTCGAGTTCGATCCGTCACAAGCGGACCCGGTTCTTGGAGAACAGGTCGGTGACATTAACGCGCAATTCCATTTGCTTGTTGATTGTGCGCATCGGCTTGGCATCCGCGTTCTCATCGACATTGCCCCAAGAACCGTAGCCCGCGACAATGATTGGATCTTGCAGCACCCCGAATGGTTCTACTGGATCGACAAGCGCGCGGACTCCAGGTTTCGCCCGCCCATCATCGAAGGGGTCGAACGCTCCAGCGCCGTCCCCGGACGGTCAGCCGACATCTACAATCTGGCGACTATCGATGAGCACCTTGGCAAGTTTCGCTTCGCACCCAACATCACCCATCCAGACGCATGGAAGTCCTTTGTCTATAGGGAAAACCGCGAATCGAGACGCGGATTGTTGCAACGCATCCAGGAGGAATTCGGCGTGACAACGTCACCAGGGTTCACCGACGTCATCAACGATCCCCAACCACTATGGAATGATGTGACCTACCTGCGCATGTTCGCGGATCATCCTGTCGAATCAAAAAAACATCTGCCCGACCCGAACCATCAGCCGCCTTACGTCCACTTCGACACGATCAAGTCCAGCCACTTTCCCGGTGCGAAGCCACACACAAACCTCTGGAAAAAACTCGCCAGCATCATTCCGTTCTATCAACGATTCGGGATCGACGGTGCCCGCATCGACATGGCCCACGCACTACCCGGTCAACTTCAACAAAAAATGCTCGAAGAACCCCGCAAGAAAGACCCCGACTTCTGTTTCATTGCAGAAGAACTGGGCACCGAAAACCACGCCCGCGCACGAAGGGCTGGCTATAATCTGCTCATCGGACCCAGTTGGTGGATGCAGCCCCGCGCTCAAGATGGCGAACTGCACCGCATGGTCGACGAAACTCAATCGCTGCGATTGCCCGTATTCGCCACCGCAGAAAACGCCGACACGCCGCGAGCGCCTACGCGTGTTGGCAAAAGAAAATTCGCCACACAGATGGCCGTATTGAACTGCTTCCTGCCCAATGCGGTACCCATGATCAACAGCGGCAGCGAGGTCTACGAACGTCAGCCCTCAAACATCGGGCTGGACGCAAAATCCACTGATCGCTTTGCACTGCCAAAGAGTGACCCCTACTTCGGCAAGCTGGCTTTCTTCGACAAAACGATCCTGCATTGGGCGAATCGCGGTGGGGAAAACATGGTCAAAACGATCGCGAAAGCAACACGAATCCGGCGGGAGTTCATCGACGCCCTGACGCGCCCCGCTGCATATATACAACCGAAAGTCGAGGTCAACCCCACGCGAATCCTGGCAGTGGCGTATCGACTCAACACGGCAGGCGACGTTCTGCTGGTTATCGCGAACCTCGACTGCAAACACAAGCGCAAAACGCGCATCTGCGGCATCAGAAACATCGGCGCAGAGTACGACATCCTGATGCACTTGGGGCAAGGAGATCCAGCGATATCGATCCACAGATCGCACGTCACCGCACAACTTCAACCCGGCGGGTGCCTCATCGTCAAGATCAAAGCACAGCGCGCAGCCCGATCAACCCGCAAGCGTTAAACAAACGAACGCTACTATTCGTTGTCCAAATCGATTTCGATTTTCAGCGCCGACAGATTGCTGTTTCGTTCTCGGAACTGAATGAACCCAACCGGATGCGTCCCCTTCGGTCCTTCCGGAAGTTCGGCATCCAGCTTGTATGCCATCTCGATCGGAACGTGCGGCACAAAATCAACGTGCGTCGAACTTCCGCGAGTCACTTCGAGATCGAGCGGCTCATACAGCAAGTGGTCCAGCTTCACGGTGATGGGCGTGCTTCTTTGATCGTCTGCAACGGCAAAACCTCCGACGATCCTGACCTTCACGCTTCCGCCAGCTTCCGGTTTGTCGACCGTAGCCGCAAAATGATGGTGATTGAATCCCGACGATAAAATGTTTGAACCGTTTGAGTCCTCGACGAACACCGCGATGTCCGTCGTCTCCGCATAGTCCGCAGGCGACATATCCAGCGTGATGCGAAGCCGATCATACGCCTCGCCAAGTTTGACCTTATAGAGGAGTTCGTCCTTGAGTCCCTCGAATTTACCTTCGATATGCTTGCGAAATCCTTCGAGCTGGCCACCAACTTTTGCGAACAGCGGCTTGTCGAACTGGTTCGTCACGATGAAGGTGCCTGTTTTCTTGGCGGGTGATGACCAATTGCGAATAGGATTCTGCGAGGTGTGCAGCCCAAAGAAACGCACGTCAAGATCGTATGGCCAGGACCGGTCCGGACGATCCGCAACAACGTCCAACTCCCACACGCCCGGCATCAACTCGTCGTCCAACGACCACGACACATTCCGCTTGCCACGCTCAGTGTTGAGGCGACGACTCCCGCTTCGATGCTGATGCCCGTTGGGGTCGTAGATGCGATCGATTGCGGCTTTGGATGATGCACCATCCGCCACAGAAAGTGTCGCAAGCATGGCACTCGCTCCCGGCGGCACAGATACAAAGTGTCGCTGAGGCGTCCAACCGTGAACCGTTTGCTTCCTATAATGAATCGCGTCACCACTCGCCCGATCCGGAACGATGATGGTGTTGAGCAGCCGAAACGCCACGCGCCCTTCCCACATCGCATCGACCACACCGACGTAAACACCCGGCTTCTGCAATTCTCCCTGAACGTAATCGACGTACACCTTCGCCGACTGTTCACTTCTCAAGTACACACTCTCCTGTCGAAGCCGACACCACGAACTGTCCGACCGCAGCGTGAATTTCCGGGTGAACGATGTCTTGGCCAAAGCATCGACCCCCGGCGCAAAAATCGGTTTGACCGTAAACACCTGCGGCTCATCCGTCGGGAAGTAGGTACTGCGCCAATAGGCCGCCGGCGCGACGCCTTCATATCCATGCGGGCAGGGTGTCGAAATATCGTACGCGATCAGCGGATCATTCTTCGCCTTAGCCGCCAGCCCAATCAAAGCATCTGCCGCTTTCATCGCGTTTGGCAATCCGAAACCAACATCCAAAGCCGTCGTGTTTTCAAGCGGCGACGCAGAATCACACAGCGCCCGCTTCACATCGCACGATCGAATCATCGCGCGCGCGTCGGCAGCACGCGCGTGGCTGATCATCAGCGCACAAAGACCTGCCGCATACGGACTGGCCATGCTTGTGCCGCTCCAATAGTCACCGCGTTTGTTCCAGCGGGGCACCGTCGAGGTAGACCAACCCGGTGTTGCGATGTCGGGCTTGGCTGTGTCACCACCACGCGACGTGAATATCGTCGTCACAGGTGCGGAGAGATCAAAACCCTGCACATCCCGGGCGGAGTCCGCCGCCAACAACGCACCCACCGTGATCGCCGCAGCAGAGGCAGCCGGCGTCCCGATCGTCGACAAACCCGGACCGATGTTTCCGCCCGACGTGCAAAAAATCAGGTCCGGATACTTGTAAAGAATGTCATCCATGAATCGATCGATCGCCGAGCGGCCTTCGATTGTGGACGCCACACCGTAAGACAAATTGCACACAACCGGCACGCCATGCTCGCGCGAATACTTCGCGGCATATTCCATCGCTTTTTTCTTCGCCTCGGTGGTGCTGATTCCTCCCACCGCGTTGTTTCCGATTTTCAGACTGATCACCTTCGCCCCGGGAGCCACACCGTTGAACCCATCCTGCCCGTTGATTCGATAACCGGCAGCGATCCCGGCAACATGCGTGCCATGCGCCCCATCGTCGTAGTGCAACACGATCTTGCTCTGCTTGAGGAAAATATTCACCGCAAACGAGAGCGGTGCAATTTGCTTTTCCGGATTTGGCCGAGCCAACGTAAAGCTGTCATATTTGAGCTTGTAGTTTTGCAGTGGTTTTTCATCGGCGAAGCTGCGATCGTGGTTGGTATCCACATAGCAGACAGCTTGATCGTCACCGTCACCGGGAATCGCAGTGACCAGTATGGCAAACGCATCATCGGTGCGGCCATTGTTGTCGAGGTCGGGAATCGTCGCGTTGACAAAACGCTCTTCATCGAGACTGCAAAACCAGAATCGGCGGTCATCATGTTTACCGACCAACGGTTTTGGAAGTCGATACGAAATCCGCACGCCATCGTCGTCGGTGTTCACGACCGACCCACCCGCATCGTCGAGGCGAACGCGGTGAATATCGATGTCGCCCTCACCGCTGAAATCCTGCACGTCGATGACTTTGACGCTACCGTCCGCGTTCACCGTCAAACCGGGGATGGACGGATCGACACCCGTATCGAGCACCGCGATCACAACACCCCTGCCGTCATGGTCGGGATACTTGGCGAGGAATTCATTCACGCCACAACTATCCAAAGACAACTGTGTCCACGAAGGCGGCTGCTGTGCTTGGGCAGAAACGACGAACGACAGAACGGCGACAACGAATGCGAAACGCATGGACAAAGCCTCCTTTGGGTATCTATTGAATCTGAGTCACAGACTGTAACCGCCCGGGCACCTCGGGTTCAATGGCGCGACACCTATCCACCACAAAAAACGCCCCCGGACCAAAATCCGGGGGCGCTCAATAATCTCAAAATCGATCGCAACCTGATGCGGCTACGATGGCGTCAAACCTACTTGAAATGAATCACCCAGTCGCCGGCTGGCATGAGAACGATGTTCTCCTCGTGCATGATCTGCAATTTCATCATCGCATTACCCAAGGCAGCCGACCTCTGCGGGTCCAGCGTTTGCAGGAGAGGCATCACCAAATCCATCAGCGGCGAACCCGACGCGAACAACCCTTGCTGACGACTGAATGAAACCTGGACATTGTCGCTCTCGCGGCCACCCATTTGATCGCCGAAGATTTCAAAAATATTCTTCGTGCGAGGCAAGACCTTCAACTCATAATCGCCAAGGCTCGCCAAGTCAGCCGCCGACTCGATCGCATCCTTCATCGACCCCAACTGATCGACCAAGCCCAGTTCGAGCGCCTGCGTACCCGTGAACACACGACCGCCTGCCATCTCATCGATGGGCTTCGTCAGTTTGCTTCCACGATGTTCGACGATGTGCCCTTTGAAAATTCCGTAAACTTCATCCATCCAACCGATGATTCGTTTGCGTTCGTCGTCGTTCCAGGCGCGGGCAGTGCTCATGATCGCCGCCTGCTTGCCACGCTGATACGGATGCCAGTGGATGCCCATCGAATCCCACATGCCCGTGGTCACGATCTTTCCACCCACGACGCCGATCGACGCGGTGATGGTCATCGGGTCGGCGATGATCTTGTCCGCCGCACAGGACACATAGTATCCACCGCTGGCGGCTACGTTGCCCATTGAAACCACGAACGGTTTGCCTGCCGCTTTCACACGCAACGTCGCATCGTAGATGATTTCGCTCGCGAGCGCCGATCCACCGGGCGAACTCACTCGCAGCACAACCGCCTTCACCGAATCGTCAGCCGTCGCCGCATCGAGCGCCTTGCGAATGCTTGTGCTCTTCGCACCGCTGCTTCCGCCAAACGGACTCGTCTGATCCGATCCGGTACTGATACCGCCATCAACATAAATGATAGCAATCGACGGCGATGTTGATTCCTTTTCGCCAGCCATCAAGTCGGCGATCACCTGGAAAAATGCGAACGGATTGCCAAAGTCGACGTCCGGCCCCGAGTCTTTCCCGAAACCTCGGACGAACTTCAAATCATCACCGAACTTCTTCTTAAGCTCGGCGACCAAATCCTGACGGTGCTGAACGGAATCGACAATGCCCAACTCGAGCGCCTTCTCTGCCGTGTATGGCGCGTTGTCGATGATCGACTTCACCTTGTCGACGTTTCCGTTGTAGCGCGAGTCGGCGATATTCTTAACCATGCCGTCAAACAACCCGTCGAGCAGCCAGTTCATGTTGGCTTCTGCGGGCTCGCTCGGACCGTTGCGCGAAAACGTTTCCCCTGCACTTTTGAAATTGCCAATGTGAACGATGTCGGGTTCGACGTTGATCTTTCCGAGCATGTCGCGCAGGTACAACCCCTCGGTGTAGAAACCCAGCAACCACACATCGCCCGTCGGTGTAATGCTGACGTGCTTCGCTGCCGACACCAACGTATACAGCCCGGTGTTGAGCGAATCGACATGCACATAGACCGGCTTGCCGCAGTCCTGCATCGCTTGGCGAAGTTCCTCGACCTGCGCCATGCCCAAACCCGGCGCACCCACCGTGATCAAAATCGCACGGATTGAATCGTCCTTGCCGGCTTTGTAGAAGCGCTCGAGAAGTGACTTCAACGACTCGGGCTGATTGCCAAACGAAAACCCAAAGTCGCCCATCGGGCGCTCCATCAACGGACCATCAAGATGAAACACCGCCACCTTGTTCGTCTCAGCAAGCGCGGGAGCGCCAACAGCAAACAGCGTCGCAGCAACACAAAGAGTCGCAGCAACTCGTTTCACGGAATACTTCATGAGAATGCCTCCTTCGGCAGGTCAGGGTGATTTGTGCCCTAAGTAAATAGTTCGCCAACGGGTGCCCCATCCTTGAGCGAAGCGGCGGGCACAGCCCGCTTTTAATACCGCACGAGTGCGGAGGGTGGGGGACAGACATGAAAACCAAGCAGCCCGCCAAACCCAAGAGAACGAGCACCGAAAGCCAGTCTACAACGCTTTCGGCAATGATGCCCGCAAACAACCCCCCAATCCACAACTATCCACACCCAACGACCACATCGCACT
>JAADIU010000354.1 GCA_013151185.1 Planctomycetota bacterium
CCCGGATATCGCCCACCGACATCTTGAACAGTTGGTCAGCGCCACCTTACTCGCAGAATCCCAAGCCTCGTCAGAACCCGAATCTCGTTCCAGCTCCGATGAGCAACTCATGGGACGGTTGGGTGACCGGGCGATGGCGGCGTACCGGCAACTGATTGACGATTCCTCTTTCTGGGACTGGTTCACGCAAGTGTCACCGATCGCGCATATCAGTGCTTTGCCGATCGCCTCGCGACCGGTGGCTAGATCAAGCGGCTCCGTGCATTTTGAAAACCTCCGCGCTATCCCATGGGTCTTCTCATGGACCCAGATGCGCATCAATGTTCCCGGTTGGTATGGAATCGGCAGCTCCCTCAGCGAAGCCATCGCGGAGTCCGAAGAAACCATCGGAATCCTATGCCGTTGGTATCAGGAGTGGGACTATTTCCGAACGGTCATTGATAACGCTCAACAGGAAATGGCTCGTGCACGGCTGAACATCGCACGCCTTTACGATGAACTCGCCAACGATCGTGATCACGGTGCGTCCAAGCATTTTGAACGCGTCTCGGCGGAGTTTCAGCTCGCGCGCACAGCCATTCTTCAGATCACTGGCCAACAAGAGATTCTCGACAACAACCCTGTCATCCAACGATCCATCGAGCAGCGCAACGGCCCCACCGATTTACTCAACGTGTTACAGGTGGAGTTGCTTAAACGCTATGCCCGTGCTGACAAGTCCGAGAAATCGAGCTTACGGCCGGTGCTTTTCGCGAGCATAAGCGGCATTGCAGCCGCGATGCAGAGTACAGGTTAGCTGCTCGCTTGGTCCAGACGGTGGCGATATGTCGGCTGCTGTCTACGGCCTGTCCACTGCTTGTCGGGACACGCGCAACAAGAACCGCTGTGTTGAATCGATCTAAGCGCTGACGCGGGCGGACGTTAGCGATGAATCAGTGTGTGACTTGATCCAATACGGGGGGGCAGGGGGTCGGAAGTTCGAATCCTCTCGCCCCGAGTCGCAAAGCTTTACAAACAAAGGACTTACGTTACACGCTGGCGTGAGTCATTCTTTCATGTATATCGCAGCGCCACCCTTTGGCTACCCCTCGGCCGCCCAGCATTGGTAAGGTCGAAAGTTGGTTTGTATTACAGAAGCGATGGTGAACACCTCCCTTGGATTCCTCTCAGCACAGCGCAATCCTCGATTTCGATCCATTCTCCTAGTCAGGTCGTATGTGCCAACCCGTGTCGTCAGGCCAAACCGATGCGATCCCGGTTCTGTCTATGCTCGAGAATCCAGCATTTTGAGCTGGCATAATGCCATCCAATCTGTTAATATAGGCAGGCGTGGTTAGTTCGGAAACCACGTCTTCAAATCAAAAGAAAAAGCGGAGGCTATCGCGATGACTCAGATGATTCCGTTTCATGCATGTTAAGGAAGTGAGAAAGATGAACACAACGCAGTTTCTTCGTGGGTTCTTGGCTACGGTTCTCCTGGCAACAGCGACTCATGGCCAGTCTTGTGCAGACTTCGAGGTCGCCGCGCCGGGCAACTTCTCCGGCAACACTTGTGGCGAGGTGGACGACTGCGGCCTGCAATACGACCCGGACGTTTCCTACTCAGTCACGATTCCTAACGACGGGCTCTGGACCTTCTCCATGTGCGGATCATCGGATTTCGATACGTACATGGCTGTCGGCACCACCTGCTGCGGAACCGACGTGGAAGTCAACGACGACTTCTGCGGCTTCGATTCTCAGATCACGGCAGAACTTACAGCCGGTATCTATGTTGTGACCATAACGAGCTACGACGACGGCTGTGGGGACTACGTTCTGAACATCCGTGAGGAGCCAAAGGTCACTAGGATCGACAATAGCACCAAAGGTAGCCTGTTGATCTACTCGCAGGTCGATCTTCGTTGGGATGCCTCTGGGACGTTGATCCAAGATACAGTCCTGGAGATGACCAACGACTTGGAACAAGATGTTTACGTTCAATTCTACTTTGTGAATGGAGATGATCCACGCGATGCGATCTCCGCCGGTGATCCGCCTCAAGTGATCGCCGAAGCTGAACCTGGATGGAACTGGACAGATCTTCAATTGCTACTGACTGGCAACCAGCCGGTCTATTGGTCCGCTTCAACAGGACTTCCACTCGGCACTGCCCCATTTGAAATACTTGATCCAGATAACGGGAATGGTCCGGGTCGTCCGACAGCGGATGGCGGACGAATGCTTCGTGGATTCATTTATGCTTGGACAGTTGATGCTTACGGGTATCCAATCCGCTGGAATCACCTTTCGGGCTCAGCAACGGTCGTCAATTACGCAACGCAAACAGCATGGGAATACAATGCCTGGTCGATTCAAGCCTATAGAGATGAGGATTGTAACGCTCACGATTCTGGCAGTACCGGCGAATTGAACATGGACGGAAAAATGTACAACCTCGTCCACGATATGCTGTTGATCGACTTCTACGCATCAGGTTCAAGAGCGTTGTCCTCGGATGCCGTTTCCGTATCCGTGGATATGGATCTCACGCTCCACCCGGTCAGCGTTGACTTCCGTTCCAATTCGTTTGGCCCCATTACAACCAAAGCAAAATTTGACATTTGGAACGAGAACGAGCGTCGTTTCTCCGGCACGGAGCGATGTATCACATGTTGGGATCAGACTCTATTGAGCGACTACCAAGCTCCGAACCACTTTCTAATACAAAACCTTCAGACGGATCGAGGCAAGGCACGAGTAGATGGCATCCAAAGTCCTGCCTGCGAAAGTGGATGCGTGAGGCGTTTGGGTAACATCGCAGGTGTGAACGGATTACCCGGAAATGATGCGACAGTTTGCAGCGGTGACGCTGCATTGCTCGGCGTTGTCAGCAAGGTCTTGGCTTTTGAAGGTTCTTCCTCGCGGGTAGCCCGCTCGGGGCGGTCGGTCGTCGGAATGGGCACGCAGGAGGCGTTCATTCTTCACGATATCGCTACTTCCGGAAGTACACCGCCTCCAGACCTCTGCTGCAATACGAATTGTGATGACGGGAATGATTGCACGATCGACACCTGCGAGCCAGCGGTCGGGTGCCTGTATGAACTAGACGATTCACCTGCCTCCTGCGGAGACGGCAATGTTTGTGGCGCCGAGCAGTGCGATGACGGGAACAGCATAAGCGGCGATGGATGTTCTGCGTCCTGCCTCTTCGAGTGTCCGTGCTTCGACGCGGCGTTGATTGCTGATTTCGTTGGTCGATGTCAAGACCAGGAGTTTCTTGGTGATCGTGGGGATTGCTCCCTCGGTCACGACAGCGAAGATACGGGTTGGATCTGCGTAAGCGACGGTCGAGTGCCTATCTGCGGAGGTGGTTCTGGTACGGAACCCTTCTCGTTGGCCCTAGCCACCACGCATGGTTGTGTTTTCAACGATTTCATATGCACCGCTCGTGATAACATCGACTCGGTTCCTTGCATTAGCGTGTCCATCAACGCTCAGGAATACGAGGCGTGTCGAACTCTGATGCACGATGCGTTCAGCAACTAAGCAACGCAGCCACCATCGATGGCAGGGTTGGTCCTGCTGGTTGGGGCGGTACGACGGTGAATTGACGAGGGCGGGTCGATCACGGCCCGCCCTTTTTACGCGCTTGGGCGACCGCTGCCAGCTCCGTCGTGGCTGGGTCCGAATCCTCGGTGAGCGTTCTCCATTCTCCAACACTGAGTGCCGCGAGAACCGTACTGCACCATGTCCCAAAACATTGCATCTTGCGATCAAGAGTGTCGTAGACGATCAGCTTGCCAGCATCCGACGCGGCGAAAGTACCCTCGCCTCGAAACTCCTGCCCGATGGGCATTCCGTCGTTGGCGTCCGTTTTGGCTCCGAAGACATGTCGGCACCTTCCACTCCTATGCAACGCCCGCTAACTGAATCGCACGCGCACACGGAGCAAGGGGACAGTGCTCAGGCAGCGGCAGGGATCTTCTGGAAGATCTGAGTTCAGAACGTCGTCGCGCTGCCCGATGCACCTCATATGCGGAGACCGATGGAAACTCACTCAAGGTTATCGGCACTCTGGAACGTTGACAATGCCACCAAGGACTCGAACCAATGACAGCCACAACAACGAAGACATCGCACGACCTGGCACGCGAGAGCTTTAATCGATGCAACCGTTCGGATGGATTCTTCGATACATTCTACACGATCCTGAAAAGCAGCAACGCGGACATTGCCGCCATGTTCCTCAAGACGGACTTCACTAAGCAGAATGGTCTGCTGCGCGTTGCTCTGGAATTGATGCTGATGTTTGAACGCGATGGCGACGCAGCGCGGCAGGCGCTCGCGAAGACGCGACAATCGCACAACCAGGACGGTTTGAATATCCGACCCGAGCTGTACGACGTGTGGCTTGATTGTCTGATGGAGGCGTGCGCGGTTCATGACACCGAGTTTGACACGCAAACCGAGGAGGCGTGGCGCGAGGTTCTGCTGCCGAGCATCAACTACCTCAGATCCGGGTATCGCGAGGGATTTGGCGACGCGGAATGCATGTCCTATCTGCGCTCGATCGATCCAAATCTCGAAACGGTGGCCAAGGCGTGGTGCCAACTGCCCGTCTCGGTCCGCACTGAAATCGTCTCAAAGGCGACGCGAAACACCTAAGTCAGCACTATTCTACGCGATCCGCCTGACCGTAGTGATTAACTCGCCCAACGCTCACAGGATCTCTCCCCCGGTCGACGAGACTGCCCTCTCCACACCTGCTATCCGCCTCAACGTC